>JBEKLF010000078.1:0-31650 GCA_050010335.1 Terriglobia bacterium
GCCACCGCCGGTCAGTCCTCTCGCAGGTAAGACCACCAACTGGAGAGCCGGATGCGGGAGAACCGCCTGTCCGGTTCGGAGGGAGGGGGAACCGAATTCAATCGCTTCTCCCTACCCCTATCGAAAGGTCGGTTCGCATCCCCGTGGTGAAAGGTAGGGGCTGACCCCTAATCCCTAACCCCTCGCCCCTAACCCCTCACATCGGTATTTCAAAATGCGGTGAGAAATCCGACACCACATAGGTCACCAGGGCGTCCAGAAGAAAGGTGGCGTAGGAATCGGAGCTGTAGGTGGTGGCAAGCGAAAACGTGCAGATCAGCAGCTTGCCCTTGCCAGCTTTGGCTTGCACCAGGACTCCCACATTGTCGTGGAGCCAACCGTAAGTGATCCCCGCCAGAACATCATTGAAATTCTGCGGTGGGATCCCTTTGATGACGGCCGGAGGCGTGACGGCTTGAGTTTCAAACCCGCCCAGGGTATCGAATCCAATGCCGGTAAACGGCGGCCGGTCCTTCCTCAGCCAGAAAAAATCGGAAATCCAGTTCCCGCTAAAGTCGTCGGCGGAGCGCGGCGCCACTTCGATTCCCGGCGCCAGGGTCAGTGGGTCGTCGACGATCAGGATCACGCGCCCGCCCGCGCGCAGCTTGCTCTTCACCGTCTCATCCAGGGTGGATGCGATCAGGACGGGGAACGACTCCGACCCGGTCGGGGCGAGGTAATTGCGCTCGCGCATGTCATTGACCAGCCGGCGCAGGCGGCCGGGGGCCGGGTCGTAGAATGAGACGGGGGGAGGCAGGTCCGGCGGTTTGATGGGATAGAAATAATAATTTAGGGAATATTCCGCGACGGGCTTATCGGAAAGAATAAGGGTGGCTTTCAGGACGCGCTTGACGGGCGCAGGGCTGACAGGGGCCATAAAGCGAATCGTCCCCACCTTGGCCGCTTCCGAAGAGTGGATAGAAGCCACCGGCAGGCTACCCGCGAGGGATGTCCCTTCCACTTGCCAGTCAACTTTCGCACCCATCAGGTCGCCGGAGGCATAGTGGGAAACGTCGACCTCCGCTTCGACCGGCGCGCCTACTTTGTAATTGCGCTGGTCACTCCGGAGAGTGAGGAGGTCATCCTGCTGCAAGCGGCCGAGCGCCTCGCCAAACACCTTGGGATGGCGCCACATGTCGAGCAAGCCATTCGCCTCCCAGTTGACATCCGTGAATTCGGTAATGACATAACCCTGGATTTCCGTATTCGCCCGCAGCGCCGCAATCTCATACTTCAACGCTTCGTATTCGTGCCACTCGGTCGCATCACTCATCGCTTTCAGGTCCGGGAAGAGGGAATTGTATTGATAGTCGATGAAGCGCTGCTCCACGCCGTCGGGCTTGGTGATCTCTTTCCCACCAAAGTCGCGGGCGAACCACCAGGGCTTTTCCTCCGGGACCTCGGGCAATCCCCAATTGCCGAATTCCGAAAGCATCAGGGGCTCATCGCCTTTGGGCGCCGCATCGCCGTAGGGGCTGAAGAGCCAGCCGGGGCGCTGCTCCTGGTCATCCACCAGGCGATCGAAGTTGGAAGCGTAATCGGGAATGGCGGCGTACTGATGGAAGTCCGCAATGTCGGTGGCCAGGTGAAAGTTATCGCAGCACGCGCTGTTATCCACCACCAGCCAGGGGACAAAGGTCTTGGCCTGCTCATAAGCGGACTTCAGCCAAGCGCGTTCGGCAACCTCCTTCAGGTTCGCTCCCCAGCTTTCGTTGATGATGCTCACAATGACGATGGAGGGGTGATTCGCGTCGCGCTCCACCATGCCTTGCAGCGTTTCCATGGCGCGCCGCTCGGAATTGGCGGTGAGCTTGTCCCAGTTGGGAATCTCATACCAGATGAGCATGCCGGTTTCATCCGCGGCTTCGAGATAGCGCGGGTCGGGTACTTTGATGTGGCACCGAAGCAGGTTCAGGCCCAGGGCCTTCGCCTTGCGCATTTCATCGCGGATGTAATCGAGCGAAGGCGGCGTGTAGATCGAGTCAGGGTAGAAATCCTGATCCAGAGCGCCGCGCAGATATGTCGGTTTGCCGTTTAAATAGAATTTGCCGTCGCGTGTGCTGAAGGTACGGAAGCCGAAGCGGCAGCGGGCGGAGTCTCCGGAACTGAGCGAGACGCGCAGTTGGTACAGATTGGGGAACGACGTGCTCCACAGCAGAGGGTCGTGAATCTGCCCGCTGAGCTTGGCGATCGCATCACTACCCGAGTGCGAACTCGTCCACACGCTTTTGCCGTTGGGGTCCAGGATCTCCGCCGACACGCTCACGGAGGCGCCCAGGCCTGCGCCGATCACCGGGGCAGTGATCACAAAGGGGCCGTCCGAAGCCGCGGAGATGTGTACGGCGCCCAGCCGCACGCGCGGGCGATAATCGATTTCCACGCTTTGCCACAGGCCGCTGGTTTGGACATACCAATTTTGCTTGCCATGTGGGATTTCCGCATAACTGATGCCCTCGACAACCTCACGGGGTTTGGCTCCGGGGTCGGCGACGCGGACGGCAACCTGGTTTTCGCCCACGCGGATCAGGGAAGTGATGTCGATTTCAAAGGGCAGGTACCCGCCCTCGTGCGAGCCCGCCTTTTGGCCGTTGACGTAAACCTCCGCCGCGTAGTCAACGGCGCCAAAGCGCAGGAGCACCACCTGGTCAGCCGCGGGCGCCTCCAGCGTGACCGTCCGCCAGTACCACGCCACCCCAGCGTAATCGCGCAGGTCAGCGAATTGCGATTGCCATGACGAGGGGACGCGTGTGGGGCGCACGGAGGCGGCAGTATCGAGTTTCTGAACATCGAGCGTCAAGCCGGGGTCGGCGAGGAAATGCCAGTCGCCATCGAGTGAAACGCTGGAAACCGCCGCCGGCTTGGCAGTCCCCGCCACAAGAAGCAAGGAAACGAGCAAACGAATTGATATGCGCATGGGTGACCTTGAATCTGTGAGTCTATGCGTACCACACAAAAAAAGGCAAGCGGTGATCGGGGAGGTGACAGGTTACAGGTTACAGGCGTCAGAAACTTCTGCCGTTGGGTTGCAGTTTAAATCCAGCCAACGGCACGGGAACCGACCTGACAGAACCGACCTGACACTTGCCCCCTGTGACCTGTAACCTGTAACCTGTGACCTGCACTTCGCACCTGACGGAACTTATGGTACGATGCAGAACTTGGTACGGAGCGCCTGATTCAGCGTATGAGCGACAGCGTTATGGCAAATTCTTCCGTGATTTATTTGGTGCCTGCCGGCACGACGTCAGAAGGGTCGGGGCAGGGTGCCCCGCTGGAATTGGGCGCGCTGGCCGGCAAGGCGGTTCTTTTGATCCTGGAGATCGCCGAGGTTTTGGAACAGGAATCGTTACACGTTTCCATTTGGGGCTCGGCGGACGGCCAGAACTGGGGAACGCAGGCGGTTTTTTGGTTTCCGCAGAAATTCCACTGCGGCGTCACGCCCGCAGCATTGGATTTGGGGCAGCGCCCGGACATCAAATATCTTCAAGCCCGTTGGGAGGCGAACCGGTGGGGACGAGGCATTCCGCGCCCCCGCTTCAAGTTTGCCGTAGAAGTGCAGGAATCTGCCCGCTAAGGGACTTACTCACGAGGCGCAGCTTGGAATTGGAAGATCCGCAACTGATTAAAGCGGAGGTTGAGCGCCGGCAGTACCGCCGCATCAAGTTGGTGACCCAAGTTCATTGCGATGCGCTGGAGCGGAATGAGATTATGGTAACTCGCGACGTGAGTGTCGGCGGCATGTTCATCAATACACAATTCCCCATTCCCATTGATTCCGAACTGTCGCTTACCTTCCGGCTCAAGCCGACAGAGCCGGCCATTACGTGTCGCGCCAAGGTAAAGTTCTCGCGCATCGGCCTGGGCATGGGGATCCAGTTCCTGGACCTCGGTCGAGAGGCGCAACACGTATTGCAAAAGTTTGTGGACGAAGCTGCCTAGGTCCTACCATCTTTCTGTGGGTTTCCGCCCTCTAACTCAGTAGTGAGGTCAGCGATGAAATATTTTTTCTTAGCGCTGTTCGTTGCCGCCTGTCCGCTTACCGCTTTCGGGCAATCATCTCCCAAGAAAACGCCACTGCCGCCGCATCCTAATGAGCCCGCGTCGCAGGAAATAGAGACGGAAAAGATTCTCGCGCCCGGCCAAACGCCCGCCGCCCCATCACCCCAGGCAACCACCACCGGTTATCTCGAGCCTGCACAGGTGAAGGCTCTGATGCACAAAATGTGGCTCGCCGAGTACCGTTTGAACGACCTGCTCGCCCAAGTACACACGGAAAAATGGAGGATGTCGCCGGCGGAACGGCAGTCCTTCGGCCAGAGCCTGGATTCTTTGCGCAAATCGATGGCGGCCCAGGAAGATTGGCGAAGTCAGTTCGAAGCCCGTCCCGACAGCTTGTTTCTCGGATTTCAGACCTATATGGCGATCGGCGGAGTGCTGCCCCGTTTGGACGGCGTGGCGCAAGGCGTCTCGCATTACGAAAATCCCAGCTTCGGCGGGCAATACAGCCAATCTGCCAACCAGTTTTTCGATTTGCGGCAACAAATTGAGCTCCACCTGTCGTATCTGCTGAAGAATCAGGACGGCCTTCTGCTCGCCACACAGACCAACTTGGCTTCCTGCCAGAATGAATTGAATTTTGCGGAACGCGACAAACAGGGGCGCGCGATTCCCATGAAAAATATCGCACCCGAGTTCAAAAGCCATAAACGCACCTCCCACACCACGGCGGCTCCGGGAGGCGGAAAGCAAGCGGACGGAAAGGGCGCAAAGGCCCCCAAGCCTGCCACCCCCGCCCAATAAAGAGAGAATTACAACCTTACTGCCCCATCTTTCGCGCCTTCTCCAGAATTGCCGGGCGGGCCTCTTCCATCAACTCGCGCCAATCCGCATACCGCAGGGTGCGCTGCTCGAAGGTGCGTTTGGCCACGGCGCCGAGAAAGCGCGCCTCGAACTCTCGAAAGTATGATCCGTAGAGATGGTAACTATCGGCCATGTGGCAGTAGCGGCCCACTCCCACTTCCCGGCCGGACAGCTTCGAAACCCGCGCCGCAATGCGCCTCTGCATTTCGACCAAGGCGAAAATATTCATGAAGGCAGCCTTGTAAGCGTCGTTGGAGCGAAAACGCACGTTCATGCTCAGCACCGGCGAGCCGTTTTCTTCGGTAATCCTGCACCATACGCTTTGCAGGCAGGCCGGGTCGTAGCAGTCGTTGTCTTCCCAAACCTTCCAGGTGATGGCCTGGGCGCGCCGCGTGTAGGGCGTCTCCGCCAGCTTACGGCAAAGGGTTTCGATCTGATCGATGGGCTCGATCGTGGGGACGGCATAGCGGAACAGCCGCTGGTGGTAGGTGTATTCCCAGCGCGTGTCGCCGGGATCGCGCTGGTCGCGCACCAGGTGGTCCTTGATGCCTTCCAGGACTTCCATCACGTATTCCTGAAGATCCTCGGGGCCGCCGGGAAAGTCGCGGTGGATCATCGGCTCCTGGAGCGGGTCGGCAATGGTGATGACCATCGTCGCGTCTTTGCTCGGCGGGTCGCCGGGCTTGTCGTACTGCGTCTTGAGGTCGCAGCCTTTCTGGTGAAGCAGGAGGAGCGAATCCTCCCAGGCGCGGGCGATGCAGTCTGCTTCAACGTGGAGAACGGGGATACCGGGCATGGAACTTTCCTTTCGGGAGGCGGACAGACATCAGGGCAAAAAGACGGGCGGCCATGCCTTCCGCGTGCGATTTGCCGATCACGCCAGGGCAGGCATCCCGATTCTATTGGTTATTCAATCGTCGCTCGTAGGGGGCTTCGGGGTCTACAGCCCTACGGATCAAGGTGACCACCTCGCGCAATCGACGATCCGAAAGTATACGACCCTCTCGAGTGGCTAGCCGTGCTTTGGGAAGGGTCGTGACGAAATGTCCCTTGAGATAAGACGGTTGCGGGAGACCGGTCTCGCCGGGCTCCAGCCGAATTGCAGTCGGTCCTTCTATTCCACCGCTGCCGAAGGGCACGACGAGCACAGAATCAATGCGGTCACTTGAATTCCGAGCGTCCAGGGAAACAACCAGCACCCAGTGGCGAACGGGTGGCGTACCGAGATTAGCGCTCCAAATCTCTCCTCGCCTCGGAAATGGTCTAGTCGTCAAAGTTGATTTCGTCCGCCATTTGAGCGACTGCCGCCTCCAAATGGGACTCCTTCGCAGCAGCAGCTTCGCTCAGTGCCTGGAAATAGGCCGCCGTATCGTTAGCAAGTAGCTCCATCGAATCAGTGCTTCGTGCTCGTAGCACTGCCTGGTCCAGAGCCTCCGCCATGCTCGCGGCGCGCCCGCTTTCCACGAGACTCGCAAGGTATTCATGGGTTTCTGGAGCGACTGTAGTCGAGATTTTTAGCCGATGTGTTGTGCCATTCATCTTGGGCCACCCGCTGATTGCACGAATCCCATCAGCTACTTTAGCAGACAAGCCATCCGTCAGTCAAGCGCATTCTTATCCTCTTCGGATAATCTGCCCTACTTTGCTGTAGCCTCCGCCAGGCCCTTATCGAGCGCGGCGAGGGCGGCGGGAAACGTCTGCTACCTCGAATGCCGGTTCTTGTGATAAATTTTGGAAAGGACAATGAAGTAGAGGAGGAAGGAATATGGGTGGAGTAAGGGAAGAAGCCCACAAGTTGATCGACGCCATGCCGGAGGAGACTTCCTGGGACGATCTCATTTATCAGATGTACGTGCGGAAGAAAATTGCCAAGGGGATCGAGGCGGCCGAGCAGGGCCGCGTCGTAGCTCACGACGAAGTGAAGAAGCAGTTCCTCTCCGAATGAAGCTAATCTGGACGGACCCCTCTATCGAAGACCTTCGCGCGTTGCGCGACTACTTCGCCTCTACTTCCGCCAAACCCCTATCGATCGCGCCGAGCGCGATATCCACATCGCCCTTGGAAATGCTGCGATGGGGTATCACGTGCCAACGGCCCTAAGAGAGATACCCAGAATTTTATGGACGCGTCTCCTCGCCGCCTCATGCAAACGGCGCCGATGCCGCGCCGGAACCACTTGATCGCCCGCCCTGAACAACGGGCGCGCGAAGTCGCAATACTCCGGCCCCGGTCACACTCTAGACGGCAATGGACGTGCAACCCGCGTGACCAGGCGGACCAGAGGGACGGTATCGCGACTTCCAGGCGGAATCCTAAACCCACAGCCCAACTGTGTCGCGTCGTAATGGAACAGCGCGGCCCTCACTCGATGAACCTTTTGGGCCGCTGGAGCGAATAACAGGTAGGAGCCATGGCCACGGTGGAACACGAACAGGAATTGTGGGAAAGGCTGAGGCGGGGGGACACAGAAGCCTTTGCGGGTTTCTACCGCCAGCACGCCACACACCTGCAAGGCTTCCTGCGCCACTACCTGGGCGATGCGAAGGCCGCGGAAGATGTCGCGCAAGAGGCCTTCCTGCAACTGTGGCGACATCCGAATGGGTTTAATCCGGCACGCGCGACGTTGAAGGCGTACCTGTTCGGGATCGCCGCCAAGCGCGCTGCCGACTGGTGGAGGCGTTGCGCGCGCGAGGAGAGGGCCGTCGCATCCCCGCAAGCTGGGTTCCGAACCGACGCGGCAACCCTCATGGAAGATGCGTTGGCGCGTCTCGAACCGGAGCCCCGCAGCCTGCTGTGGCTGCGCGAGGTCGAGGGCTACTCCTGCGCGGAACTGGCGGTGATGCTCGATATTCCCCCCGGAACCGTGAAGTCGCGACTGTTCGCCGCGCGTGAGCAACTGCGCCGCATTTGGAGGGGGGAAAAACCTCAGGAGGAATCATGAACTGCCAGGAAGTTCAGCCATTTGTTTCCGCCTTGCACGAAGGCGAGAGCGTTTCCCGTGAGGCTGCCGACCATATCCGGAATTGCTCGGCGTGCCGAGCCCAACTCGAGGACTACGCGAGAATGGGCGTCGAGCTGCGCTTGCTCGCCAGCAGCGCGTCAGAAGAAGTTCCCACGCGGCTGCCGCACCTTCCTCTGCGGGGCCGGCGTTGGCGTCCCACCTTAACCGCCCGTGTGCTGGTCCCCCGCTTTGCCCTGGGCGCGGGGGTGTTTGTCATTCTAGGCCTTTCGGTTGGACTGGGCTGGATGCGAGCGCAGAGCGGCGGGCTTTGGTTCCAATTCGACCTCAACAATCCCGCGACGTACGCAAGGGTGGGCTGTTTGATTCAGGCGGACGACCCTGCGCAGGGCGGTTTTTTGTCGGCAGGCCCGCACAAGCAAATCGGCATCCGCGTCAAGGCGCTAGACGTTCACAACGACGTCGTCCGGCTAATGGTCCGGACGCGCGTCTTTGAACCCGGGGAACCCGTGCCGGGGAGCGCAGAGGACAAGGCAGCAAGCTACCAGGCCGCGATGGGTTCTAGAGAGGGCATAGATCGAATCTTCGCCAACACTACCCCGCGAGAATTCGACTACGTGCCTGGGCGAACGCTCGAAATTCCCGTCGAGGGTGGAGGCAAGATATTGTTAACGGGCGCAGTCTTCAAGCTTCGCCCCAGCTTCTCCGCGGAGTGGTTCCCCGTGACACCCAAGTCCGACGAAGTGGTTCTGAGTAAGGCAGCCCTTGTGCGGGGCAGTGAATTTCTGGGGGAAGTTCAAGGGTCTGGCAGCGCTCAAGCGACCAATTCGGCCTTCGGAATCTGTGTCCCACCGGTGGGGGCTTTCGTATTTGCCCTCAAGCCTTTTGAGGGTGCGGTTCAGGGCGTAGTCGAATTCGGGGAGGCTCGCTTCAAGATGGACGGCTACAGCTACACCTTGTTCTCAGCTACGCCAATCACGGGCGGCCAGCAACCCCGGGAGATTTGGGTTTATCGAGGTCAGAATTGCCCGCCGTCCTGGGGGCCTGCCCCCCCCCATCACATTTTTGGCGTAGGCGACGTTTCGAACGTCTTGGACGCGTTGCGAAAGTAGAAGGGGCATCCCGGAAAAAAGGACGACTGCGCTTGGAACGCGGACCAAGCTCCCATCGGCCTGGCATCAGTAATGAGTCGCCAAAGGTTTAGTAATCGACGCGTGTGTCGCCACGCCGGGCACTTTGACGTATAACGGCCTAAGCATGCTTTTAGGTCGTTGCTTCCAGCCCATCAGGCGCGTGCAGGCTTTCGGTCGGCGATTTTGAGGGGCGACGGGTCTTCGCCCAGGGCTGACAGCACCACCGGTCGGCGGTCGGGGAACTCCGCGACCAGGGAGAGGGTGCCGCCCATGGCTTCGACGGCTTTGCGCAGAGTTGACAGTAAAAGGTCGCTGCGCTTCTCCAGCCGCGAGACGCTATCCTGATTGATCTTCAGGGTCTTGGCGAGGCGGATCTGCGTGAGCTTGCGGGCTTTGCGAAGCTCCCGCAAAGTCATCTCTTCCGCCATCAACTCGGCCGCGCGCGCCTCAACTTTTCGGCGCTGCGGAGCGGGCAAACCGCGGATTTTGTCATTGACGTTCACCGGCATGGTTACGTCCTCTCCTTTCTCAGCCGCCCCAGATGCGCGTCGAGGCGGTCATCGGCCTTGCGAATGAGTTCGCGGTAGAATCGTTTTTCGCTGCCACCTGACTTATCCCCCGCCACCAGCAAGATGGCACGTCGTCGGGAGTCAAAAGCGAAGGCGACTCTCCACTCGCCTCCGGCGGCGCTGAACCGCAACTCCTTCAGATGCGAGTGGCGCGAGCCTTTCAGCGTGTCAACGCGGGGGCGGCCCAACTGCGGCCCGAAGCGCTCGAGGAGGAGCGACAAGGCGAGAATCTCAGTCTGCACATCCTCGGGCAACGCGTCGAACTCCGGCGCAAACTCGTCGCCGATTTCAACCACCCACCTCACACGGATAATATGGCATGCAATCCATATTCTGTCAAATCCATATGTCGGGAATCCCGGTCCTCATGGCCTGGGCGCAAGCGTCATCAACGGTTTCGCGGCCAGCTTCGCGAAATCTGCACGCCAGCGAGTGGGTCTGCGCCGGGCTTGACAACAATCCACTTGGACGAATTACGGCCGAACCGCGGAAGTGCGCCGCGGCGCTAACCGTTTGGTTTCGCGTTGGAGCAGAACTTGGAGGCGTCGCGAGCAGCGATTCCATTCCGCTGCGGGTGATCTCGGCGCTGTGCCGGGTGGGATTGTCCCTAGAGACTCGAGGGGCCGACGCATCGACTGCTGTGCCCTTACGCCGTCGCCTCGCGCCCGACGGTTGCCGCAGGCCGCAGGCGGACATTTACCTCCACCCGTGCCCCGAGCCGGTTGATGATCGACATGAGGCGATCGACGGTAAACCGCCCGAGGTTCGCGTTGCGGATGCGCGAGAAGTCGGCCGCCGCAATCCCGGTGCGTGCGTGCGCGGCGCGCACGCTCAGGCCTTCCCGATCGAGCGCCTTGATGATTTCGGCGGCGAGGACCGCCTTGAATTGCTCGGCATCCGCGCTTTTGCGCCCAAGGTCGCGGAAAACATTTCCACTCCCGCGCACCACTTCCAGCTTTTCGCTCTTCATCGCAACATCTCCTTCAGCCATAACATGTTGTCATATGTGACAACGATTGTCAACCGGAGGGTGCGTCGTGCGCGGCGACTCCTCGCTGCTGGTGCTGGCCGGTGGCCCAGGTAACCCGCAACAATCCACTTGGCCGTAAACGCCCATCCTGCCGGATTGCACGCCGCGGCGCTGACCGTCTGGTTTCGCGCGGGAGCAGAACTTGGAGGCGTCGCGAGCAGCGGTTCCACTCCGCTGCGGGTGATCTCGGCGCTGTGCCGGTTGGGTTTGTCGATAGAAAATGTAGAAACGCCGGGGCCGACGGTCGCGTCGGCCTTGGCAGGGGCGAGCCCCGGCCCTACAACGCGTGTTGGGTTGCGGCTCCGCCGAGCGGCCTATTTCGCAGCTACTTCCGCCAAGCCCTTATCGATCGCGGCGAGGGCAATATCCACATCGGCCTGGGAAATATTGAGGGGCGGGGACATGCGGACCACGTTGCCGTACAGGCCGCCTTTGCCCACCAGCAGGCCGTGGACGCGCAGGCGCTCGAGCAACTGGTTGGCTAAATCGGTGCCGGGGGCTTTACTTGCGCGGTCCTTCACAAGCTCGATACCTTGCATCAAGCCCATGCCGCGGACGTCGCCGATAATGGCGTGCTTTTCCTTCAGCGCTTCCAGACCCGCGTGGAAGTGGTTGCCGACGGTCTCGGCGTTATCCATCAGGCGGTCTTCTTCGATCAGGTCAATGGTCGCCTTGGCCGCCACACACGCCACGGGGTTGCCGCCGAAAGTCGAAATGGTCAGACCCTTGTAAGCGTCGGCGATTTCCGGGGTGGTTAGCGTGAGCCCGATGGGCATGCCGTTCGCCATGCTCTTGGCGCTGGTGATGATGTCGGGCACCACCTCCCAGTGCTCGATGCCCCACCACTTCTTGCCGGTGCGTCCCCAGGCGGCTTGCACTTCGTCGGCAATGAACAATCCACCGTAATTGCGCACAATGTTGGCGACAATCTTGAAGTATCCGGGAGGCGGAACGATGAAGCCTCCCAACCCCTGGATGGTCTCAACCAACATGCCGGCGATCTGGCCGCTGGTGGAGGTCTTGATAACTTCGTCAATGTCCTTCGCGCAGTGGAGGTCGCAACTCGGGTAGGTGAGCCCGTACGGACAGCGATAGCAGTACGGCCCCGGCGCTTGCACGATGCCGTAAGGAATCACTCCGGCTTTGCGATAGGTGTGCAGGCCCGTGAGCGACTTGGTGAGGTGGGAGTGGCCGCTGTAACCGTGCCGCAGCGCCAGGAGTTCGTAGTTGCCCGTGTACATGCGCGCCGTGAGAATGGCTACCTCGTTGGCTTCCGTGCCGCTATTCGTGAAGTAGCTCTTCTTGAGCTTGCCAGGCGCAATCGAGGCCACTTTTTCCGCCAGGTTCACCAGGGCTTCGGTGACGAACAGCGTGGAGGTGTGCTGGACCTTGTCGATTTGCGCTTTGATTTTATCCGTCACCTTGGGATTCGAATGGCCCACACTGACCGTCACGATGCCGCCCAGGAAGTCGAGAAACTGCTTGCCCTCGCTGTCCCAAACGTACTGGCCCTTGGCGTGGTCAATCACCATCGGGTCCTTGAAGTACGTTGTGACACAGTTGAAAAGGTATTCTTGCTTTTTGCGAACGATTTCGTCGTGAGTCATGGGAGTCCTTTCGTGCTGACAGCTTACAGCCGACAGCTCGCAGAAAACGGTAATCGTAGCGCGGACCTCCGCCGTTGAGGTCCGCGCTACGATCGCTTCTCATGTTTTCATTATGGCCGCACGTGGTGCTGGAGCCCCGCGTAACAATCCTTCGGTGCTCAAATCCTCATCGATGTCAGGCCAGTGAATTCCGTAACCGGCCGCGCACGTTTCCCAGTTCTTACGCTGCTTCTTAGTGGCGCGCAGGAGCCGGGGATACCACGCCAGAGGAACGCTGATCGTGCGACCATCCATCAACGTCACGGAGAGTTCATCATCGGTAAACCCGACATTCGCGACTCGTTCGTCAGCGTTCGTCGCCAAAATCCCCATGCCAAGCCTCCACGAGGTCCGCTTCATGATCTTCAAGGATTGACTGAATCCTCCGCAGTTCCCTCGCACCAAACCCAAGATTACGCGCCAAGCTTACAGGCTGCAACCAGAACTTTGCGGAAAATCTCTCGCGGTCGACATGGACGTGCGGAGGCTGCCTCAAGTCATGGCTGAAGTAGTAGATCCGGTAAGGGCCTGTTCTGAGGACAGTGGGCATTTGCAAAAAATGATTTAGCTGGATTTCCTTATATCGTCAGGTGCAGGAACTCGATTCCCGGGTAACGATGAAAATCGCGGTCAAAGGCGACCAAACGGCAGCCGCTCGCCGCAGCAAAGGCGGCAATGTACGCATCTGCCCAGTGTCCGCCACGCAGGTCAAGGTGTGCGCTCCACTGCGCTAGCAATTCCTCCAGTCCCGGCGGTTCAGCAAGCAGAGTGATTTTCGGAATTGCCAGCCAAGTCTCCAGAGCTTGCCACGCCGCGCGGCCATCCAAAGCTGCACTCCCAAGGATTCTGGCGTTGGTAAGGTGTCGCAGGAACGCCAACGCGGTCACGCGGCAAAAGGCCAGCTCGCTCGCCGACTCCTCATCCCAGTACCGGCGCGCGCGGATATAATGGTCATGTTCCGGGGCGCTTAGAGGAAGCCACACACTGGCATCAAGCAAGTCCCGCATGCTTGGCCTCGTCTTCCTCTTCTTCGATCCGTCTGATCTCCTCCGCTGACAGGGCGGGAATGCGAACTCCGCGCGGGGGTATGATTACGGGCGGAGGACCGTGCCGGCCTTCGGAGGCTTCCACCCTCGGCGACCTTAGTCCTTGCTCGATGAGTTGCTGAACGAGTTGCCGCAGCGTGATGCCGCTGAGGCCAGCACGGGCCTTTAGGGTTCGGTAGAGATTCTCCGGCAGATCAATTGTCGTTCGCATAAAAGCATTTTGATGCGTTTGTGCATCGCTGTCAATCGTTGGTGTGGCTTTTCACACTCGGAGATTGTCGCTCTTTAGCCCGCAGTAGCGGACTATCCACAATCAACCTGTTCGCTCCTGCCCCACCAGCTACTTCACATGCTCATCCAGCCACCCCAGCACCGTCTTGTACCAGAGTTGGCTATTCTGCGGCTTCAGGACCCAGTGCCCTTCATCAGGGAAGTAGAGCAGCTTGGATTTGATGCCGCGCCGTTGCAGGGCCGAGAACAGTTGGAAGGCCTGGCCCTCCGGCACGCGGAAATCCTTCGCACCCTCCACCAGCAGCATGGGCGTCTTAATGTTCTGGACATAGCTCGATGGTGACCACTTTACGCGCACCGCCATGGATTCTTTATCCCAGGGCACACCTTTGAACTCCCACTCATCAAACCAAATCTCTTCCGTCTCGCCGTACATGCTGGGATTGTCATAAACGCCATCGTGCGAAACCAGAGCCTTAAAGCGATTGGTGTGAGTGGCAATCCAGTCGATCATGAACCCGCCGAAAGAGGCGCCCGCTGCCACCATGCGGGTTTTATCGACATACTCCAGTTTTTCGAGAAAGTCGGTAGCGTTCATCAGGTCCTGGTAGGGCGCGCCTCCCCAGTCGCCGGAAATTTCTTCCACAAATTTCTGGCCATAGCCCGTGGAGCCGTGGAAGTTCGTCATCAGCACCACGTAGCCGTGCGCGGCAAACATTTGCGCATTCCAGCGATAGCTCCATGCGTCTTCCCAGGCGCTCTGCGGGCCGCCATGGACCAGCAGCAGGCCGGGGTACTTCTTGGTCGGGTCAAACCCCGGCGGCTTCAACATGAGGTTCTCGATCTCCGCCCCCAGCGCCCCGTGCGTGGTCACGGTCTCCGCCGGATTCATATCGAGATCCGCGAGCAGCGCGTCGTTTTCGTGGGTGAGCAAGGTGGGTGCGCCGCTTGATAAGGCCGCGCGATAAATTGCCGAGGGCTGAGTCAAGCTGGTGCGAGTGAGGATTAGCCACGTGCCATCGGGGCTCACGATGAGGTCGTCATTCATGCCTTCCAAAACCTTCTCGACTTTAGGCATGCGGACTGAAGTCTTGAAAACCGGCTGCCGGGCGTGGTCAGCGGCGGTGAAATAAATGGTGTTGCTGTCGGGCGCCCAGGCGAACCCGCTTACCCACTGGTCAAATCCCGGTGTAAGGTCAGCAATCTTCAGGGTCTCTCGATCGTAAACGCGGAGGCGGAAGAGATCGGATTCATAGCCATTGCGTGCCTGGGACGTGTAAGCGATGTAGCGTCCGTTGGGTGAGTATTGAGGTGACGCGTCCGAGCCCGGATTGTCGCTAGTGATGTTGAGCGGTTCGCCGCCCTGCGCCCCCACGATGTAAAGATCATTGTTGGTGGTCCAAGCCGCGGCTGACTGGCCGGCCTCACCCTTGGAGCGGTTCGACGTGTAGCAAACCTCCGTGCCATCGGGCGAAATCGCATAGCCATCGGGCGCGCCGAGGAAAAACGTGGGCGAATCGTAGGCGCCGGGAGTCAGGTCACGGGGTGTGCCGCCCTTGGCAGAAATGGCGAAGAGGTGCGTGTACCGGCCCTCCCGCCAGGAGTCCCAATGGCGGAAGAGCAGTTCGGTGAAAATCTGCGCTTTTACTTTGCTCTCCGCCGCTTCTTTCAAACGGCGGGCGTTGCATTCCTCATCCGCGCAGTCAGGATAAGCCTGAGAGGTGAAGAGCAACATGTCGCCATGCGCGGCCCAAGTCACGCCGTCGGCTTCAGTTGATAGGGAAGTGAGAGGCCGGGCATCGCCGCCATCGAGGGGTAGAATCCATACTTGCGAACTGCCCCCGCGCGTGGAAATGAATACCAATGATTTCCCGTCGGGGGACCACCGCGGGCGCGTGTCGGAGCCGTCACCGCGCGTCAGTTGCCGCGGCTCACCGCCCTCGGCGGAAACCACCCAGATGTGCCGGACGGCCTTGTTGGCAGCGAGATCGACCACGCCTGCCTCATACGCGACCCACTTGCCATCCGGCGATAACTGCGGGTCGGAAATTCGCTGAACCTTCACTAAATCTTCATAGGCAATTATGTGTTTAGCTTGTGCCACGGAACATACCCCCATCAGGGTGAAGATTATTCCTAAACGAACAAGTATATGCATGGGTACTCCCAGGATTGCGAATTATCTACTCATGTTTTGCGGCCACCAACTTATCACAGGGTCAATGGTTCTATCATCGTTTAATGCATGCCAAACCGTTCACGTGCAGGTGGGGACGCGCCGGCTAATCCTCACTATGACTCCGGGATGAAGTTTCTAATCGCATTTCGCGCCACCCTGATGGACATGCAGATGTCAAATACCAGAGCAGAGGCAAGGAAGGTTGTGAGCACTGCGTAAGTAAACTTGGTTGGCGGAGCCCCCATCCGCACGTGCGGTTGCAATCTGCCCATGAGTGCAAGCGCCCAGCCGATCATAGAAAAAAAGATGGCCGTGTCGACAAAAGCGTGCCCCACCCCAAATAGACTGAGTCCAACGTAGAAGTAGGCGCCCCCGGGGATGAGGAGCGCGTGAAATAATATGGCTTTCTCGTCTTTGAATTTCAGTCCGCAGCAACGACATTCGTAAACGCCCGGCGTAAGGGACGCGAGGCACTCCGGGCAGAGACTCGTCATCGAAAGCGCTTTCGACGTCTCGTCGGCAGACGCCGGTAGCAAGGCATCCACCAGGAGCTGAATTTTCTTTGCCGCACTCCTACCGATTCGCCAATAGGTTTCTTTCGATCCCTGTTGATATTCGAGATGAAGTCTTCCGTAAAGGAGACCTGTTACATAGGCCTTTCTTACGTCACACCAAAGGACGCTCCGCACATTTCTGTTCCACTTTCCATTCCAGTTCACCGATAAATGAAGAAGTCGCCGATTCGTCAGGATCAGCGCGGCCGGAGCCAGAAAGCGGGATTGCGTGCCCTGCGTGTAGCGCTGAAGCTTGCCCGGCATGATCTGTCCCCGCGCGAGGTAGAGCACCGCCTCGCCGGGTTCAAGGATTTTTCGAAGCGGCTCCTGAAGCTTCTCGATCGCCCGCCTGACGGCCCTTCCACGCTCGACGCCGTGGACATCCGTGAAAGCAACATCCTCTCGCACGGGAAATCCCCAGGGCGAGCTAATTCGCGCCTTTTGGTTAGGATGAACCGTAATCTCCGCGATGGGCACGGCAATCCTTTCAGAGCAAAAATGCAAGGTCCCCAGGCGCTCCGCATTTTATGCTGAGAGCGGGAGTGCCACAAGAAGGAATGTACCTTGCTTCAAAGATTGAATTGACATCCTCGTTTCTCAAGTCCTGCGAAAGCGTCTTTCGGTCATCGAAAATATGCTCAGAACGACACGCGGTGTACGCCGTTGCCAGCACGGAAAACTTAACGACACAAAACCGCTGAGTTTGGATAGAATGGATGCCTCCGAGTGGAAATATGAGTTTTAATCATGCGGCCCTGTTGATACGTTTTCGATGTCCAGAAGAGCGATCGATGTATGCTTCTGCACGGGAACCCTTCACATCTCAGGGCTCAGCGCGGCGCATGTGGGTAAGGGCGGAACGCGCATGCACCAAATTGGATGGGAGGTAACATGTCAGACGCAAGTTGCGATATCGGGCTGATTGGTTTGGCAGTCATGGGTCAGAACCTGGTTTTGAATATGAACGACCACGGCTACAAGGTGGCGGTATTTAATCGAACTGTTTCCAAGGTAGATGATTTCCTCAAGAACGAAGCTGCGGGCACGCAAGTGGTGGGCGCGCATTCGATGGCGGAATTTGTCCAACTGCTCAAACCACCTCGGCGCATCATGCTCATGGTGAAGGCGGGTGACGCCGTCGACAAGATGTTTGAGGAAATTCTGCCGCACCTCGAAAAGGGCGACATTCTCATTGACGGGGGCAACTCGCACTGGCCGGACTCCACCCGCCGCACGAAATACCTCGCCGAAAAAGGTATCCTCTTCATCGGGACCGGTGTATCCGGGGGCGAGGAAGGCGCGCGCCATGGGCCCTCGATTATGCCGGGCGGCAACCCAGCGGCGTGGCCGCATGTGAAGGAAATCTTCCAGGCCATTGCTGCCAAAGTCGAGGACGGCACGCCTTGCTGCGATTGGGTAGGCGAAGATGGCGCCGGACACTACGTAAAGATGGTGCACAACGGCATCGAGTACGGCGATATGCAACTGATCTGCGAGGCCTACCAGTTGATGAAGGACGTGCTGGGTCTCAGTGCCGACGAACTGCACGAAGTGTTCGCCGATTGGAACAAAGGTGAACTTGATAGCTATCTTGTCGATATCACCAGCCAGATTTTCGCCAAGAAGGATGACGACGGCACGCCCATGGTCGATAAAATCCTGGACGCCGCCGGCCAGAAGGGCACGGGCAAGTGGACCTGCCTCAGCGCCCTTGACATGGGCATGCCGGTGACCCTGATCGGGGAAGCAGTGTTTTCCCGCTGCCTGTCGGCGATCAAAGAGGAGCGTGTGGCAGCTTCGGCCATCCTCAAGGGGCCCCGACGCTCCGCAAAGAAACACGACCGGGTGACTTTTGTGGAAGACGTTCGCCGCGCGCTCTATTGCTCCAAGATTATTTCTTACGCCCAGGGTTACATGCTCCTGCGTGAAGCCGCGAAGGATCAGAAATGGAACCTGAACTTCGGCGGCATCGCCCTGATGTGGCGCGGGGGATGCATCATTCGCAGCCGCTTCCTAGGCAAGATCAAGGAAGCCTACGACAAGAATCCGCAGCTTAGCAATCTGCTTCTGAATAAGTTCTTTACCAAAGCATTAACCAGTTACCAAGCGGACTGGCGGCGCGCCATCACCTACGGGGTCAGGGGTGGGGTGCCCACGCCTGCCTTCACCACGGCACTGGCTTTCTATGATGGCTACCGTACCGGACGCCTGCCTGCCAACCTGCTCCAGGCGCAGCGCGACTTCTTCGGCGCGCACACTTATGAGCGGGTGGACAAACCCCGCGGCGAGTTTTTCCACACCAACTGGACAGGCCGTGGCGGCAAAGTGGCCTCGGGCCAATATAACGCGTAGAAGAAGGATCAAATATGAAATACGGGCTCAACATTCAACCCTCCGGGGCCCTGGATTTCTTATCCCTTGGCGCCCTTGTCCACCGGCTCGATCCAGGGATCATTCCGTTTCGCAAGGCCACTGAATGCCAAATCCACGTCAGCGGCGGAGAGTTCAACTGCGCCGCCAACCTGGCGGACTGCTTTCGCTTGCAAGCGGGCATAGCGACGGCGATGGTGGACTATCCCATCGGCGACCTGATCGCCGAGCGCGTGCGCGCCATGGGTGTGAAGCCTTTCTACAAGCATTTCAAGCACAATGGCGTGAACGGCCCCAACATGGCGGCCGTCTATAGTGATCGCGGCTTCGGCGTGCGCGCTCCCGTGGTTTTCTATAATCGTGCGAACGAAGCCGGGTCCATGCTCAAACCCGGCGACTTCAATTGGAAGTCCATCTTCGCTTCGGGCGTCCGCTGGTTTCACAGCGGAGGAATCTTTGCGGCCTTGTCTGAAACCACCGGCGAGCTCATTGCCGAGGGGATGAAGGCGGCCAAGGCAGCGGGCTCAATCACTTCGTTCGATCTGAACTATCGCGCCAAGCTCTGGAACATCTGGGGCGGCCACGAGCGCGCCCTGGCGGTGATCGCGCGCATCGTGGAGCACGTGGACGTCCTGGTGGGAAACGAAGAGGATCTGCAAATGGGTTTGGGAATGCCGGGTCCAAAAGTCGCGGCGAAATCCAAGCTTGACCCCAGCGCCTTCTTCTCCATGATTGAAAAGGTGGTGACGAGCTATCCCCATGTCAAAATCGTGGCGACCACCCTTCGCGAAGTGGCTTCGAGTAGCTGGCACGGTTGGGGCGCGGTGGCATGGATCGATGGCAATACCTATCTGGCGCCCACCGTGGACCTGGATGTTTTCGATCGCGTGGGCGGCGGCGATGGCTTCGCCTCCGGGTTCTTTTACGGATTGCTGACAGGTGAAGAGCCGGAAGAGGCCGTAAAGCTGGGCTGGGCCCACGGCGCGTTGCTGACCACCTACCCGGGCGATACCACCATGGCTACCATCGAGCAGGTGCGGGCCTTCGCCAAAGGCGGGTCGGCGCGCATTCAGCGCTAGCGGGAACGCTCGGCTTCAGTGAAAAGCATCGGGATTAACTTGCCCAATTTCATCGCCCCCGAAATCCAAAATCTCCAAGCTTGAATCCCCACGGTATATTATAATCGGATACTCCTGTGTGCTCCTTTCCGGCAATGGCGGCATCTAAATGTCATAGGGCTTTGAAAGTGCAGGGCAGGGGAGTGCCACGACAGATTTGCGATCTCAATCGACCTCATGCCCCTGGAGGACTAATCGCTTGGAAGGTCAAACTGCTTCTGTAACCTCGAATTCCAGTCTCAGTCCGTCGCAGCTCGACCAGCTTTGCATCAACACCATCCGCTTTCTTGCCGTTGATGGCGTCCAAAAAGCCAACTCCGGCCATCCGGGGATGCCCATGGGGGCCGCGCCGATGGCGTATGTGCTCTGGACTCGCCACCTGAAACACGATCCTGCCAAACCTGCCTGGCCGAACCGTGACCGTTTTGTGCTTTCCGCAGGGCATGGCTCGATGCTGCTATATAGCCTGTTGCATCTGACGGGATACGACATGCCGATCGCGGAGTTGCAACAGTTTCGACAGTGGGGAAGCAAGACGCCGGGCCATCCTGAACATTGGCTGGTCCCTGGAATTGAGACCACTACGGGTCCGTTGGGACAGGGATTCGGCAACGGCGTCGGCATGGCGATTGCCCAAAAATATCTGGCCGCGCACTTCAATCGCCCTGGTCATGAGATTGTCGATTACAAAATCTATGCCATCGCGGGCGATGGCTGTTTGATGGAAGGCATATCGTCGGAAGCCGCGTCACTGGCGGGCCATCTTCAGCTCGATAATCTCATTTATTTCTACGACGACAACCACATTTCCATTGAAGGTGACACCCAACTGGCCTTCACGGAGGACCGCGGCAAGCGCTTCGAGGCTTACGGATGGTTTGTACAAAAGCTTGGTGACGGAAACGATTTGGCGGCCATCGACGCGGCGATTCGCGCTGCCCAAGCGGAGCGCGGACGGCCGTCGATCATCATGATTCGCACGCACATTGGTTACGGCAGTCCCAATAAACATGACACCGCGGAGGCTCACGGCACGGCGCTCGGTGTCGAGGAAGTCAAACTCACCAAGCAGAACCTCGGGTGGCCCCTCGAGCCGCCGTTCCTGGTGCCGGATCAGGCGCGCGCGCATTTCCGCTTGGCGCTGGGAAAAGGCGCCGAAGCCGAGGCCGAGTGGCAGGCCAAACTGGCGGCTTACCGCGCGGCATTTCCGGATCTCGCGGCGGAGTGGGACCGGTATACTCGGGGCGAATTGACGCCGGGCTGGCAAGCGAAGATCCCCACTTTCAGTTCCACCGAAAAGCCTATGGCAACGCGGCAGGCATCCGGCAAGGTTCTAAACGCCCTCTCGCCCGTTCTTCCCACCTTGCTGGGCGGCTCGGCGGACCTGGCGCCTTCCACCGACACTTTGATCAAAGGTGAAAAGGATTTTGAGCCCGGCAATTACGGCGGCCGCAACTTCCACTTCGGGGTTCGCGAACACGGCATGGCCTCGGTCATGAATGGCATGGCCCTCAGCGGATTGATTCCTTACGGCGCCACGTTCTTTGTCTTTTCAGACTACCTACGGCCGTCGCTGCGCCTCGCCGCGGTGATGGGCGTTCACGCGGTTTTCGTTTTTACCCACGACAGCGTCTTCCTGGGCGAGGACGGCCCCACCCACGAGCCGGTTGAACATCTGGCAGCTTGCCGCATCATTCCGCATCTGTGTTCCATCCGCCCGGCAGACGCGAACGAAACCGCCGTGGCGTGGCGGGTGGCGCTTGAACATAAAAGCGGCCCCGTCGCTTTGATGTTGACCCGCCAGGCCCTGCCGATTTTTGATCGCAGCAAGTACGCCTCAGCGCAGGGATTGGAAAAGGGCGCGTACATCTTTGCCGATGCCGCGGGGAAGACGCCGGAACTCATTTTGATTGCCACCGGATCAGAGGTGGCGCCGTCGCTCGAGGCTTACGAGAAGTTAGGTTCGGAAGGCATTGCCACGCGCTTGGTGAGCATGCCTTCGTGGGATCTCTTCGAAAAGCAGCCGCAGTCCTATCGGGACGAAGTGCTGCCGCCGGGGGTCACGGCGCGGCTCGCCGTAGAGGCCGGGGTGCCTTTCGGCTGGGAACGGTACGTGGGGTCCCAGGGCGCCGTGCACGGAATTAATCGCTTTGGCGCGTCTGCTCCGTATAAAATCATTGCGGAAAAGTTGGGCTTCACAGGGGCACACATCGCCGAACTGGCGCACAAGCTTTTGGGCCGCTGATCAGTTCAGGGTGTAAGGCTTAGCAGGTTGATGAATAGGTCCTCGTGGCCTCTGACCAGGCCGAGGGGGAGTTGTAGCGCTGAGTTTTCGCCCGCAGGTGGCGGCCTGAAGGACGGCGCCACATGAGCCCAAGATATGCCGACCCTGTGCGCCGCTCAGGGCAGGATTTAAATGTTAGGGCTCCAGGGTTTTTGTAAGTCTCCTGCGCCACTTGGATGCCAGCCGCGCAGCGAAGTCAAGAAGGAGGTTTCTCTTATGAGCAATAATCCACTGCGGGTCTTGAACAGCTTGGGCCAGAGCGTTTGGTTCGATTACATCCGCCGCTCGGAGCTGACTTCCGGGCATCTAAAAGCGCTGGTTGATGCCGATGGGGTCTCGGGAGTTACGTCCAATCCCAGTATTTTTGAGAAAGCCATCGCCGGCAGCAACGACTACGACGAGGCGATCCGGAAATTGGTGGAGGCGGGCGAAGAGACGCCGCTGATATTCGAAGCCCTGGAAGTCGAAGACATTCGCACCGCCGCCGACATCTTCCGCCCGGTTTATGACTCCACCGAAGGCCGGGATGGCTTTGTCAGCATCGAAGTGGCGCCCACCTTGGCTCGCGACACGCAGGGCACGATTGCGGAAGCGCACCGCCTCTGGCAGAGAGTTGACCGGCCGAACGTCCTGGTGAAGGTCCCGGGAACAGCGGAGGGCCTGCCCGCCATCGAGCACCTCTTGGGCGAGGGCATCAACATCAATATCACCCTGCTGTTTGCCATCGAGCGCTACGAGGAAGTGGCTTGGGCCTATATTGCCGCGTTGGAAAAACTGGCGCGAGAAGGGAAGCCGCTTGACCGCATTGCCTCGGTGGCCAGCTTTTTTGTGAGCCGCATCGATGTGATGGGTGACCAACAGCTCGCAGCGAAAATACCTGCGGCAAAGAACGCGGAGGAAAAGCAGCGCCTGGAATGGCTGGAGGGCAAGACGGCCATTGCCAATGCCAAACTCGCTTATGTGAAATTCAAGGAGATCTTCGCCAGTGCGCGGTTCCAGGCCTTGGCGAAAAAGGGCGCGCGGGTGCAGCGCATGCTCTGGGCTTCCACCGGCACCAAGAACCCGAATTACAGCGACACGCTTTACATCGACACGCTGATTGGTCCCGACACCATCAACACCATGCCGGTGGCCTCGCTTGCGGCCTACCGCGATCACGGCAAGCCCGCTCCCCGGATTGAGGAGGGCTTGGACGAGGCCCGGAGCGTGATGCAACAGTTGGCAGAAGAGGGCCTTGACCTGGCGGTGATGACGCGGAAGTTGGAAGAACAGGGGGTGGACTTATTCACCAAGGACTACGAAAAGTTGCTTGCGGCACTCGCCGAAAAGCGCCGGCAATATGCCCTGCCGCCGGTGCAGCCTGCGGCGATCGATGCCAGCTTGCAGGCAGCCACCCATGCGGCGCTCGAGCGGCTGGAGGCGCAAGGTTTTTCGCGCCGTTTATGGGAACGTGATGCCACGCTCTGGAAGCAGGATCCCGACCATCAAAAAATCATCCGCAACGCCCTAGGTTGGCTGACCGTTGCTCAGACGATGCTGAAACAATTGGACGTCCTCGAGGGTTTCCCCCAGGAGATCAAGAGCGCGGGCTTCACCCAGCAGGTTTTGCTGGGCATGGGAGGAAGCAGCCTCTGCCCGGATGTTTGTCGCGCCACCTTTGGCACGCGGCCCGGCTTCTTACCCTTGACCGTGCTGGATTCCACCGTCCCCGCCAGCGTCGCGGCGGTGGAGGACTCGGTGGACCTTGCCAACACGCTTTTTCTGGTCTCGAGCAAGTCCGGCGGGACGACCGAAACCACGAGTTTCTTCCAGTACTTCCATGATCGCGTCCGGTCGATCAAAGGCGACAAAGCCGGAGAGAATTTTGTGGCGATTACCGATCCGGGGACGTCACTGGAAAAACTGGCCAAGGAGAAGAACTTCCGGCGCGTATTTCCGGGGCAGCCGGATATTGGCGGCCGCTATTCGGCCCTCTCGAATTTTGGCATGATCCCGGCGGCGCTGGCCGGTGTGCACGTTCACGGATTGCTGGAACGCGCTGCGCACATGGCCGCAGCCTGCGGAGCAAATGTGGCCGCAAAGGATACTCCCGGCCTCGTCCTGGGCGCGGCTCTGGGCGCTGCCGGGCTGAGCGGCCGCGACAAGATCACTTTTGTGATTTCTCCTGCCATCGAAACTTTCGCCGATTGGGTGGAGCAACTCATTGCGGAGAGCACCGGCAAGGAAGGGAAGGGGTTGGTCCCCGTGGCGGGCGAGGCGCTGCACGGGCCGGCCGCCTATCGCCAGGACCGGCTGTTCGTGCAAATCAAGCTCACCTCTGAGGCGGACGAGGCTACGGAATGTGCGCTCCAAGCGCTGGAGGCAGCCGGGCATCCGGTGATCCGAATTATCCTGCGCGATGTGCTTGACCTCGGCGCGGAGTTTTTCCGCTGGGAAGTGGCTACGGCCACCGCCGGCGCGCTCTTGGGCATCGATCCTTTCGATCAGCCCAATGTGCAGGAGAGCAAGGACAACACCAAGAGCCTGCTGGCGGAATACCGCGCGCAAGGCAAATTCCCGGAGGGTGATCCACTCCTGGAATCTGACGGCTTAAAGGTCTATGGCGACGCGGCAACCCTGGGAGCGGCGGCAACATCGGTGGGGGGAGCGCTCGCGGCCTTTTTGAACCAGGGACGGCCGGGGGACTATGTAGCCTTGATGGCATACATTCAGCCTACGCCGGAGCACACCGTGGCGCTGCAATCGCTGCGTCAGAGCTTGCGCGAAGCTTCCCATTTGGCGACCACCCTCGGGTACGGCCCGCGCTTTTTGCACTCCACCGGGCAACTCCACAAGGGTGGAGCGAACAACGGCCTTTTCATTCAGATCACCGCGGACGACGCCCAAGATTTGCCGATTCCCGGCGAGCCTTACACGTTCGCGGTTTTAAAGCACGCGCAAGCGCTGGGGGATTTACGTTCGCTCGCGAGCAAGCAGCGGCGTTTCCTCCGCCTGCATCTGGGCGGCGACGCGGGCGCTCAACTGGCGCGGCTGGGGCGCCTTGTACAAGACGCCCTCAGGCCTTCGGTGCACGCGACGGCGGGATAACAGGGCTTTTCACAACAAGTTATTGCCAACAACCCGATGCTGATGCGAGGTCGTGGGACAATTTGAGATTGTAGCGGCGAGTTTACCTCACCATGAAGTAGCGGCGAGTTTATCCGTCGGCTGACGGGCCAAATGGCGGCGTAAAGCCGCCTCGACATCAAATTGACCACAACCCGATGCGAGGAGAGGTCCCATGCCGGAAACAGCCGAGTTGGTCAACCCCTTGCGTGAAGGAATCCGTATACGCCGGACGCCCGATCCGTGTGCAATGGCCATTTTCGGCGCCTCCGGCGACCTCACCGAACGCAAACTGATTCCGGCGCTCTTCTATCTTACGCGCGAGCGCATGCTGCCTCCCGGGTTCGCCGTAGTGGGCTGCGGGCGCACTGCCAAGACCGATGAACAGTTCAGCCAGGAAATGTCAGAGGCGGTGAGGAAGTTTCTCCACCTGACGCCGGAGAGCGACGCCTTTGTGGAAGGCTTCGCGAAAGGACTGCATTATGTCACCGGCGAATTCAGCACTCCTGAGGCTCACCAGAAACTCGCGGACACCCTGGATCACCTTGACCAGGAGCATGGAACCGCGGGCAACCGGCTTTTTTATCTCGCCACCCCGCCAAGCTTTTTCCCCGTCACCGTCAAGCATATGGGCGCCGCCGGGTTGGCCAAACCCAAGGATCGGGGAAAAACCTGGACGCGCATCATCCTGGAAAAGCCCTTCGGGCGAAGCCTGGAAAGCGCCCGCGAATTGAATCAAACGGTCACCAGCGTCTTCGAGGAAGATCAGGTTTATCGCATCGATCACTACCTGGGGAAAGAGACGGTGCAGAACCTGTTGGTGTTCCGATTCGCCAACGGCATCTTTGAACCCTTCTGGAATCGCCGCTACATTGACCACGTGCAAATCTCGGTGGCGGAAGAGTTGGGGGTGGAGAATCGGGGCGCTTACTACGAAGAGGCCGGCCTGCTGCGCGATATGATTCAAAATCATGTGCTCCAGTTGCTGAGCCTGGTGGCGATGGAGCCTCCTGCCACCTTTCAAGCCACCGCGGTGCGCGATGAGAAGGCCAAAGTCATGCGCGCGCTGCGCCCCATCCACCTGGAGCGCGTGCCGGAATTCGTATTGCGGGGCCAGTATGTGGAAGGCTTCGTGGGGGGCAAGAAAGTGCCTGCCTACCGGACGGAACCCAAGGTTTCGCCCACCTCGAACACCGAAACCTATGCGGCGTTCAAATTCTTCATCGACAATTGGCGATGGGCGGACGTCCCCTTCTACGTCCGCTCCGGCAAGCGGTTGCCCAAGCGCATATCCGAAATCGCAATTCAGTTTCGCCGCGTGCCGCACCTCCTATTCCACGGCGCGGGCGCGGAGGGAATTGAGCCCAACATCCTGGCAATTCGCATCCAACCGAATGAGGGTATTTCGCTGAAATTCTGTGCCAAACTTCCCGGGACCACCATGCAGATTCGCCCGGTGGAGATGGAATTCCTTTACGGAGAATCGTTCGGCGCCGCTCCGCCCACCGCCTATGAAACCCTCCTCCTCGATTGCATGTTGGGCGATGCCACGCTGTTCAATCGTGCCGATGCCGTGGACCTCTCCTGGGAATTGGTGGATCCGATTCTTGACCGCTGGAAGCAGGACGGCTCCCTGGGCCTGGCTCCATACGCGGCAGGCAGTTGGGGACCGCAAGAGGCCGATGATTTCATCGAGCGCGACGGACGGCAGTGGCGGAGGCTGTGAAGCTTTTCCTTGACCCTACGATACAAGCCGCGGACCTAAAGAACAGGCGCTACGCTCCTCGATGATGTTTGGCTGTGACATTTTTCCCGAACCATAGGCTGCTGCGTGTAGGCTTACTTTGTTCTTGACATCGATATTGACTTCATGTATACTGGACGATGAGGCTGGGTCCCGCCAGCCGCGGAGTTCGCTCCTGCCTGTCGCACCGGGCAGGCCCCTCCCGAGAGAGGAAAACGAGACTCTCATGTCCCTTGTAGAAAATCCCGGAATCAAAGAATCGGGCGGTCATCCGGAGGCCATGGGGCAGTATCTCCATGGACTCCACGACCCGCAAAGTGGTCGCAAGGAGCCCACGGAAAAACGCCATCCTGTATGGGAAAGCCATGTCGAGACGAGGAAATCCAGCCCCCCGGAGGCCAGAATGTCTATGAAAACACAACCTCTTAGCGGCGAAGCGGAGCGTTTTCGGGGACTGTAATGAGAGGTCAAGTCTTTGAAAATAAGGAATTTCGCAAAAAAGCCCCCTTAGTAAGCAGAAAAAAGGGGGATTAAAAAATGAAGGTAAAACCCAGAATCCTCTTGAAAACAAACGAGATAATAATTTGACATGGGTCAAAATCGTCGGCAGGCCAGAATGTCTATGATAAATAAGCCACTTATCGCTTCGAGGCCAGAATGTTCATGAAACGAAAGGAGTAATCCATTGGGTGGCACGCTTCAGGAATTTGCCTTAGGGGAGCCTCGCCCCGCCAATGTGGCGGAGATCGAGGCCGGACTTTCGGCCATGTGGAGAAGTGCGGCGGAAGCTTCGGGGGCTGAGTCCGCAGTGACGCGCGCCTCCGCGTTGACCCTACTCGTTTACGTGGACTGCGAGGAATCGGCACGCGAGGTCAGCAACCTGATTGCCGAAGTGACCCTACAGAATCCCTGCCGAGCGGTGTTGATGGTGGTGGACCCCAAGGGATCGCCGCCGGGCCTGATGGCCTCGGTTTCCGCCCACTGCCACTTGGGACCGGAGGGTGAAAAGCAGATTTGCAGCGAGCAGATCACTTTGAATGCGCGGGGCGAGACCGGCCCAGAGCTTACAAGTGTAGTCCTTCCCCTCACTGTTTCCGGGCTGCCGATCTATCTTTGGTGGCGGGCCGGGGACTTCGCCGTGCCCGGCTACTTTGACCAGATTCTGCGGGTGACCCAGCATCTGATTGTGGATTCGGCGCGTTTTGCCGCCACCCGGTGCGATTTGTTGGCGCTCGCCTCCTGGTTGGAAAAGCATTCCGGGCGGATTCGCCTCTCCGATTTGAACTGGGCCCGGGCCACACCGTGGCGTGAATTGGTGGCGCAGTGTTTTGATTCTCCCGAGCGGCGGCCCTACCTGGAACGAATCCGGGAAATCCGCATTCAGTACGAAATGGAATCGGCGCGGCTCGAGACGCAGCGCGCTCAGAGCCTGCTGCTCACCGCATGGCTTGCCACCCGCCTGAAATGGCAATTCCAACGCGCTGAATCGCGGGGAGAAAACGTGCCTCGAACACTCTTCTTCCAATCAGGTGCGGGCGAGGTGAAGGTGGAGAGGACGCTGAGGAAAGTGGAAGGCGGGGGAAGCGGAGTTTGCTTTTCCTTGGTGATTGAAGCCGACGGCGCACGCTTTTCCTTTTCGCGCGGACAGGACGGGCAGGTGGTACAGACCCTTGCCGAGGTTCCGGGCCAGCCGTCCATCGGGCGGACGGTGCGCATTGAGGTTGGAGACGAAATCGAAATTCTGAATAAGGAACTCATGCTGTCTGGCCGCGACCGCGTTTATGAAGAAGCCATGGCGCTGGTGGCGAGAATGACTCAATAACCCAATGACCCAATCTCCCGAGATTCGCATCTTCGACGGGCTTGAGCCCTTAAGCTGGGCGGCCGCTACGCGTCTGGAAGAACAGGCGCGCGTGAAAGCGATCGAGAAGAAGCCGCTTTCCGTGGCCCTCTCCGGCGGCTCAACCCCCAAGCTGCTATTCCAGCTCCTTGCCAGCCCGACGTTCCAGGGCCACGTGCGCTGGTCGAACCTTCATTTGTTCCAGGTGGATGAACGCTGCGTGCCGCCCGACGATCCGCAGAGCAATTTCCGCATCATTCGCGAGGCACTGCTCGAATCTGTACCGCTACCGAAGGAGAACTTCCACCGCATGGCGGCTGAGCGCCCGGACCGCGAGCAAGCGGCGCGTGAGTACGCGGAAGAACTAGCGCGCGTTTTGCGTCCCGCGCCGGAGGAGTGGCCGCGGCTTGATCTCGTGTTCCTGGGCATGGGCCCTGACGGACACACCGCGTCGCTTTTTCCCGGCAGTCAAGCGCTGGAAGAACGTACGGCGTGGGTTACGCCCAATTTCGCGGCCAAGCTCGACTCGTTTCGCCTGACCCTGACTTTGCCGGTGCTCAACGCCGCCGCCCATGTTATCTTTTTGGTGGCGGGAGCGGATAAGGCGGAAACATTGCGCCAGGTACTGGAAGGTCCCGAGGGGCATTTTCCCGCACAGCTTATTCAGCCCGCGCGCGGCCGACTAAGCTGGTTCCTGGATGAAAGCGCCGCGCATTTGCTGAAGAAGCAGTGACGAGTGAAGAGTGGCGAGTGAAGAGTGGGTAGCAGATAATGGCCAATGGATTGATGCTGGCCACCCATTGTCCATTGTACAACCTGTTTTCCTAGCGGCGGAGATGAGCGAAAAGTATACAGTAAACAGAGAAAACACGCTTGCTCTTCACTCTTCATTCGTCACTCTTCACTGTTTTTGGGGGTGATTCCTGCACGTCAAAATTGCTCCTTCGATTCTCTCTGCGGATTTCACGCGCCTCGGCGAGCAGGTGCAAATGGTGGAGGCGGCAGGCGTGGACCGCGTCCAGGTGGACGTGATGGATGGCCGCTTCGTGCCCAACATCACTTTTGGGACCATCGCCGTCCGCAGCCTGCGGCCGTTGACGCGGCTGACCCTGGAGGTTCACCTGATGGTCACGCCACCCGAGGATTTTATTGATGCCTTCGCTGCCGCGGGCGCCGATACCCTGATTGTCCACCAGGAATCCACACCCCACTTGCACCGTGCCATCCAGCACATTCACAGCTTGGGGAAGAAGGCCGGAGTCGCGCTCAATCCTTCCACGCCGGCGTCGACCCTTTCGGAAGTGCTCGATATGGTGCAACTCGTCCTGGTGATGACGGTGAATCCGGGTTTTGGTGGTCAGGAGTTTATTCGCGCCACGCTGCCCAAGATCCGTCAGGTACGCAACGCGCTGGTTGAGCGCGGCCTTGATTGCGAAGTGGAAGTGGATGGCGGCATCAACGAGACGACCATCCCTTGGGCGGCTGAGGCCGGCGCGGATGTCATGGTGGCGGGCACCGCCGTCTACGATGCACCCGATGGTGTGGGACCGGCCATCGCGCGACTGGTTTCGTGCGCGCAGGGGAAGAATTAGTGCTCGGGCAAAATGAAACTCGAAACTGGAAATTCGAAACTCGGCGGAATTTTCGATTTTCGAGTTTCGCTCCCCTGTCAGGCTGTTACTGAGAGCTGATGACTGATTACTGACGACTGTTAGGGAAAGTGGCCGTATCCTCGCGAAATCTGCGGCATCAAAAAGATGGAGCAGATTTGGGCCGTCCGGTTGTTGCGGGGGAAAGCTCGATCGGCAGGCAAGAGAAGCGAATTGGGTAGACCTGCCCATCGTGCGAGAAGTGGTATAAACTCATTACTCCGATGACTGAACTACCTCAACCTACTCTGGCGCGCGACGAGGGGCATCTCGTCAGCGAAGCAAAGGCGGGGAATTACTCTGCCTTTGAAGAGCTCGTGAACCGCTACGAGAAGAAGATTTACCGTCTAGGGATGAACATCACGGGAAACCGTGAAGATGCCGAGGACGTGCTTCAGGACGCATTTCTAAAGGCCTTCGAGCACTTGCCGGATTTCCGCGAAGACTCGCGTTTTTACACCTGGATTGTCCGCATCGCGGTTAACGAAGCGCTGATGAAACTTCGCAAGCGGCGAACCAGCCGGGAAGTCCCGATGGACGACTCCGAGGATGACAATGGAGAAGTGGTGGTGCGGGAGTTCGCCGATTGGAAGCCTAACCCCGAGCAGCAATATGCCAAGGCGGAACTGGAGCGGATCCTACAGGAGGCGGTGAATTCGCTGCCTCCCGGCTTTCGTACGGTCTTTTACCTGCGAGACGTGGAAGGATTATCCACGGAGGAGGCGGCCGAGGTTCTGGATTTGACCGAGGGGGCGGTAAAGGCTCGGCTGTTTCGCGCGCGCCTCCGATTGCGCGAAGAATTAAGCAAAATCTTCAAGCGAGGGTGATATTCGTGAATTGCAATAGGGCGGTCAAAGAGATTTCCGGATATCTGGACGACGAGTTGGACGAGGGATTAAAGCACACCCTCGAAGCTCACTTGACCTATTGCAATCACTGCCACGCGGTGTATGACAGTACCAAGAAGACTATCGAACTTTACTGTGATGGCAAGGTCTTTTCCCTTCCCGATGAAGTTCGCACCCGTCTCCACGAGGCCCTGAAACGCAAGCTGAAGGAGCACGCGTAGAGTTTATCGTGAGGGCCGGAATTCTCGCGGGTGGGGCGGCAGGGAGTAGGGGAAGAATCAGGTTTGGCGGCATGAGACGACAGGTACGATGAACTGATTTGCTACCCAAGAATCGCGATTGAAACGAGCGGGAGACCGCAGAAAAGGCGTTCACCCTCACGGGATGTGTGTTATAGAGATTTTGCGAAGAAATCTAGACCCACACCCGGAGGGTGAACGATGGAA
>JBEKLF010000079.1:0-31507 GCA_050010335.1 Terriglobia bacterium
CGTTCCGCCAGTTCCCGTTCGATGGCCTCCCGGTTCGGATGGAGCCGGTCCAAGTTGCGGTACAACGCTTCGTCGTTGAGGGTGGAAAAGTCCGTTCCCAAAATATCGCCCAGGGCCGTGCGCTCGATCCAGTCCGGCGTGGCGTGTTCGGAAAGAGGGAAGATCAGGCGGTTCAGCGTCATGACTTCGGTGAGTTGGCAGGCGCGGTGCGAAAGTCCCGCCCCCGCCAAAATCTCGTTCAGTCCCAACTGCCGCCACATCTGGTGGCCGACATGAACCGAGCCCGCCTCGCGGGCCTCTTCCACGGTGACCTGCTCCGTATCGACCGCCAGCGTGGGGCAGGCCACAGGAGGGGCCGCCGCTTGCTTCGTGTGGACTCCGCGTCTCCGGCGCACCTTCTCGGCCAGAGCCTCGACTTGGGGGGTCGGCAGCAGGAAGAGAGGTCTGCCCCTGCAAGCTGGCTGCGAGGCGGTGGGCCAAATCCAGCCACTGTTCGGAGGGCGCGGGGGCGAGGCTGCCGAGCGAGCAGATGATGCGCTGACGGGGGCCCTTGGGGGTAGAGACGGATTCGACAAGGAGGTAGTTGGTGTACGTTTTGCCCTTGTGCGACTTGCGGGTCTTGCGGATGTACATAGGACACTACGTATATAACATAAATCACTAAAGTCAAGGAAAAAGATTACAACTATTCATCACTATTTTGCCCCTGCGGGTACCTATTGCTGAAAATAAAGACCTTGCTTCCCGAAACCGGCGAGAACCCGGCGGAGGCCGTGGAAATTGGGCTAGGGTCTCGCTCGCTGGCCCGGAAGAGTGTCCCACACCGACGAGGATTTGCGGGCAGAATGCCCACGCGCCGGGAATTATGAAAATAAACTTTCCCCAATTTCCTACCGGTAGGTAATTCGCCGGGATCTGTCCTGACTTTGGTCGCCAACGTGCTAGGCTACAGTTGAGAGAGTTACCTTTGGGGTCAATTGACCCAGGGGGAGAGAGTCACGGATGGGTGTTCGTAGCTGGGGACGGGGGGCTGGATAATGGGGGGCTGGGTACTGGGGGCCGGGTGCTGGGTGCTGGGTACTGAATGCTTGGGAAGACGGTCAAACCCTCCGCGGGGACATCTCCGGAACCTGTGCGCCATCGCATGGGGAGCGAGTTCGAAAAAAAGATGTTAATAAATGACGAACGAAGCCGGAATGTGTATGAAAACAAACAAAAATATGACGCTTTGTCCGAGAAATAAAGCGACATTTCTACACAACTATCGGACATTTTATACAAACGCATGCGTATTTTGCAGAAACCGCCGGCTTTCTTGCCACTTTTCGAGCGCCGTGGCGGGAATTCCCCGCTTCAAAATGTCCAAACTCGAGGCGCGGGCATCCTGCTCATGGAGGAGTCATGGCCAGGATGGCCATTGCACAAGGGGCGACGCGACAACTCCCCCCGGTACCCCATGATGTAGTAGATATAAAAAGGTTTAGTTGCTTATGACGCAAACCATTAGGAAATCGATGTCATTGAAGCTAAACGAGTTAATGGATTTTCATGGCCGAGGCTAGGGGCGAAAGATGTGATATCGAAAATGAAGGATTAACCCGTGATGTTGATGAAAACAAAAGGACAAAAAATGTCATAACGCCGGTACCCCGTGATGTTGATGAAAACAGTCGGCTTATGATTTCTACCCCGTGATGTTGATGATAACAAAGATGGTTATCGAAAAAGCAGGCCCCGCGTATTGAGTTCAGAATGGCCAACAGAGGCAGAAATCCAAGGGTGGAACGGCGAGCACACCCGGTGGGAACTCACGAGCGACCTAAGGTGCCTACGCGATTGAATTCCGAAAGGGTGGGGTGTATGTTATCGCCCGGTCGAATGTCACAAGCACAAATTCCAGCCACAATATCGGCGGGATGAACGAACCTGGGAGGTTGGCTTATGCTGCAAACAATACGCGCCCTGATTCTGTCGAAGCGTGTGATCGGCATTCTTACCATTATCGCGTTTTGTCCCTGCCTGGGGTTTGGACAGGCCAAGGCCCAGACGGCGGATTCTTCTTCCATCCCGCAGATGCCGAGCGTGCTCTATGGCGCGGCTTATTATCACGAGTACATGCCCTACGAGCGCTTGGACAAAGATGTTGCGCTTATGCAACAGGCCGGCCTCACTGTGGTGCGGATGGGCGAATCGACTTGGAGCCTGTGGGAGCCCACCGATGGCCATTTTGAGTACGCCTGGATGGACCGCGTCGTCGCCGCCATGGGAAAGGCGGGAATCAAGGTCATTATGGGGACCCCTACATACTCGATTCCCACCTGGCTCTATCACGCTCACCCGGAAGTCCTCGCGCGTCCGCTCGGTGGGAATGAGACGTTCTACGGCATGCGGCAGAACATGGACACGGATAACCCCACTTACCGTTTTTACGCCGAACGCGTGATTCGCAATCTGGTGGAACACTACAAGGACAACCCCACGGTGATCGGCTGGCAGATTGACAACGAGACGTCAGCGTATGGCGCCTCGAACCACGACGTCTTTGTGGGCTTCTTGAATCACCTGCGCGAGAAGTTCGGTACCACCGATAATCTGAATAAAGCGTGGTTCCTCAATTACTGGGGCGAAGACGTGAATGCCTGGGAAGACCTGCCCACGCGCGACAGCGCCCAGAGCACAGGCTATAAGCTCGAATGGTCGCGCTGGGAGCAGATGCGGGTGACCGATTTCCTGGCGTGGCAGGCGGCGCTGGTGCGAGAGTATCGCCGGCCCGACCAATTCGTCACCACCGATTTTGGCGGCGCCATGCGTCACGATGTGAATGAAGAAGCCGTTGCCACCGTTCTCGACATTCCCGCCATCAACGTTTATCACGGCACGCAGGATCACTTCGACGGCGCGGAGCAGTCCCTTAACGAGGACTTTGCCCGCTCCCTGCGGGGAACGAATTTCCTGATTACAGAGACCAACGCCCAATCTACTGATTGGACCTCGGCGTTTCAATACCCACCCTATGATGGTCAGTTGCGGGCAGATGTTTACACGCATCTCGCGAACGGCGCCAACACGGTGGAGTACTGGCACTGGGCGTCGATCGCGGCCAATCAGGAGACCTACTGGAAAGGCGTCCTGTCGCACGATTTGGAGCCCAACCGCGCCTATGCGGAAGTTTCGCGCACCGCGCACGAGCTCGCAAAGATCGGGCCACATCTCGTGGGCCTGAAGATTTCGAGCCCCGTGGCCATTCTGTGGAGCCGCGATTCGCTGAATGCCATTGATTTCATGCCCTTCGCCTCAGGTGGCCCGCAATGGTCCGAGGGCCATCCCGCCGCAGACTATGCATCGCTGGTGCGGCAGCTTCATAAAACGCTCTACGACCTGAATGTCGGAGTGGACTTTGTCTTTCCTGAAACCAAAGACTTTTCCCGTTACAAGTTGCTCGTGGTTCCTGCGCTCTATATCGCCGACGATGCCCTCCTCACCCGCATCGCGGATTACGTGAAGAACGGCGGCCATGTGGTGATGACCTTTAAGAGCGGTTTCGCCAATGAGAATTCGGCAGTGCGTTGGGTGCGGGCGCCGGGACCGCTGCGCGAAGCGGCAGGTTTCAGCTATCAGGAATTTTCCAATCTCGAGAAACCGTTGGCGCTCAAAGGCGACCCCTTCCATGCTGGTGGCGATAACAAGGTCAGTTACTGGGCTGAATTCATCATGCCGGAAAACGCCGAGGTTCGCGCTTGGTACGACCATCCCTTTTTCAAACGCTGGCCGGCCATCACCGAAAACCACTATGGTTCAGGAACTCTGCTCTACGAGGGAACCTATCTTTCCGATACCTTGCAGAAGAATGTCCTGCTCGATGTTCTGAAGGAAGTCGCACTCGCCGGACCCGACCAGCAGTTGCCCGCGGCGATTCACGTAAAACATGGCGTGAACCGCCTGGGCAAACGGCTCCACTACTACTTCAACTATTCGAGTGAAACCAAGTCATTCGATTACTCCTATGCGGAGGGGAAGGATCTCCTGAACGGCAACGCCCTCGCCCCACCACAATCGATCATCCTCAAGCCATGGGATGTGGCGATTGTGGAGGAAGACTAGCAGGGATTCCTTTGCGGCCCTTTCCCGTTGCATGGCAGGGGCCCAGCAGGAGGCAACGTGCGCCGATGGGGGAAGGAGGATTCGCAATGAAGGTCAGAATCATGGATCACCCGGTTACAGTCTTCATGCAAGCAGATGCCAGCGCCACGCCGATCACGCAGGTGATGGCCGGGCAGGTCGTGGAAGTGGGCGGAATCAAAAACAGGAACGGGACAAAATGGGTGGCGACGGCGCTCCCCGACGGCCGGCGAGGTTACATGACTTCTGATGCCTCGATCATGTCCCTGCGGCGAGCCGTTCTAACTCAGAGCGACGTAACCGCGTATTCGCAGCCTTCCCCGTCTGCCTCGGTGATAGCCCGCTACGAGAAAGGCACTAAGGTCCACATTGGCGAAACCGTGACCTCCCACGGCCAAGGCTGGGTCACGATCGTCGACGCCGCAGGAAACGAGGGCTTCATCGACGGGAAAACGCGCTTCAAGATACTTCGCGAAACAACGAAGGCCGCGGGCAAGAAGATTATGCTGGTGGGCGCCGTGTGGTGCGTCGTGGGCATCGCGGTCACGGCGTTCAGCTTGGCCATGGCCGCTCAAGGTGGAACTTACATCGTAGCCGGGGGAGCTGTTCTGGGGGGAATAATTCAGTTCTTCAAGGGCCTTCACCAGTTCCTGACCGCGCCGATTTGAGGGCCCACCGTCAGTCGAGCAACAGATTATCGTGGGCGGAAGAGCCGGCGGCGCGGAAGGCTTCCTCCCAGCCCTCGCGCGGCTGACGGGCGGGTGCGATGACAAGATGGTCCTTTTCGACCCGAAGTTCAACGGCGTCCTCAAAGGCGCACTGTTCGATGATGGGCTTGGGGATTCGGATACCTCGCGAATTTCCTATGCGTACGATTTCAAGCTTCATGGCCGTCAATGACCTCGTGCTCACGTTGTAGTCACAAAAGAGTCTCTTGGCAAGCGGCGCAAACTGCTGGCGCCTCGGTATGGATGCGCATCAGGCCTTGGCCACAGGCAAGAGTGCCTGTGCCACCCTAAGCAGCGGACCGTAAGCCTATGGGGATGTTGGTCGGGGCGCGCGGATTCGAACCGCGGACCTCTTGCGCCCAAGGCAAGCGCGCTACCAGGCTGCGCCACGCCCCGAAATGGACACTCCTACTATTTTGCCAAGCTTGACGGCAGGTGTCCAGTGCGATTCGGGGCAGGCAGATATTTGACTGCTATCCCTGCGGCAATAGATTAGCTCGGTTTTCTTGCTAGCATCCACGGCCCTAAGAAGCAGCGGAGAAACCTTTCAGGCGCGGTTCGTTTTTTTCTTGACAAGAAGGGGTACTCATGAAATAATAACCATATGTGTCTAGCGCCGGTCGTGCTAGGAGCATCAGGTGCGCGTCGGAGGCAAGGCCGCTAGTCGACGAGGAGGAAGGCCGACAAACTGTACCAACGCCATTGCGACATAATGCCCGTCATGGCAAAGAGCGTCCAACCCTGAGAACCTATTGATAACAAAGGGTCGAAACTGCGGCTTTTCTTCTCCCAACCCTGACAACATACTGAAAAGAAATCCACTTACGACCAACCCACCAAGGATTGAGAATGGGATACAAATTGTCCGACGGAGGGTGCGCCAAACTGTCGCTGGAAGACGATAGAAATGGCTCGGCACAGCGAGAAACTGGGGTTAGCCAAGCCCTCGATTTTGCGCTAGGCACAACGATCGCCGCTTACGTTTAAGAGGTCACCCAACCTCGACCAGGTTAAGAACTGCCGCACGGAGGGTTCGGATATCGAGGAGTACCTCCGTACTCTAGGAAAATGCTTGCCGTCATGGTACTTAAGAACCGCTGGGCCATGCCGGGACTCAGACGACACGCGGCGGAGCGGCAAGTGGCGAAGGGAACATGGAAGACGCATCCAATCTCGTTGCGGCTCGAAGTTTCGCACGCAGTCTCAACATCCTTCTGAAAACTGTTCGCTTATACGGAGTGGACCACGAACGCACCACCAGCCTGTTGGGAGTTGCGTGGGATGATCTCCGCGCGTCCATGAAAGCCTCCGGAGAGGCGGGACTGCTCCTGGGAGTTTCCGGCGCCCAGGTCCTGCTGGATGGTGTTCCTCTGGAGAAGCGCCCCACCGACCGAAGCTTTGCACAGTTGTTCACCTCCGCCGGGCTTGCCAGCATCAACTTTTCTTCTCGCGTTACGGTCGACGATTTTTGGCAGTTTGTGCGTGCCTTTTCGTCGCGCTCCTCCAAAGCCGGGCCCATGGCGGCAGAGTTGAGTGCTGCCCTCGGTGGCGACAAAGGGGCGATCAAGGTCAACGAGGTGCGGTTTGTTGCGCAAGATGCGTCGCTGGGCGAGGCAGGCATGGCGGCGCTGCTCGCCGCCCGATCTCTGGGGCCGGATGGGCAGAGGTTGCAAGCTTTGCTTCATGACCCGCAGCGGTTGCTGCAACTCATTGGCGCGGCAGAAGGCGCCCGGACCAAACCCGATGGCCCCGGCGGGCTCGCCGGCCTCACCGGCCCCATCGGTGTCCCGGGGGCGCCAGGGGCCAAAGAACAGCCCGCGCAAGAGGACGATGTCTTCAAGGTGTTGCGATGGCTGGCGCAACTGGGCCACACAGCAGAGCACCCCGATTCATTAGAGCAAATCGGCGCTGTCGAAAAGGACATCCATCTATTGCCCCCGCCCGGGCAGGCAGCACTGGCACACGCCCTGTTGAGTATGAGTTCGCAGAACGAGCCCCCCCGGCCCGACGATCCGCTACTGGTACAACTCGCGGAGCGAGTCGCGGTGCGCTTTGCCCTTGAGCGATACGAGCGCGGCGACGTAGAAACCAACGCCGTCGTCGAACTCCTTGACCGGCTCAAGCGCGAAATCGGCTCGTTGCGCGACATCCTCAAAGGACATGAAGAAAAAATGGGGCAAGCCGGCATGGATGTGGAATCTCATGCCGAAGTCCTGGACCGGCAGTTCTGGGCTCGCGTGCCGGACAAGGCCAAGCGCAAAATGCTTCTATCGCCGGAGGCCTGGGCTGTCCCGCCGCGAAACATCCGCCAATTTGTGGAGGAGTTACTAGGGAAAGAGGATGTAACCTCAGCGCGCGCCATATTGGATAACTACGCCCAATGCGTTCACACCTCCGAAGTGGATGGCCGGCGAAAAGCCTCGTCGGGCTTGGCGGAAATGGCTGATTTATTCTCCCGGGTCAATCACTCGTTGCTCAAATCCAGCCTGCATCATATGGGCGAGGCATTGTGCCGGGAAGGAAACGCGGACTTGCAAAGCATGCTGGGGGCTTCCTTCGTGCGCTTCAGCCACGAAGCCGCGGCGCGCCGGCAATATCCCGCCGTCCATGAAGCGCTTCAGGCGATGGAGATTCTGGAGCAGCGGCAGCCTGGACTGGCGCGGATTCTCTGGCCCCGCATCAAAGTGGGTAATCCCCTGCCGGAATTCATCGATGAAGCTCTGCACGCTCCGTGCCTCCCGGAAGGGCTGGTGGATGTGCTGCGGCGGATGCCCCATGCCACGGTCGACCAGGTGGCCAGCCGCGTCCAGCGTTGCGCGCGCCGCGATGAGTGGGCACGGCTGCTGGAGATGGTGCAGGTGGTAGGGCCCGGCGCGGTTATCCATCTTCGCAGGATCCTGGAGACCCGCCCCGCGCCGGAAGCCACTTCCAAGGTGGCCTTGCTCAGTCGGCTGGGGCCCCACGATCTGGAAGAACTGCTTCCCACCCGCCTCCGCGATTGGGACGCGACAGCACACGACCAAGTAGTCCGGCAATTGGCCAGCAGCATGGCGCCACAGCGGGGTATGCTGCTGAATAAGGTGTATGACCTCCTCGATCCCACCGTCTTGCCGGAGGTCTTGGACGAACTGGGAATGTCGGGCGACCTCGGCTCCGCCGCGCGGCTAATGGGCATCGTGGAAAAGGGGTCAGCGGATCCAACCGATTCCTACTTGGAAATCAAAGCCATTGAAGCTCTGGGCCGCCTCCGCGAAACCAAGGCGGAAGCCCTGCTTCGCCCTCTGGCCGAAACCAAGGGATTCTGGCATTGGAAGTATCCCCGCGAAGTGCGCATCACCGCCGTGCAAGCCCTCAAGAAAATCGATCCCGAATGGGCCCAACAATTTCTACCGCGGAGTGGCTTGAGCGCTGCGGAGTTGAACCTGACTGCTCTCGATCCCGAACCCGAGTCCCCTTGGCTGCGCCAGCGGCGCTATGCGCGCGTGAAGCTGCCCAATCCGCTCAGTGGAGTGGTCAGCCCGGACCAGGGCAATTACAGAGTTTCCCTTCAACAACTCAGCCTGGGGGGCGGCGTGGCCAGCAGCCAGTGCCACCTCAAACCCGGCACTACCGTCCCCTTGGCGTTCAAGTCGGGGATGGAGAGCATTCATGCCCGCATCCTGGTTCGGGAAGCGCGCCCGCAGGAGATGTCCTTCGAGTTAGTAGAAATTGACCACGCTAACCGCAGCCGGTTGCGTCGCCCCTTGGCCCGCATATACTCCAAGGAAAACTGAAAGCCAGTCTGAGGCGTGCTGGCCCCCTACGTGGTTGGGGTCACAGCCTTTTCCGATGACGCCCGCATTCCTTCCGAGCGCGCTACAAAGGTGGCGGCAACCATGTCTCCGGTAACATTCACCACCGTGCGGCACATGTCGAGCACGCGATCGACCCCCACCACCATGGCGATTCCCTCCCCCGGCACCCCCACGGCTTCCAGCACGAGGATCAGGACTTGAATGGCCCCGCTGGGCACGCCTGCGGCTCCCATCGCCATCAGTATCGCTGTCACCATCACCACGATCTGCGATGAAAGGGACAGGTGGATTCCGAACACCTGGGCGATGAAGAGCACGGTGACGCCCTCAAACAGCGCCGTGCCGTTCATGCACATGGTCGCCCCCAGAGGCACGACGAAACCGCAGACTTCACGCGGCAATCCGAGGGAGTCTTCGCACACTTCCAACGTAGTGGGGAGAGTGGCATTGGAGGAACTGGTGGAAAAGGCAGTCAAAATCGCTGTCCAGGCGCAGCGGAAGAAATTCCAGGGCGACCACCCCGTAAACACTTTGATCAGCACAGGGTAAACGCCGAATTCGAAAACGGCCAGCCCCGCGACCACGGTCAGGATGTACCAGCCGAGGCGCTCGAGCAGATCCAGTCCGAACCGTGCCGCTACCGTGAAGAGCAGCGCGAAGACCCCGTAGGGCGCGAACTTCATCACCAAATCGATGATGACAATCATCACGTCGCCCAGCCCCCGCAAGGCTTCCACCAATGCCTTGGTCCGCTCTGGCGGCAGGAACGCCAGCGCCACGCCAAAAGCCAGGGAAAAGAAAATCACCCCGAGCATGTCACCCTGGGCGGCCGCACCCAGAGGATTTCGCGGCACCACATTGACCAGCGTCTGGATTCCAAATTGGCCGCGCCCGAGAGCTTCCCTGGACGGGCTCGCGTCCTTTTGATAAGTCGCCAGCAAGCGCTCGCGAGCTTCGGGCGAAAGTCCCACACCCGGTCGCACCAGATTCACCAAGCTCAGCCCCAAAACCGCAGCCAGTGAGGTGACCATGAGAAAGAACAGCATAGTCTTCAGGCCTACGCGGCCCAGCTTGCGCAAGTCGCCCAACCCCGCTACGCCCAAGCTCAAACGCGAAAAGACCAGAGGAATCACCACCATGATCAGGGCGCGCAACCACATTTGTCCGATGGGCTCGGTGCCGTAATGGACGATGTTGGCGAGGGCTGCAGTTTTCCCCCACACTAGATTCGCCACTACTCCCGCCATTGCTCCCAGAATCAATCCGGCCAGAATGTGTCCGGTCTTCGGGCCTTTGCGGGGTTGGGATTGGGGTGTGGGAACTTGGGAATCACTCATGCGCGCGCGGTTTCCTTGCAAATTGCAAACATGGATTGTGGCATGGCCATCCTGGCCATGACTCGACACGGGCTGGAAGCCAGTGCCACTTCTTGCCCCGGGTTACTTCGATTCCGGTGCAGGAATCTGCACAATGACGCGGCAGGGGGCGTGGTGGGCCACGTAACGAACGATCCCTCCCAGCAGCGTGTCGGCCAGAGTGTGGGAATGGGGTTTATGGTGGCCCATCACCAACAAGTCCACCGCCTTTTCTTTGGCCACGCCCACAATCGCCTCGCCCGCTTCCCGAGCGCGCAGGAGTTCAGTGGAAAGATGCCGGGAAAATTTCTTGGCCACGCGTTTAGCCTGCGCCAGCACTTCCTTGCCCACGTGGTCGAGGGCTTCCTCTTCCGCGTCGAGGGGAGTGGCGAGAGGCACCTCCACCACGTGCAACGCCGTGAGTTCAGCGTCCATACCTTGCGATAATTGGCATGCCAGGGTCACCAAGCTCTCGACCGAAACCCCTTCACGTACCGCCACCATCACCTTGGGTTTACCCATAGTAACCTCCGCTCTGGAAGTGGGCCGCAGAATATTCCGTCGCCCGGTAATTTGCAAGGGCGGACTGAGATCGGTGCTCATCTCGCTGCGAGTCTTTCGTGCCGCTCCCGCCTGGTCCGCCACCTGGGTCCAGGCAACGTGAGTTGTTAGCATCCGAAGGAGAGCAGCAGAGTTGCAAACATCACCCCGTTACTCCGGGGATGAGGATACAATATCGAGTAATCGAGAATTAACCTTGGGAGGGAGAGCCGATGGACATCCAGATACAAGCTGGCAGGGATCTGGTAAACCAATGGGTTGATGTGTCGATCAAGGGAGGTCCGGGTCAACTCATCGCTAATGTCACGACAGTTCTGGACGGATTCTCAATCGGCGATGACAATCTGTACCCGCCTGAGCAGTCGTACGAAAAGACATGGAACCAAGTGGGAACAGGAGCACCTAATCAACCTCATGAGGTTGCGGTGACTGCCGTCGATGATAAGGGCAACCGGGCGTCCGCCTCAAAGACGTGGCGAGACTAGGGCAGGCTTGTCTGCGGCACCTGGAGTTCCATCGCGAACTGCGGAGGGCGACGGGCTAGGGCCAAGGCAATCCTGAGGGCAGGGTTTTCTCGTGCCTGATACTCTTCGCATCTCACGACTTGTTCATCGGCGAGGGCCAGCGCCGCCGCCCCCCAGCCGCTTAGTTGCGCTTCCGCTGCGCCGCGCTACCTTCCCAGCCTATTCTCTTCCTCCAACACCACGGGTTGCAGGTTCGCCTGCTTCAGAGACTCGTTGAGCTTCGGCAGGTCCTGGCTTTTGATTTCGCCCCACTGCGCGAGGATCTTCTGCATCGCCACCCGGTCGCGTTGGTAGGCTGTGAAGGCGTCGCCTGTGGGGGCGACGTCGGCGCTTCCTACGGCCCGCCCGACGTTGGCGAGCGCGGAATTCAGTGAACGGAGGGTTTTGATGTCGGACGCAAAAACCTCCTCTTCCTCGAAGTGGCTGGCGCCGGAAGCCCTGCCGGCGAGTGCCATCGTCTTACGATCGAGTGCCGAGATTTGGTCGGCGAGTGGCTTCCGGTCGCTGGACTTCGAGGCGAGCGACTGAAGTTGGCCGTGCAAGCCGTTGGCTGTGGCCAAGGCATCTCCCACTTGCGCCTGCGCCGCGCCGATTTGTTGCGCTATCTCAAACTGCTTCACCAAATCGGCCTGCGACGTCTTCACGCGAGGGTCCATCTTGAGCGTAAGGGGCTGGGTGTAACTCTGGCCGTTCGCGGTCAGCTTCAACTGATATTGACCCGGCGGCGCCCATGGGCCGGCGCCCAATCCGAACATCCTCATCATCGGATTTCCGCCGGGCGCGCCAGGATAGCGCAAGTCCCAAACGAAGCGATGCATTCCGGGCGCGGTAGAGATGCTGAGAGGCAGATGAATCCAGTATGCCGGAATCTCCAACCGCTTGGGATCAAGCTGGGGTGGCTTCTCCTCGCTCGAATAGCGGCGCACCAGCTTACCGGAGGAGTCGAGCACTTCCAGACTGACCGGCCCGCTGGGCGCCTGCTTCAGATAGTAGTCGATCAGGGCGCCGTCGGGAGGATTCTCTCCCTGCGGCACATCAAACGGCAACGGCGTCCCCTCAAAGTTGGCGGCGCGAACACGATAGGCAATCTCCGGCCTGAAGAGATACGCCTCGGAACCGGCAACCGCGGCACTCGCTTGCCGCAACGGCGTCAGATCATCGAGGATCCAAAATGAGCGACCGTGCGTGGCGATCACGAGGTCGTCCGCGTGGATCACCAAGTCGCGCACCGAGCAATTGGGCAGGTTCAATTGCAGCGGCTGCCATTCCTCGCCGTCGTTGAAGGAAACGAACACTCCGGTCTCCGTACCCGCGTAGAGCAGACCCTTTCGCTCGGGGTCTTCGCGCACCGCGTTCACGTAGCTTCCCTCGGGGATGCCTTTTACAATCTCTTGCCACATCTTGCCGCCGTCATGAGTGCGGTAGATGTGGGGCCTGAGGTCTTCCAAGCGGTGCCGGTCGATGGCCGCATAGACCGTGTTGCGATCGTGGCGTGAGGCTTCGAGCAGGCCGACCTTTGACCACGGCGTAAGCTCGGCTGGAGTCACGTGGCGCCACGTCTTCCCGTCGTCGCGCGTAACCTGGATAAGCCCGTCGTCGGTGCCCACCCAGATTTCGCCGGCGACCAGGGGCGATGGGGCAATGGTGTAAATAACCCCCCTCCGGTTCCCCTCGCCCGCGGTGACATCCGCGGCGGTAACCGGATCGAGGTTGGGCGGCGCGCCCGGATCCTCGCGCGTCAAGTCCGGGCTCAACACCTGCCAGGTGTTGCCGCCGTCCCTGGTGCGGAAGAGAATCTGGGTGCTGAAGTAAAGCTCGTGTGGGTCACGTGGTGAGAACACCGTAGGCAACGTCCAGGCATGACGATAGTTGCCGGGATGGGCGAGGGACGGCGCAATGTCCTGGGTTTCGCCGGTCGTGAGGTTGTACTTGCCGACGGCAGCGCCAAACGATCCCCCGTAAAGGATGTCAGGATCGAGCGGGTCGGGCGCAACATACTGGCTTTCGCCTCCCACTCCGATCGGTCGCCAGTCGCGAGAGCTGATGGTGCCCGAGTGGCTGCGGCTAACGATGCACAGGGAGCTGGAATCCTGTTGCGGGCCGCAGACCCAGTAGGGGAAATGCGTGTCGGTGATCACGTGGTAGAACTGCGCAGTGGGCTGGTTATACCAGGAGGTCCAGGTTCGTGCTCCGTCCACACTGATCACCACCCCCTGGTCCGTTGCCACGATCATGCGGGCGGGGTCTTCCGGGGAAATCCATAGGCTATGGTAATCGTCCCCACCCGGGGCTCCCTTGACCGCGTCAAAGCTCTTGCCGCCGTCGGTGGACCGGTAGGTGGAGGTGTTGCAGACGTAAACTACGTCAGGATTGGCGGGATCGGCGGTGATGCCGCCAAAATACCATCCGCGCCCCCAAATGCGCGACTCGGAATCCGTCCGCTGCCAGGTGGCGCCCGCGTCGTCCGAACGGTAGACGCCGCCTTCCTTGGCGTCCCCGAGGAGATAGATCCGATCGGGCGAGGCGTGAGCAATGGAAATGCCCATTCGGCCCAGCCCCTCGGCGGGCAATCCGTGCCCCGAGAGTTGCTGCCAGGTGTCGCCGCCGTCTGTGGACTTGTACAGCCCGCTACCCGCTCCGTATGAAGGCGGGTAGACGTCCCAGGGCGGTCGGCGCGTCTGCCACAGTACGGCGTAAATGGTGCGGGCATCGCGGGGATCGAGAGCCAAGTCGATGGCGCCGGTGTTCTCATCCTTAAAGAGCACCTTCTCCCAGGTAAGCCCGCCGCTGGTGGACCGAAAGACGCCGCGCTCGGGGTTCGCCCCGTAGGCGTGCCCGAGAGCCGCCACCCATAGCCGATCCGGATTGTGAGGATCCACCACTATCTGGCCAATCTGGCGGCTGTCCTCAAGACCGATTCGCGTCCAGGTCTTACCTGCGTCCATGGACTTGTACATGCCGTTGCCGTAAGAGATGTCGTTGCGCATGTCCGCTTCCCCGGAGCCCACATAGATAATGCTCGGGTCGGAGGGCGCGACGGCGATGGCACCAATGGAAGCGATCGGTTCGGCGTCGAAGATCGGCGTCCAGGTGCGCCCGGCGTTGGTCGTCTTCCACACACCCCCTCCAACCGCGCCAAAATAGAACACGTTCGGCTGGCCGGGAACGCCAGTGGCAGTAACCGCCGGGTCGCCCCGAAAGGGTCCAATCATGCGCCAGCGCATTCCAGAGAAAATGCTCGGATCAAACTCCTGGGCATGCATTCGAGGCGGGGCGAGCCACGCAAAGACTAGCATGCCCGCCAAGGCAGCGAGGCCGATCGCGAACTTACGCCGGATGCAAGTCACCAAACGATACCTCCCGAAAGTTTAGGTGTGAATCCGAAAGAAAAAGCATACACCACGCACCATGCGCGTCGCCAGACACAATCTGCAAGACCGGTCAAAGCGCAAAGGTAACTACCTCCCGCGGAATCGGGCTACCCTCTTGCCACGCGCCCGAGTCTTGTGAAACCTGGGTTGCCCAAAGTTGGCCCCCGGCCACGCCAGGGCCAAAGACAGATTAGGTGTGCCCTGTTGGACCAGTCGCGTATTCATCCCGGAGCGCCGCAGGGTCTGCAGACCTGTTCCGTATGTCCGCAGTCTTTCAGCTTTTGATTCTCACGTTCTAGTGGGCGGCCACGAAAAGCCGCGAACCTGCAAAGCAGGCCCGCGCTCCCATTTATGGCGGGCTATACGCCGCCTGCAAAGATTGCATCAGACAATGTGGAGGCCCTGTGGGGGTGGCGACATCGCGAGAGTCCAAGGCCCGCATGTGTTTCGTCGTGGAATTACAACGGCATTTCACAGTATAATTGTTAATTAATGCGCCTGTAGTCCGCGCATTCAAAAAGTACGTGATGCTAGATCATTGGCCACGCTTAAAGCGTGTCGGCTTGGCCCTGCTGCTTATCTTGGGCATCCCATTTGCCGCTCAAGGGGCCCTTCCTGACACCCAGACGCTTCGCGGTGAGGTTGTAGACCAAAAGGGCGCGCCCATTTCCGGCGCGGTCTGCACCTTGTGGGGTCGAACTCTGCCCGAGCAGGGGCGCCCTGTAACTACCGGAGATCGAGGGGTTTTCGAGTTTACCGGGCTGATTCCCGGAACCTACCGGGTGACCTGCGCCGCCGTAGGCCACGAGCCTAACGCGAAGGATGACATCCAGATCAGCCAAAACGAGAACCCACCCGCCCTCCAGTTGGAACTTCCGGAGGAGGTAGTGGTCCACCAGCGGGTGGAAGTTACCGCCGAAGCTCCCAAGGCCACGGCCCAGGAGGCGGCTCCGCCCGCGACCCTGAGCGACCAGCAACTCCGTTCCCTCCCCCTCGTCGAGCAGAAGTTCAAAGCAGCATTGCCCTTAATCCCGGGAGTTGTTCGCACTCCTGACGGCAGAATTGCCATCAAGGGCGCCATTGAGAACCAGGGAACGCTGCTGGTGGATTCCGCCGAAACCGTTGATCCAGTGACCGGCAGCTTTTCCATTGATGTTCCTCTCGATGCGGTGGAGTCGGTCGACGTTTTCAAGAGCGCCTACCAGGTCGAGTACGGGCGTTTTTCCGGCGGGCTTACCACTCTCCAAACCAAAGCCCCATCCAGCCAATGGGATTATGAACTGAACGATTTCGTGCCGACGCCGCGCTTCGAGGCCGGACATTGGGTGGGATTACAAAGTGACAGCCCGCGGCTCTACTTCTCTGGGCCTTTGATGGGGGATAAGTTCACCTTTTCCGAAGCTTTCACCTACGGCTACTCCAGTCAGCCCGTTCGAGGCCTGGCTTGGCCGAATAACCAGACCCGCAAGCAGGGATGGACTTCCTTCACGGATTTCTACTACACCGTTTCGCCCCAGCACCTGACCAGCGTCAACGTCAAGTTCTTCCCCGCCCGGCGTCAGTACGACAACCTTGATACCCTCATTCCAGAGGGGGCATCCGCCGACTATGGCCAGAGCGGTTACTCGATCGGATGGCACGACCACTACCTGTTCAAGGGCGGCGGGATTTTGACCACCCTCGCGCAATTCACGGATTTTGACAGCTATTCGCACGGCCAGGGCGCCAAGGACTTGCTGATTACTCCCACAGGCTTGCAGGGCAACTTCTTTAATGCCTGGACGCGCAGCAGCGCTCAGCAAGAGGTTCAGGAAGGCTACCTGCTCCCCCGCAAACACTGGCACGGCCAACACGATTTCAAAGTGGGGGGCGACTTCGTCCATCGCGACTACCAGGGAACCAGTACTTACCACCCCATACAACTGCTGCGGGCCGATAACTCCCTGGCGGGGGAAGTTGATTTTGGACCTACGGGCAACCTCTCCACCTCCGACACGGAAGCTGCCGCCTTTGCCCAGGACCACTGGACCTTTAACAATTACCTTTCCATCGATTATGGACTCAGGTTTTCCAGCCAGACCCTCGGTGACCGCGCGGCCGTTTCGCCGCGCGGAGGGTTCGTGTTTTCACCCGCCAAAAATGGCAAGACGATTGTGCGCGGCGGCGCCGGCATTTTCTATGACCGGCTGCCCCTTCTTGCCGGAGATTTCACCCAAAACGCCGCCCGGGAGGTCACGCTCTTCGACGCCAGTGGAGTGGCCATAGGTCCTCCCACCGTCTACCTCCCCTATTACGAGGAGTTTAAGGAACATGGGCGGGTGATTGTTCCCTCCGGAGCACGGCTGGGCAGCACACCCTACAACTTCACCTGGAACGCTGAATTCGATCAGGAGATACGCCCTGGTATCATCGCGCGCGCAAGCTACCTGGGCAGCAAAACCTATAATGAATTCACCGTCAATCCGGAAGTCATTTCTCCCACCAGTGGCTTGCTGCTGCTTTCCAACCTGGGCGAGTCACGCTACCACGAATTCGAGGCCACGCTGCGCGTGCGGCCTTCCGCCAATGCGGATTTCAACATTTCCTTTGTCAATAGCATGGCGCGCGGTGACCTGAACACCATGTCCATGGTCTACGTTCCCTATGAGCGGCCGGTTATTGAACCTGATCTTTTCGGTACGCTTCCCACTAACGTTCCTGACCGCGTGGTGGCCTGGGGGCGCTTCAAGCTTCCCCAAAGATTCACCGTCACCCCACTCGTCGATTGGCACTCGGGCTTCCCTTTTTCCACTTTCGACGATTTGCAGAACTACGTAGGGGCCCCCAACAGCCGCCGCTTCCCCACCTTCGTCTCTCTGGATCTGCAAGCCGCCAAGGATTTTCGCCTTCCTTTCATCCCCTGGGTGCGCAAACATACCTTGCGCGGCTCGATGCGGATCTTCAACCTCACCAACCACGGCAACTTCCGCGACGTCTACAGCACTGTAACCTCACCCTACTACGGCGACTACGCCGGCTTCGAGCATCGCTCCTTCGACCTGTCCTTGGATGTCCTGTATTGAAGGGGCTAGGGATTAGGGATTAGGAATTCTCCTTCCCTCGCTCATTTGGGTGGGGGGGGACGGCAAGGCGGAGGGGCCCACGTTGCGGGTTGGAGTGAGGGGGTTTGCACTAATATGATGGACAGAATCCGTGCTACGTCAGGTAGGCCCGGACGAGATAGGAAATCCCCATCACCAGAAGTAGGATGTTGGCCGTCAGGATGAGGTACGGCTTAAAGCGCTTGTGCAGGCTGGCGGCCCAAGCCATGAGGGCTGTGGAAATCACCGCCGCCCCATAATAGCCAACCAGGCTCCCAGCAAAAAAGGGAACCACGTGGGCATATCCACGAACCCGGCCTTCCGCCAGGATGGGCCCGGCAATGGTGACCCAATAGATCCAAGTGCCCGGAGCGGCCACCTCCGCCAACGTAGCAACAGATATACCCGTTAACGTATACACCGCCGAAGTCGCCATTTCCTCCTGGGTTTTGCGGCGCAATTCCCAGAGGGCGTAACTTGCAAACCCGACAACGATCAAGCCCCCGACGTACGCAACATAGTGGACAATCCCAAAGGGGATGAATCGGTAGAAAAACAAAGTGACGAAGAGAAAGGCGCCGTCCACCACGAGGGGCGGCCCCGTCAGCACAAAGATGGCGCGCCCCCAACGGCCCAAGGCTACCTGCGTGAGCGCGATCATGTGCAGAGGGTTGGGGAACATTCCCCCCACGATTCCCATGCCGGCGCCAAGGATGAGTAGGTCCATAAGAGCAATCGGCGATGTTAAGCGGTCGGCTATGGAATGTAAAGGGCGGCGAGCTCCAAAACTCAATTCCATTGCGCACCTTCCGGGAAAGCTGTAATGTTTTAAGGGCTGGTTGTCCTCAGCATTCGTACCACATATCGGAATCAAGGAGCCGCGATTAATGAATATTCTCGTAGTGGGTGGCGACGGTTATCTCGGTTGGCCGCAGTCAATGTACTTGGCAAAGCAAGGGCATCACGTGGGTATCGTCGACAATCTCGCCCGGCGCGCCTGGGACCGTGAAGGTGGAACCGATAGTTTGACGCCCATCCACACCTTGCCCGAGCGTGTCGACCGGTGGAAGAAGCTCACCGGCCGCCCGATCGAGATATACATCGGGGACATCCAGAACTTCGATTTTCTTGCCGAAGTTATTCCCCAATTCGCACCCGACGCCATTGTGCATTTTGGCGAACAACGCAGCGCTCCGTATTCCATGATCGACCGCGAACACGCCGTACGCACGCAAACCAACAACGTTATCGGCACTCTGAACCTGCTTTACGCCATGAAGGACTTCTGTCCGGAGGCGCATCTGGTAAAGCTCGGCACCATGGGGGAATACGGGACTCCCAACATCGACATCGAAGAAGGTTTCATCGAGATAACCCACAACGGCCGGAAAGATGTCCTTCCCTACCCGAAGCAACCGGGTTCCTTCTATCACCTGTCCAAGGTTCACGATTCCCACAACATCCAGTTTGCCTGCAAGATCTGGGGACTTACCTCGACGGACCTCAACCAGGGTGTGGTGTACGGCGTGAAGACCGACGAAACTGTTCTCGATGACGGCTTGGCGACGCGCTTCGACTACGACGGCGTCTGGGGCACCGTCCTGAATCGGTACTGTGTGGAGGCCGCGCTCGGGAAAGCGCTCACGGTCTATGGCCAAGGCGGGCAAACGCGCGGTTTCCTGGACATTCGCGACACGTTGCGGTGTATCGAGCTCGCCATCCTGAAACCGCCTCGGCCGGGTGAATATCGGGTATTCAATCAATTCACCGAGCAGTTCAGCGTAATGGAACTGGCCCGCTTGGTGCAACGAATCGGCGGTCACAAAGGGCTCGACGTTGCGATCGACCATCTGCCGGACCCGCGCGTCGAGGCGGAGGTTCACTATTACAACGCCAAGCATACCAAGTTGCTTGACCTGGGACTGGTCCCGCATAATCTCTCCGATGTTCTGCTCGATTCCATCATGGATGTGGTCATTCGCTACCGGGACCGGGTGAGGGTCGACACGTTGCTGCCCAAAGTCAATTGGCGGAGCACCCACAATCCCTCCTGTTATCACGCCGCCGGGTCACCATTGACGGAATCAGTAGAGGCAGAAATGCAGCCGCTCAAGGATGCGCGGAAGCGAGCGTGACAATTGTGGATAAAGCACAAATCCCCGCTACTATGGACAAATGGGGGGCATGAACCCATCTTTATGAATGTCGAAAATGTCCGAAATGCACCTCTTTCGCCTGACATTCATTAAGGGCCTAAATATCTGAATCCACCGGAGGTCGCCCTCGGTTCCTTGTTCTTTCCCGGCGCCACGAGTCAACACACGTGCAGTGGCAGCCGGTAGCGAATCGGATAGGCCGGGGGCGGGCTCGGCGCTCGATTTTCGACGGGCCCCAGGACGCGTGGCTTTGAACCCCAAAATCCTGATTTTTTTCGTGGCGCAGGGTGCGGCCCATCAACGCGCCGCCAAGGCTTTGCAAAAAGCCATTTTGGAACTCCGCCCGGAGGCGCACGTCGAGGTCATCGACATCCTCAAGCACTGCACGGCATGGTTTCGAGCCTACTACAATTCCTATCTGATTATTCTGAAGCTTTGGCCCGGTCTATGGCGGCGGATTGAGAATGTCCAGCACCAGTCGACGTCCACCAGCCCTGGATGGATTTATCAGCGAGGCGCGCGGCATCTTTTTCGCTACGTGCGAGACTTCGCTCCGGACCTCGTCATCGCTACGGAAGTCGGCACCTGCGAACTTGCCGCCCTCTGCAAGCGCCAATCAAAAGCCGCTTTCCTGCTGGCCGGGGTGGAGTTGATGGACTTCAACCGCGCCTGGATTCAGCCCGAGGTTGACCTCTTCCTAACCACTCACGCCGATCTCGCCGCCGAACTCGTGGCTGTGGGCGCACCTGCATCCCGCGTGGTGACGACGGGTCAACCCATCGATCCGTTGTTTGCTTCCCTGCCCGACCGCGAATCCGCCCGGGAGACGCTTGGCATCAAGCAGAACGCGCGCCAGCTTTTGGTTCTCCTTGGCGGAACGGGGTTGGGCGATCCGGACCGGATCCTGCCGCAGGTTTTGAAAATCCAGCACCCACTCGAGGTGGTGATCATCACCGGCCGTAACCATCGCCTCGAGGCGCATTTGCGAAAAAAATTCTCCGGTTTTGCCCACGTCCGAGTATTGGGCTGGGTCGATAACATCCAGGAGTGGATGGTGGCCTCCGACCTGATGATCAGCAAGCCCGGCGGTGGCACGCTGACGGAGGGGTTTGCGTGCGGCCTGCCGATGCTGGCGTTCAATCCGCTTCCGGGGAATGAGGAGCGCACTTGCCGGTGGATCGAAAAATGGGAAGGCGGGATCTGGATCAGGAAACCCGGGGATCTTGCGCCGACCATCGATTCGCTCCTCGCGGATCGCTCCAAACTTAACGCGCTTCGCGACAAGGCCCGCGCCCTGGCACGCCCAAACGCCGCACGCGATGGAGCGCTCGCCGTCCTGGACCTTCTGGCTCAGAAAAATGTAAAAGGTGAGAAGCCGGGGAGTTAATCCTGGCAGGCTGATGAAAAAGGGCGGAGAGGCAGCTTTACGCCCCCATTGATCATTGGAATCGTTGGCGATATGGCGGGGTAAACCCGCCGCTACGTGTCCGGCCGGGCAATTGCATTCGCAGGCGATCGGGGATATATTCGCAGTCGCCGGAAAGTTCAGAATAGAGAATCTGGGTTATTTCACAAGCTGGAGGCTGGTTTTGGCTCTCTATCTCGTTACAGGTGGCGCAGGGTTCATCGGCTCACACATCGTGGAAGAAATCGTCCGGCGCGGAGAATCCGTGCGGGTACTCGATAACCTCTCGACCGGGCGCAAAGCGAATCTCGCCGCGGTCTTGGACAAGGTTGACTTCCGCGAAGGCGACATCTGCGACCCCAAAATGCTTCGCCGGGTTCTGGAAGAGGTTCAATATGTCATTCACCTCGCGGCGTTATCTTCCGTGGTGCGCTCCATCGAGGACCCGGTCACGACGACGCAGGTCAATATTATTGGCACGCTCCAGGTTCTGCTTGCCGCCCGCAGCGCCTACGTGAAGCGCGTAGTCATGGCGGCCACCGGGGCTGCCTACGGTGAGAGTCCCACGCTGCCGCTGGTCGAGACGCAGATGCCGGCGCCCCTCTCGCCTTACGCGCTGGTCAAGCTGGCGGGTGAATACTACGGCAAAATTTTCTACCGGCTCTTCGGCCTGGAATTTGTGGCCCTCCGCTTTTTCAATATTTTCGGACCCCGGCAGAACCCCAAGTCACCTTACACCGGCGTCCTCTCCAAGTTCATCACCTCCTACCTGAGCGTAAGGACCCCCACGATCTTTGGCGACGGTGAGCAGTCACGCGATTTCACTTATGTGGCGAATGTCGTCGACGCCACGATGCGCGCATGCGTCAAACCGGAAGCCCCCGGCAAGGTCATCAACGTGGGCACCGGCATAGGCACCACGCTGAACCAGACGATTAAACTCCTCAATCAAATCCTCGGTGTCGAGGTAAAACCTCGATATGGGCCGCCCCGGCTGGGAGACGTCTTGCACTCAACAGCCGATATCTCCCTGGCCCGTGCGATCCTCGGGTACGAGCCCTCCGTTGGCTTTGAGGCCGGCCTGCGCCGGACGGTCGAGTGGCTGCGCACAGAGATGTGATGCTCCTGCCTTGAGCGGACGTCTGCTACAATCAGACTTGTCAGGGCGCTCGAAACAACATGGCCTCGAGTTACAAATCGGACCTGGTGAAAATCTATCACTCTCTTGGGCGAAAGAAACGCCTGGGGACGGTGATTTTCTTCGTCACCTCAGTTTGCAACGCTAAGTGCCGGACGTGCTTTTATTGGGAAGAACTGAACCAGCGCGGGGATTTGACTTGGGATGAAATCCGCAAGCTGGCCTTCAGCATGCCGCAGTTCAGCGACCTGTGGCTTTCGGGCGGCGAGCCCATGCTGCGGCGCGAACTCACCGACATCATCAAGCTCTTTCACAGCCACAATGGGGTGCGCTGGGTGAACCTGCCCACCAACGGCCTGCTGCCGGAACGCACCGCCGAGTGGGTCGGGCGCATTTGCGAAGAAAACCCGGAGCTGCAACTTGACTTGAATGTGGCCCTGGACGGCCTTGGCGAGATGCAGGATTCCATTCGCGCCGTACCCGGAAACTTTGCCAAGACGCTTGAGACCCTTGAGGCGATCCAACCCTGCCGCCAAAAGTATCCCCGGCTGCGGGTCAACATCAACACCGTGATTTGCTCGGAAAACTTTGACCATGTGATGGCGATCGCGGAGTATGTGAAAGCGCACTGTGCGGTGGACGGCCACTACTTCAACATCATCCGCGGCGCGGCAAAAGACGCCAGCCTGAAGCAGATCCCCACCCATCGCCTTGCCGCCCTCTACAAAGATATTCAAGCGGTTTACGACTACTACGCAGAGCAGGTTCTGCGGCGCCGCATGGGGATTGCGCGGAAGATCGCCCAGGTCTACTACCACGGCACCCTGGCGCTGCACAACAAAATCCAGCTTGAGAACATCGCCGAGCCGCATCCGTGGCCCATGCCTTGCACCGCCGGCGACACGTCCATTGTCATCGACTTCAACGGCGACGTGCGCTCCTGCGAGCTGCGCGGCAAGCTCGCTAACCTGCGCGACTACGATTGCGACTTCGCGAGATTCTGGCAGACCCAGGAACGGAAGGAAGATCTGGATGCCATCGTGCACGACCAGTGCTGGTGCACCCACGTGTGCTTCATCCACGACAGCCTGCGGCATTCGCCCAAAGTGCTGCTCTACGACATTCCCGTCACTTACCTCGAATCGAAATTCGCTTCCCCCTCAACCCAAGGGGAGAAGTTCCAATCCGCCCCTGCCCTAGTCGCCGCGCCCGCGGTGAAGTAACGCGCTCCTGAGCCCCGAAGGGGGCCCTCGAAGAGGTCCCTGGAGTTTGTACATATCGAATGGGCCGCCCCCGGACCAGACACTCAAAGACTGCAGCGTTGACCACATTCACGGTTTAAGTAAGTATCCTCCGGCAAAGCCGGAGGCTTTAAAAACAGTGAGCCGCTCAAAGCGGCTGCGCGGGCGCTACCGCGGCCCCGCAAAACCATTGTGGAGCGATGGCACCAAATGTGGTGGCAATCATTACCTCAGCTTCCGATCCTTACCCGTGCCGCCGGATTCAGAAGGTTCGCAGAACTCTACTTCGGACATCGGGACGTGTTTACCGAACCCTCGCATTCGACGTCCTGCATCACGGTAAAGTTAAGTCCCAGGTACTGCGGGAGCTGTCAAACTTTTGCTGCCTCCCCGGCAGAGCCGGGGGGTCTCCCAACGGACTAGAACGGCCATGTGACGGGGAATCGGTTAACCCTGCGGCGTTTGCGGGTAAGGCGGGCGCTTCAACTTCCCACATCGGAACTTCACCCTACCAGACTCGGCGTACGTTCTTCGACAGTCGCCTGGAGGAATTGGTCTCGACAGATTTCTTCGTGGTGGCGACGGTGAACTTTCTAACCCCCTTTGTCTTTGTGGTTTCGCCCCCTCATCGGCACCGCGTGATTCATTTCAGCGTCGCTACAAATTCCACCTCAGAATGGACGCCCCAACAATTTGCCGAGGTCTTGCCTTGGGACACGGCCCCACGCTATCTGCTGCACGATCGCGACTACATCTATGGGGGTCCGTTTCGCCATAGAGTGCGAGGCTCGGGTGTGCGGAAAGTCCTCACGGTTCCGAGGTCCGCTTGGCAAAGCGTTCATGCGGACATGGATGCGACATTCTACGGCAGTTCCAGAGCCAAGTGATGGTTGACCGGTCGATTGCTGTGTAGTAAAGTTCGCAGGTCCCCCCGCGTGTTTCGGTTCAATTCGACAGGAGCCATGTGCTATGTCGCTCGCAACCTTCGTACACATCTCGGATCTTCACATAGCCCCAACCAAGAAGCGTTCATTTAACGCCCGAAGACAGGCATGGAAACGGTGGGACCGGTTTCAGGGACTGCTCGGACACTCTGCTAATTCGCTCGTGGAGCTTGATGAGTTCTTTGACGCTTTTCTCCAGAACGAGAAGGAATCTGAGGTTCAATTAATCGTCACCGGCGATTTGACGGCGACGGGGGCCCCGAAAGAATTTTATATTGCAAACCAGTATCTTGGCGGAATCCTCCAAGGTGATGTCGGGGAACAAGTCGGCTTGGAAGCCCCGGATTGGAGTGACCGAGCCATTCCAGGTAACCACGATCACTGGCCTGGACGGCCCACTATTATCGGCCGATCAACCCTCTCCTTATACAGGTACTTCCCTCATCTCCCTAGGATTGGGCCCGTGGTTCAACTCGGCGGACGTCATCAATTAAGATTCGTAAGAATCGACACCGACGCTAATGTAGGATCGTTCTCTTGGGAGCGGATCGGGGCGTTAGGGAGCTTTGAGTCACAGCTTGTGACACTCTCTGGATTACTTGGAAAGCTTGGCCCGAATGACAACGAAATCCGCGTCCTCTGTCTCCACCACTCGCTAAGCTATCGCGGAAACACCTTGGAGATCATCGAGCCATCCCGAACCGCCCTCAATGAGTTCATAGTGCAGAACAAGATCGCAGTCCTTCTTTGCGGTCACATCCACAGGCCGCCTTGGGTGAATCTATTTGCGGTTGTCTCCGGAACTGGCATCCAACTGGAAGTTGTAGAGGCTTGTTGCGGCACGACGACCCAATACGACCCTTCTATCGGCCGCAAGTCTGAGCCACAAGACGCCTATTCGCACTGGGAAAATAGCCTTTTTGTCCATAGACTTTTGGACCGGCACGGGCAAATTCATTGGGAGACGGAATTGTACTTGGAAGGTCGGGGTGGTTTTGTCAGGGCTGACTCATTGCGAGATGACATCCCGGCTGTCAGTATTTCCAAGGTGTGGCCATGGCCCCCCAACCCAATATGATGTAACCGGAGCCAAAACATTACACTGCACGCTCAATACGCATTGAAAACAAGGCATTTAGGCGCGCAAAGATTTCTTCAGCCAGTAGATGGCCGCGGCACAAATCATGGGTGAGAGGAGTTCATTTGGAATCGTAGTTGGTATACTATGAGTTCAAATATCATGGAACGGAACGTCCCCAGTATTGAGCAGGCGTACACCAAGTTGCGGCCACTCTTCTTTGCCGCATTCGGAAGTCTGGCTCGACGCGGAATTGTTGTCTCCCCGGTCGACAGCATGGATCTGATCCACGATTTCTTTGCGGAAGCCTGGCTGGGCGTGGAAAACCGTTTCAAACCTGATAGAGGAAGCTTTGAGAGCTATGCCTATGGAGCATTCATCCAATTTGTTCGACCTAGAATTGTACGCATGCGCCGCTGGCAGAACTGTCTGATCGGACCAAAGGAGCTGGACGCATTTCCTGCGATCCAAAACGAGGAGCCCGAGCCTGGGGATCAAGAACGAGTTCGGGAAGCTTTGGCAAAGCTCCCGGAGGGAGAGCGGGAGATTGTGCGCTGCTACATGTATAGGGATTACACGTCGGAGCGGGCGCTGGCGAAGGAACTTGGTATTTCGCGGTACCGCCTGCATGAGATCCTAGTTGATGCCTTGGGACGCCTAGCAGTTTCGTTTGACCGGCCAGAAGGGTTTCAGCCAAAGGACTGGGCCGTAGCGCTCGCCCTGTGGCGTGACCGGCGTACGGTGAACGAAGCAGCAACCGTTCTGCAGCTCACGCCGCAACAGGTACGATCCGCATACCGGAGAAACTTCGAATTTATTGCCGAGGCACTCAAGCACTACCAGCCTCGAAGCTGGTCCCCAGCGAGGAGAGAGAAAATGGCCACTCGATCAAATGCCGCGCTTGTCCTTTTCCAAAAGGCGCTTCACTCCCGCCAGCAATTGGAAATGCTGCCAGATATTCGCGCTAACGCCCACGAGATCTTGCTGGCTCTTGAGGCAATGGACGATTCGCCAGCAATGGAGTTGAACCTTGAAGAGGTCTCGCCGCAGTGGGTTGCCGAGGTCTATGATGCCATCTTCCAAGGCGCCGGGGCAGGGCTCCAACCTGCTGTGGCGGAGGCACAAGCCCGGGAGGCTCACGAGAAGGAGGATACTGCCATCGGCAAGGCTTTCAGGAACGAGCTGTTGGCAGACCTAACTGAGGAGTTACGTTTTCCTGCCGAGGTCAAGGCGCTGCGAAAGATCAGTCACAAGGAGTGGGAGCGGTTGGGACGTGCCCCAGATGTGCGCGCGGGAAGCCCAGAAAGCGAGTTGTGGCTCGCTCATGGGATCCGGCCTTTGACGGTGTTCTTGGCGACAAAGTCGGTCTCCGGCCTTCTCGGTCGGTATCTCCGCAGGGGAGTTCTTCCGAATGGGCCTATCGTCTTGGGTGATGAGTCGGTGCGTATCGCCAATGATGATAAGACGACTTGCCCCGTTTCCGATCACCTGAAAGCAGAGATCGCACGGCGGGCGGAATGCACCCCCAAAATTGCGGGGGCTCTCTATCTCTGGCTGATTCAGGTTGCCCAGTACAAGTCGTGGCTGTTTGCGGGGTTTGAAGCTAAACCTCAGCCTGGAGGACGCACGGTCTTGCTTACCCGCAGTGAGGAAAATTTCGAACAAACCTATCAACGCTGGGGGCTGACGTCGTTAAAGGCAGCGCCCACCTTGCCAGTCCCGGCGTGGTAGGCGAAAATTGCCCCTAATGTCACGATTCAGCGCAAATGTAAGACAGCCTCGTGAGGTTGGTTAGACGTAGCCAATCGCACACCGCCTCGCTGGAGTTCTGGTAGCACAGTGTTGTTGTGCCTGCACGGTACTGCCCCACTTCGGATGAGGGAGTATCCCGTCGAGGGGGCCAGACCGCCCTTCGATCTGGGGTGTTTCGCGGCTGCGCACACGATTCCGGCGTATCGCCGATTCGGAAACTATGCAAACGCATTGTGGCTTCTCCTCAGACCTCGGCGGTCACTTGGCCGTAACGGCCTACACGTGGAAGTGGCGGCACGGCATCGTTGGCAATTCGAAGAGCAAGTTGGAACCGCCCTGCACGGACGGATGGTCGCCCAAGCGAAAGGAACGTACGACGCGAGAGTGGTAAGGGGCCCCTCCGGCCCGCTGGGGGGGAGAGCCGGAGCGTCGCAGGTTAGTTTGCGCATTGGAGAATATAGAAACTCCTGGGACATCGAAGAGGTCCAATGTCATTAGCCCGTCACCTGACGGATGAAACCCACGGATACGATTCCCCAACAATCTGCCAACCCCGAGGGGGTTAAATATGGTTTGACGGCCCACGGGCAGAGAAGCGGTTCGACCCTCCAGAGGTCGCGAGGCATTTTGGTGTCGCTGTCCGAGGGATTCATCCTGCTGCGCCTAACCCATGGAGGCCCACGGCTAATGATATTTTTCCCCTGCGGGGAACGTCGAACGGGGTCACACTGCCAACACGAGGTAGTCAAAGTTTCCCGTGCCCACGCGCCGCTCGAGCTGGTCGAGTTTCGCTTCCACCTCGGCGGCGGTCTCGTGGGGACCTTGAATATAAAAGGGCTTGCCATCATGCCCGTACTTGAAGCGGGTCGGGCAGTCCGTCACCTGCACATCGCCGAAGATTTGGCGCGCCACGGCATAATCCTCATGCGGGCTGAAGCCTAGATCTTGCGCGTAAGCAACTCCGCCTTCCACCAACTTCCGGAAGCAGGTGGGCTCGATCGGTTGAAGGCCCTCGGCGGCCGACAAGCTGCTCCGGCGCATGGAATACTCTTCTCTCGATACGATAGCCGCAGTGGCATTCTTGACCCCCAGGCAGAACACGTCAAGCAGGAACGCGGCCAGAGCGATGCGCTCATCCGGCAGCAAACGGCTGAAGAACAAGTTGCCCATTCCCAACTCGAACAGCTTCGGCGGAACCAGAGTTTCATGGATCGGAGAAGTGGCGGCCGCGGCGATCTGTGGGGCTGTCGCCCCACCCTCGGACGCCTTGTTTCCATGCTTTTGTCGCTTACGTTCCAGGTACTTCTGATACCGCCTCTCATGTCTCGACATGGTGTTTTCCCCTCGGCAAGTTTTTAGAAAGCAAGCGATCAATTTACGCTCGATGCCGGGCGTTGACAAGAGTGAGGGCATGCGGCCCAATAGTGAAAAAGCGGACGTAGCGCGGGCGTCCCGCCCGCTGGTGCGTGGGCATCCTGCCCGCGCATTCTTGGCGGGAGCGGGACGCTCCCGCGACAGCGGGCGGGACGCCCGCGCTACGTCCACATGTCGCACACCCCAAGAGTGAACCCAACAGGCCGTTCCAACAATGCTGCGCCTTGTGATAAGGTCTCCCCTTTGGGCTGAATATTTGCCATTAAACTGTATGATTTGAGGGGCGATATAATCATCATCACCGGTGGGGTGTTCCACATGACCCGTCTGCGAAGAATCGTGTTGGTGCTGGCGCTTGCCTCCGTCACTGCGGGCTTTGCGATGCGCGGCCGGCGCGGCCAATCCCCGTCCGATCTGAGCGGGGTATTCGAAAAGCTCGATGTGATGATCCCTATGCGCGACGGCATGCGGCTGCACACGGAAATCTACATGCCTAGGAACTCCCTGCAGCCCCTGCCGTTCATTTTTGAGCGAACCCCTTATGGAGTGACGGACGACGAGACCGGCATCACCACAAAATTCGGGATCTACCGCGAGATGGTTCCCGCCGGCTACATCTTCGTTTTTCAAGACATCCGGGGGCGATACAAATCCGAGGGCCAGTTTGTGATGCTGCGCCGCCCCCGCGATCCGCGCGAACCCCATGCCATCGACGAAGGAACGGACACCAACGACACCATCGACTGGCTGCTGAAAAACGTTCCCCATAACAACGGACGCGTAGGTCTGCTAGGAATTTCCTACGGCGGCTGGCTGACCGTCATGGCAATGCTCGAACCTCATCCCGCGCTAAAGGCGACTTCCGAGCAAGCCTCGCCCGACGATATGTTCCTCGGAGACGACTTCCACCACAACGGCGCTTTCCGCCTGAGCTACGGCTTCGAGTATGCCGCCATGATGGAAACGGGCAAGACGAGTTCTCCTTTCCACTTTGACCGCGATGACACGTTTGAGTGGTATCTGGCGCTGGGGCCGCTGGCGAATGTCAACGCCCAGTATCTGCACGGCAACATGCCGACGTGGAACGACTTCATTGCTCACCCCAATTACGATGAATATTGGAGGCGAGAGGCCGTCCGACCCTACCTGAAGACGATCACCGTCCCTGATCTCAATGTCGCAGGCTGGTGGGACCAGGAGGATTTTTTCGGGCCGCAAAAGATTTATGAAGCGCTCGAAAAGCACGACACCCGGCACTGGAACTACTTCGTGGCCGGACCTTGGAACCATGGAGGATGGGCAAGCGGCGCGGGAAGCTCACTGGGACAGATTCCATTTGGCAGTGAAACCGCCAAATACTTTCGCGAGAAAATCCAGGCGGCGTGGTTTGCCTATTGGCTGAAGGACCAGGGGCAACTGCCTTTCGAGAAGGCCATGACTTTCGAGACGGGAACCAATCAATGGAAGACTTACCCCGAGTGGCCGCCGCACCAGGGTATCCAGTTGCGCAAGCTGTATTTTCAGGCGGACGGGGGACTTTCCTTCGACCCACCCGCTAAGCCCGGGGCCGCAGGATTCGACCGCTACGTCTCTGACCCCGCGCACCCGGTGCCCTACCGCCATCAGCCCATCCAACCAACCTACCCCGGCGGTGGATGGCCTACCTGGTTGGTGGAAGATCAGCGGTTCGTCCAGAAACGGCCCGATGTCTTGACGTGGCAATCGGCCCCGCTCACCGCAAACCTGACCGTGACCGGCGGTCTGGTGGCCCGCTTGTTCGCTTCCACCAGCGGAACTGACAGCGATTGGATCGTGAAGCTGATCGACGTCTTCCCCGATGATGCCCCCACTGACCCGGCCCTCCGCGGGTATGAATTAATGATCGCAGATGAGGTTTTCCGCGGGCGCTTTCGCGAGAGTTTTGAAAAGCCCAAGCCCCTTACGCCTAACCGCGTGGAAGAGTACGTGATCGATCTCCACACCAACGACCACTGCTTCCTGCGCGGCCATCGCATCATGGTGCAGGTGCAAAGCACGTGGTTCCCCCTGATCGATCGCAACCCGCAAAAATTTGTGCCCAATATTTTCCAAGCCAACCAGGCCGACTACCAGGCAGCTACACAACGCATCTACCGCACGCGCGAATTTCCTTCGGCGATTGAGTTGCCGGTGGAAGAACGGCATACGGTAAACGGTAGACAGTAGACGGTAGGCAGTGGGCAGTAGGCAGTGGGCAGTAGGCAGTCGGCAGTAGGCAGTCGGCAGTCGGCAGTAGGCAGTAGGCAGAAAGTAGCAGGACAAAGGAACAGGTTGAATTCATGCCGGGGTAAAGCTCTCAGGCTTTGCAATCATGCCGTTCAACATTCGCCCGACTTCAAGATACCCTGCGGTGAGCTGTCCGTAAAACTCAGGAGACAGATATCCGCAGTCCCGAGCGAAGTCCAGCCAAACTTGGGTTTCCGTTGCCTCGGCATCACAATCAGCCATCTTACTAATGAACATGCTCCGATACTGTCGCTTGCGGTACCCCTCAGCGAGATTCGCCGCAACACTCCGGGACGAGCGACGAATCTGACTGGTTAATGAGTAGCGCTCGTCCTCCGGAAATGTGCGGGTGATTTTGAAAATGCCCATCGCTAGTTTGTAGGCAAGCTGATAGACCTTTAGATCTCTGTGCCCTTTCATTGAACTGAAACCTGAACGAGTTCCAGAATCGATCATAGTTTCCCTCGCTCACTACCTGCTGCTTAGTGCCTACTGCTTAGTGCCTAGGAGCCCGTCGGAGATAAGGTTTCCAAGTCTTTACCCTTTGCCGGCCTTGGTCTCATTGAGTCGGATGTTGGGCCTTTGACCCCGGCCAAGCCGACTGGAAGAGGACCTCGCCAAG
>JBEKLF010000080.1:0-30954 GCA_050010335.1 Terriglobia bacterium
TCCGGCAGCCAATCCTGCAACGAGGGTGGAAGCAAGTAAGCCTGATTTAAATCGCAACTCCTGAACCTTTTGACCATAACCTCATCTTACAACCCTTACTCATTCTGTCAATAAGAACATACTGGTGCCTCGGATCAATCTTCACCCGTACCTCGGTGGCAACCAACATCTATCTCCGACAGGCTCCTAGGACCCGCAATCCGGTGGCGCGGGCCAATTGGGCTTGATCGCGGTCGAAGTGTAAAAACCGTCGGCGGCAAGCGCCAGGGTGGAAGCCACGTGGAGAGCGCGCGGCAACCCAGGCTGGCGCGTAGCACCGGGCGAGTTCGCGCGCCCGCGCCCAGGTTTCCGAGGGCAAATCTTCCCACCGCCAAATGCCGGTTTGCAAGTCGTGGGTCAAGTTCTCCTCGATGGCCCTAGCCTCACGCACCGTCCACCCTTTGGGGCGAGCGATAACCGCGTAAACGATGCTGGTGAATTCCGTTTCGCCCAAGGGCGCAACCATGAACACGGGATGATGGGCCTGGGTCAAGGCGATCGCGGGGCGGGAGTTTGCATCGAGGCCATACAGCGAAACGGGTGTCCGCGTAGGAATTCACAGGCGGCTTCGGTCGTTTCGCAGCATCTCGCCGACGTTGAGATCGATGCGCCGATTGCCAAAGATCTTCTTCTGGCGGGTGGCGAAATTCGTGTAGGCTTTCCCGGCGGCCGGACCGGGAATGATACGGGCGAGAATTTCATTCCGCTTGCGGAGGACCAGCGCCTCGCCGCGGCGTAGCGGCCGCTCGACCTTGCGTGAGAATTCCTGGCGAACCTCGCGAACTGTCATGTTCTTCATGTTACACGTTTTAGGTGTAACCTGGGGAAGAAGTCACGAGGTTGGCGGAAGGAGGGTGCAGGAAGAACTGTTCTCACGCGGGCAAGCGCCCCTCGTCCCGGCAGGGGTAACGGCAGACATGGCACGGGCACCCTGCCCGTGCCGGTGAAGGCCAGGATGGCCGCGGTCCCAGAGTTGCGTGGGCCTTTCCCCCGCCCGAGGCCCCGGCCCATTCCGCACGAACCGGCTCATCGCTTCCGGCCATCAATCAGCCCCCTGAGCATACCAGGGGAACCGGCCCCAATCTTCTCTCCAGCAATTGTCCCCGAGTGACCACTCACTCGGGAACAATTCACTCGGACGTATAACGAGGAATTCATTGGGTCATCTCACTACGAGCTGTCGCCGCTCAACCAATTCCGGCGCTTTTGGGAAAGTTGCATTCACGCCATCTGGCCCAGCGCCTGGCCCCAGGCGGGTTTTGGCGTGAAAGGGCAGATATCCTTCCTCCCAATGCATCGTTCTAACTTCCTCGGCTACAGTGTTCCTCTGACATCATGCCAAAGGAGAGCTCAAATACGCGTCAATGTTACCAACGTGGTTATCTCAGGTGTACGCATCGTAAGTCAGGTCCGGATTGTTGGGAGTTTCTCTGGCGCGAGGACGACCTAATCGGAAAGCGCGTGCGCCGGACAGCCGTCATCGGCACAGTCACCGAGTTTCCGAAGGTTGACTCAGCCCAGGCGGCCGTAAATGGATTACGAATGCGAATCAACCCAAATAGAGGTCCTCGACATGAACTGACGATTCACTGTGCGGACTTGGTAGATCACTACGTGCAGACTGAGCTTTCGGATGATGCTGATGGGTACTCTCACGCTACGCGAGTTGTTTACCTTCAGTTTCTCAAAAATGGATACAATCGCACTGGGCCGGCGTCAATATCCGGGATGTTCGGACTGTGGCCGTTGAGCATTGGCGGAGACGGCTCCAACGCTACCAAGGCAAAAATTCGCAACCTCATGAGTGTACTGTTCAACCCTGCTATCCGCTACGAATGGCTAGCCCAAGGAAAGAACCCGATTACCCTTGCCCGCCAGACCGCAAAACGCATACGAACTCCCGAAGTGCTGGAGCCCCGTGAGATCCAGAGCCTTTTATTACAACTGAGACCATGTTTCCGCTTGATGGTGATGGTGGATGTGACCACGGGACTTCGTCGTAGCGAATGGTTTGCCTGAAATGGAGCGACGTTGATTTCTCCGGCTTGCGCCTTGACATCCTGCGCTCGATTTACTTACGGCACATTGGCCATTGCAAGACGGAGGCATCCCACAAGCCGGTCCCCTTGGAGGAGCGGGGAGCGGCTGATCTCTGGTTGTGGAAAGAGACAAGTCCGTATCGGCAAGCGGATGACTGGGTTTTCGCGAGCCCTCATAATCAAGGGAAATGCCCGTTCTGGCCAGATGCCGTACTGCAAAAGGTCATTCGCCCCGCAGCCTTGCGGGCCGGAATCAACAAGAGAATCGGATGGCATACCTTTCGCCACACATTCTCGACGCTCCGAATTGCCAACGGAGAGAAGGTGAAGGTCGTTCAGCAACTGATGCGTCATGCCAGCAGTCGCCGCACGCTTGAGATCCACTCGCAGGCGCGGATCAAAGCGAAGCGTCAAGCCCAGCAGCGCCTCGTGCAGATGATTCTCTCGCAGGAGGCGGATACACTAGCGGTAGTTTACTGCGAAAGTGATTCCGCCGAGGGCATCTAACTCCGTAATTCTTTGCAAACAGAGTCTTTGAGGTCGAATTCATTTCGAAGATTATGTATTACCCTACTTATTGACCCATTTTATCCAATACATATCAATTATGTTGCTTGACAATCGGCCTTCTCGTGTTATGTGTATTGCCCTACTATGGCTTCCCTGATTGCCAAGCGCAAGAAGCACAAACTTTACTACTACGTCGTCGACAGCGCCCGCGTCCAGGGCCGTCCTCGCATCGTCCACCAAACCTATCTGGGCAGCGCCGAAAAGGTCGCCGCGCTGCTCAAGGAGCGCACCGCTCCACTTCCCCTTTCGGCCACTCGCCGCGAGTTGGGTCTGCCCGGAGCGCTCTGGTTAGCCGCCCAGCAATCCGGCGTCTTCGCTTTGTTGCAGTCCCTCTGGGGACCGCCCCGCTCCGGTCCCTCCCCGGCGCACTACCTGTTGCTGGCGGCGATGCACCGCATCGGCGCGCCCGGTCCCAAGACCGAGGTGGCCGACTGGTATCGCCAGACCATCCTCTCTCCCCTCTGGGGCTTCGAGCCGGAGCAATTCTCCTCCCAAGCCTTCTGGAACTGCTTCGAGCAACTCCTGCCGGAGAAAGAAGCCTCTGCGCAAAGCGAAGAACGTGACCCACTGGAGGAAGCGCAAGTTCGCCTGCTCGGCCTGTGGAAGGAAAAACAGCTGCTCAGCCGTCGCTTGCTGGCTTACGACACCACCAACTTTCACACCTTCATTGCCACGACCAACACCCGCAATACCGTCGCGCAGCGCGGCCATAACAAGCAGGGACGACACCATCTCCGTCAAGTGGGCTTGAGCTATGTGCTCGATGGGGAATCGGGCTTGTCCTTGTGCCATCACGTTTATCCCGGCAACGTCGCCGACGCCGAGGAATTCCCCGTGGCCTTGGAACGTATTCAGCGCCTGCTCACTCGCCATGCGATTCCGCCCGAAACCGTCACCTTGGTTTTCGACAAGGGCCCGGCGGCGCTGGCCCATACCGTATTGCTGAAAGAGGCAGGATTCGGTTGGATCTCGGCGCTACCCTGGAACCAAGCCCCGGGGGAATTCCGCCAGCGTCCCGTGAAAGCCTTGCCCGCCTGCAGCAGCGCCCAGCCGGGGGTGCAAGCGGCGGCGGAAAAGTTGCTGGTGCATGGGGAGGAATATCGGTGCGTCTTGAAATACTCGGCCACCTTTGCCACCGAGCAACTGCACAGCCTCTCGGCCTCGTTGAGCAAGCTGCTGGGAGCACTCAAGCGGCTGGCGGTGGAGATGGCGCGCCCGGGTAATCGCCTCACCCCGGTAGGGATCGAGGCCAAGATTCACCGCTGGCTCGCGGCCCCCTTCCTCTCCGGGTTGGTCCACTATCAGATTCTGGACGAGCCCGGCGGAAGACGCTTGGTGTTTCAGGTGGATCACGCCGCGGTGCAGGAACTGGTGACCCATCGCTTGGGCCGGACGCTGCTGATCGCTAACCATCTCGATTGGACCGCCGAGCAGGTGGTCGCGGCCTACGCCGGCCAGCAAGCGATTGAGCAAGTTTTCCGAGGCCTCAAGGACGGCGACTGGCTCAACTGGCAACCGCTGTTTCACTGGACCGACAGCAAGATCCGCGTGCACGCTTTCTACTGCCTGCTGGGTCTCTCCCTGCTGCACTGCGTTCGCCGCCAAGCCCAGTCCTTCTGGCCCTCGATCACCATCGAAGAGCTGCAGAAAGAATTAGAGCAAATCCAGCAGTTCGTACTCTTGTATCCCGCCCAGGGCGCGGGTCCTTATCGAGCCGCCACCGTCGTCTCCACCCAGAGCCTCATCCAAAAAGGCCTGGCCGAAACCCTGAGCTTGCAACAATTCGGTAGTACCCCACGTGGGTAATACAACCTGCTCATGGTAACTCCATGAGAATTCAACTACATCCTGCTCTTTTTGCCGTATTCGCTGTAAACTACCGCTAGGGGGCATAATTCAGTGTGACTTACAAGTAGACGTGGCGTGAGCGCGGTCGGCGACCGCTGGGGCCATTGTGCCTATGTTTGGTGAGTGGGTACAACAACTTAGGCTCTTATTAGAGCAACCCGGAGCAACGCGAAAGGACATGACAATTTGTAAGTTATTGAAAGCAATGGTAGGCCCGTGGGGACTCGAACCCCAGACCTCTACCGTGTCAAGTAAGCGGTCACCTTCCTTCTTTTCAAGCACTTACCTATGTTTATAACAACTTACGTTAGCCACCGGGTGTCGTGGCATGACACGAAACGACCTGATTTACGGGGTCCACTGACACACGTACTGACACACTTTCTTGACCCCCATTTCAGCCACAATTCGCGCATGTTTTCCCGCCGTCAGGGTAACGAAGCGGCGACTCCGGCAGCTCGATTCCATCCAGCTCGCCCGCGAGCAGCGCAACCACGGGAAACAGGAACTCGCCTTCCATGCGCGGCCGTTTGTCCTCTGTGGCCTGCCTCTCCGCCGCCCCCAATCTGGTCAATTGACCCATACACGAAGGAACGGAAAGTTCTTTCTGCAGATCGCGGCGCACCCCGACTTTGGCTTGCATTGGCGCGTTCAGCTTGACGTCGAACGTGATTGAGTCACCCGGACGGAAAGGCCCAGAATTCGTCATTTCGACCGAAGCTCTATTTTGACCTAAGAGTAAAGTGACCGCTGCAACTACGATTAACGCCATCAAGATCACCAAACTTACAGATTTTTTCATGATGTGTCTCCTCGTTTCTATCGTCTGCTAAAGTTGTGCGGCGATGCTCCCTATCGCATCGCCTACGCTCTACACTCCGGCAATGCCAAGAGGTTGTCCGTCCAGACCTGGTCAGAATACGTTTGCAGATACTTCGTACCGTTGGCATTTTCGCGGGTGCTAACGCGAGCTTGGTTGTTTCGAGAATCGAGCACGTAAGCAACCCCGTTACGGTTCTTAATCCAATCGTAAATTTCGAGACGGGTGCTTTTGCCGGACTCACCCGTTTGATCATTTACCCACGCCAAGTGGGATATCGCGTGGTGCGGGTCAGCGTGATAACCACCTGACTTGTTTATGCAGGTGATTCGAATAGCCATGACAGTTCCTCCTCAGAGATACCGGTACTTAGTTGCTTAAGTCTCAGTCGCAGCTCGACACTGGCCAGCATCCACTTCACCCGGACAGAATGCCTCTCACCACAAGCAACGTCAGCTGGCAGTTCCTCTTCCACAAGCAATTCGCCGGTTTCAATTTACACTTCATTCACTGAATGTAATGAATAACAAGGCCAAAAAAAATCACCTTGGTGCGGAATACATGAATTGCTCCCGCCCAGCAGTTGACGTGGCCTTTGCACGTAATACCAATCCCAAATCTACGAGTTTGCTGAGCCTTTCATTCATCGCAGTCAGTCCTATGCCGAGCCTTTTACTTAGGCTTGTCGCCGAGGTCGGCCCCCCCTCCGCCACGATCTCTGCAAACGTTTCCGCATCAACCGGATGTGACTTCCCAAGCAACTGCATCTTTCTGCCGCTTCGCTCTATCGTCGCCAAGCCAAGGCTTTCTAATGCCTTTCCTAAGTTCTCCCGCGTGTACGTCGTCAAATTTTCAATCACGAGCAGGCGATCCGGCCACTCCGAGTGCCGAGTATGAATCGTCTTCCCGAAAAGCTCGTTGGCAAATGAGTAATCAAAGACTTCAACTCCAGCAAGATCTACAACGATGGTTTCGCCAGGGCTGGATGATTCGATTACTGCGATCAGCTTCGCCCTAATTTCTTTGGCCTTCTCTCTCGTCCACAATTGCGAGCCGAATTCGCCTAGCGCAAATCTCTTCATCAGCTATACTGTAGGTAATGAAACTCTAATTGTCAACAACATTTTTTTCTGACAATACCAGAGCGATTTGAACCCCAGGCATTTCACTAACGTCGAACTCCCAACCCATCCTACGGTCCATTCGAAATCGAACCTTGGCTCCCCCAGACCGAATTTGCACAGAGCCCCTATGCTTGTAGCTGATTTCTAACAGGTGATAAAGCCCTGTACCGCGCGTCGGATCATCGTGTTCCGATGTACCAAGCTGAGTGGCAAACTTAATTGCCTCTAAGTCTGAAGCGATGTGGCCGTTTTTCGCATTCCGACGCAACGTTGCCGCTAATCCCTGCCCGTAATCAGCCACGCCAATCTCGAGGAAGCCTTGAGGCGCCCGTCCATATACTTGCATAGCCAGAAATCCACAGGTGGCCTTGTTATGGTCAAAGGTATTCTGCGAAACCTCTGATATGACTGTTGCGATGTCGAAAGCATCATGCTTGGCGTAACGCAATCTGTGCCTGAGGACCAGTATGATTTGGTCAAGTAGCGACGGAAGTGCTTTGCCCGTCTCAATCCTCGTGACCTCGATCAACATGGGGTTTGATCCCCGATAATGGCGAAAAATATGTACGCGCGGCGGCTCAATATCAGCCACTTCTCGGATGACGTTTAGAAATCCTGCGCGATCTAAATACGTTCGGACACCTTCATCATCAATGGTCAGGCATGGCCTCCGACCTGTCTCAGACAAGGCATAACAACAGGCGGCCAGTTGAACCAAGCCGGCAGGTGTTATAAAGCCAACCCCAGTAAGATCAAGCACCGGCTCTTCCATCTCAAACGGATCCTGCTCTTCGAGAAGCTCATCGAACGTCACAGAATCGAGTTTTGTCAGGTTCGACATCTCCCCATTTTACCAGAATTTCTCAAATCCTCCACTGAAACAAATGAACAAGAAGCAGGGATATCGTTCTCTCGTTCACCTTACCTGCCTATTTCGTTCCATTCATTGTTGCCCCATCCCGTTGCGACCCCCTCGAAACTTGAAGAACGCACCGAGTTGGGGTTGAGGCGAGTATACGCTGTCTGCGTCAGGCATTGTTATCGCGTGAATTCTGGTTCCAACACGCAGCAATTCGTGAGTATAACCCTCCTCATTTAGGTCACTGCCCAACCAACTCATCGAGACGAAAGCCACCAGATACCATAAAACTCGACTAGGTTCGCGCCCCCCTTCCTCTTCTACCTGCCCTTTTATCGTTGGTCACACTCCTTTTCTAGCGCCCCTTCCGTTCGCGGGCACGGCGAGATGGGGACTGCCCCTGCGCGCTGGCGGCACGGCGGGCTTCTGCTTTGTCCGTCCGTTGGCGGACACCCTCCGGGTTTGCGGTCCCCCCAAGAAACAAATCGAAAAACGAAGTTTCTTGGCTCCCCCACAAAAAGCAGCCCTTGGCCTGGCGAGCAGGCCCCACTCGCTTTGAGTGCCCCGCGAGAAAAGGGGCAGAAAAGGAGAAGAAACCGTGACCGAGGAAATCAAAACCAGGCAGACAACAGAGGGAACGACAAGCGCGGTCGAATCCGGCCAGCGGGCCGACACAGGCAGCGCGCGCTATGGCGCTGAGAGAAAGGCAATGGTTTCGTGGGCCGCTCTGTTAGACGAAGCCGTAAAAAAGCCCGGCTTCATTCACGAGGCGTACAGCCGCTTCCACAATTACAGCCTTGGGAATCAGCTTTTGGCCTTGTTCCAGTGCTTTGAACGTGGCATCCAGCCGGGGCCGCTCGCAACTTTCCCCAAGTGGAAGGAGCTAGGCCGTCACGTCAAGAAGGGAACGAAGGCATTGACGCTCTGTATGCCTCTGACTTGCACGCGAACCAAGACGGTCAAACAGAATGACGGCACCAAGCAGGAAGAGGAATTTTCCTTCACGCATTTTACCTACAAGGCCAACTGGTTTGTCTTGGCGCAGACGGAGGGGGCCGAATACCAGCCCGCCGCGATCCCCGAATGGAACGAGCAGACCGCACTTGCCGCGCTGAAAATCGAGCGAATCCCCTTTGAGGACTTGGATGGCAACGCCCAGGGTTACGCCAAGCGTGGCCGGAAGATCGCCGTCAGCCCGATTGCCGTGCAGCCATGCAAAACCCTTTTCCATGAGTTGGCTCACGTTGCCCTTGGCCATTGCGATGAGGGCGACCTTTCCGACACCGAAACCACACCCCGAAATATTCGCGAGGTTGAAGCCGAAGCCGTGGCGCTGCTTTGCTGCGAATCGCTGGGACTGCCAGGCGCGGAATATAGCCGGGGTTATATCCAATCGTGGGGCCGAGGCCAAGCCATCACTGAACGTTCTGCCCAACGCATTTTCCACGCCGCCGACCAGATTCTTCGCGCAGGCCGAAACACAGAACCAACCGCCGTCGTTCAATGACTAACGGCCACCAATTACCAGCAAGCACGGAAGGAGTCCGCCCATGGAAGCCCTATTTCATCTCGGTCAGATTGTTGCGACGCCCGGCGCTTTGGACGCTTTGACCCGCGCCGATCAAACACCAAGCGAGTTTTTGTGCCGTCACGCTGCGGGCGATTGGGGACAGCTTGATGCCCACGACGTGGCCGAAAACCTTTACAGCCTGAAGCATGGCTTCAGGGTCTTGAGCAGTTATCGAACCAACGCAGGCGATACGCTTTGGCTGATTACCGAAGCGGACCGCGCCAGCACAACCATTCTTTTGCCCCAGGAATACTAAATCCCAACAAAGGAGAATTGCCCATGAACAACACAACTGTAATTTCCCCCGTCACTGAGAACGCCCCTTTGGTTCAGGAAATCCCTCTGGACCGCATTGTCGAATCGAAGACCAACCCGCGCCGCGTCTTTGACGACCTCAAGCTACGCGAGTTGGCGGCTTTTGTTCCCGGGAACAAAAGCCGCGTTATGTTGCGCCGAGCGTTTTGTGCCCACCACATAGAACTCCCTGGCTGTTGGCGGAGGGCCGCGCGCTGATGGGCACATAATTTTCACAGTGAACTGAGCCACTTCAACAAATCCTGGTCTTTATGCCATCCGTCCCTTCGACGATGCGTATCTAAACCATCGACAGGTGGCAAGCAGGCCAATACGGCTGCTTGTTTTGTTCGCAGGCTTATCTCTGCGTAGCGATGAGTCGTGTCAAGGCTCACATGTCCCAGCCACCCTCTGATTACGTTCACCTCGACGCCCTGCTCCAGTAGCCCGACGGCAAGTGAATGTCGAAATACATGCGGAGATACGCCGTTTGACTTCCCGTCCAATGCGCCAGTATCCAGTGAGTTTGTGTGACGTTTGACGAGTTTGTAGATTCCGAATCGGGTGAGTGGCCGGAAGTGCCGTGACGTAAATAGGGGAAGGGCTTTATCGCCTGATTGAACCGTCTCCAACTGTTTCAAGAGATCAACCGTCTCCGGCCACAGAGGGCAGCTTCGCCATTTGTCGCCTTTGCCGTGCAGCCTCACGCGCAGGGGCCCGTCAAGATCGACATCAGCCACGCGCAGGTCTGCAACCTCCTGAACCCGAGCCCCGCTGTTGTAAAGGAGCATAAGAAGAGCGCGATCACGGAGGGCGAGCGCACCGTCCTTGGGGAGTGCCTTGAAGATGGCATCGATTTCCTCACGCTCCAGGAAAATAGTTTTAGGAGCTGGACAGCGTTTGGAAGGAATGGCCTCCACTCGCTCAGCTTCGGGCAGTATTTCGGGATGGTGAACGGCGAGATATCTGTAAAACGTGTGGAGGGCTGCAAGCCGCTGGTTTCGCGTGGCGACTTGGTTTCGCCGCTCTGTTTCGATCATGCGTAAAAACTCCAGGACTCTTTCCGATGCGAGGTCGGCAAGTGTTAGGCGGGTCACTGGCCGATGACAGGCGCTTGCGACGTAAATAAGGAAGAGCTTCAGCGTGTCCCGGTAACTTTTCACCGATCCGGGTCGAAGCCCTTTTCGAGCTTTGAGATGATCTTCGAAAAACGAGAAAAGCACTTGCCCCACACTACTCATGGCATACCTCCCGCGGTACCAAAGCGCGCGACCGCTTATCCGCTTCTCGGAGCAGGTCTTCCGTAATGGTCAAATAAACCGAGGTGGAATCGGGATCAACGTGCCCGAGAAAGGTGGAAAGATGGATCAGCCGACGATTGGGATCGATTCCCTCGCGATACCAACGAAGAAGCGTTCCTACGGCGAACGCACGTCGGAGATCATGGAGATGGGGACTGGCGACACCTGGAGGAATACTGAGTCCCAGCTTAGGAACGAGATTGTGAAAGGTGATGCTGACAGTTCCTGTGCGGATATGCCGAGCTTTCGTGAAGGAAAATAGAGATGCACCGGGGTCATGCGCCTCGCCGTGGATCTTTTGGACATAACTGCGGAGGCGTTGTGCGAGATTTGGTCCAAAAGGGACGATCCGACTCTTCCCGAATTTGGTTTCTCGGATGAAAAGTGTTTCGTGGCCGAAATCGACGTCGCCCAAGTTCAATCGCACGACCTCGCCCACGCGTAACCCGAGCCCATAAAGAATCGCGAACACAGTTTCATAAATCAGTGCGCGGTTCCGCGCCCGCCGGTTATCAGGGAGTCCGCGCGCCAGCTCAAGAAGCCGCCTTGCGTCGTCAAGGTCGAACACGTAAGGTATCCGCTTGGCGGTTTCACGCCGGGGCGCCACTTTGACGGGGTTGTGTTTAATGAACTTCTGAACGCGAGCCCATTCGAAGAATACGAGCATTGTACCTAGCAGATGGTTGTAGCTGCCGGCCGTCCGGCGCGGTCGCGACTTCAGAAAGCCTTCGATTACGGTGGCATCGATTGACTCGCAATCCGAAATCAGTTGGTCGCAAAGATACTGGTCAAACAATTGTAGGACATTGGCCTCGGTGTGGTACTTGCAATTCAAGGCCTGCTTGTATCCGATAAAACTGGTCAGGCACTCGGCTAAAGGGCTCTTGAAATCAGGAATTGTCATAGCGCCTCCCCGTCACCCATGGCTACTTCCCGCAGGGTGGCAATCGCGACTTTCGTGTACACCTCGGTTGACTGCGAACGACGGTGGCCCACGTAATCGCCGATGGTTTTGAGTGGGAATTCGGCGTCGATGAGTCTTTGGACACACGTGTGACGAAGAGTGTGTGATCCCCCCCGGTGGACTTTAATCCCTGCCTTCTGAAGGTAAAGGGCCACGGATGAGGCCACGCCACCATTTCCGATAGGACCATGGGGAGCGATGACACGAAGGAAGAACCGCCGTTCAGTAGTTTGTGGACGTCCGTTCTTTAGGTAGTCGATCAATGCCTCAGCCACGACCCCGGCGAGAGGGTAGGCGGTGCAGTTGCCTGCCTTTCGATCCGGGATCTGGAGGCGTTCATGTTTCCACTCAATATCGTCGAGAGTCAGCTTGGCGACTTCGCAGGCCCTTAACCCGTAGGTCACCAACATGAGCAGAATGGCGTAATCTCGACGCCCACGCACCGTTCGGCGATCAACCACCTCCAACACCCGGCGCACTTCTTCCCAAGTGATTGAACGCGGTACGTTGCTGAGGCGGAACATCCTGGGGACTTCGAATGTGACACTCAGGTCCTCGGCCGCAATCCGCTCCCGGTACAGGAAGCGAAGGAAGGTGCGAATGACCCCGCATAAATCGCGGCGTGTGGTACGTGCCAGCCCTGGGACGGCTTCGACGACAAAGGATGAGAGTAGTTGGGGAGACAGATCGCGAAGCGAAACAACTTCAATTCGCTTTAGGTAGTCAGCGAGGCGATTCAGATACCGATGATAGCGGGCGACCGTAAGTTTGTTCAGCCCGCGCTCTTCAAGTAAGTACTTGAAGAATCCAGGTGCTTCCGACTGAAACAGAAAGGGTGGGCGGCGCCGCTCCCGGGTGACCCGGCCCTCGAGGATCAGACGGAGCATCTGTCGAATAATGCTGCAGATGTCCCTGCCGAGCTTGGGACGAGTTCGGAGGTTCCAACACCTGGCTCCGGCCATCCAGTGAGCACCAAACTTTTCCACCAGAGAACTCGCAGAAACAAGATCGGTGGCACCACTTGTTCTGGCAAAATCAGCAAAATGGCAAAGTACTTCGACGCGACGAGTAACGTTGTGCGGAGCGTATTTTTGAGCATGCATCCACTCCACGTATTTTTCGATCTGAGGAGCTAACCAATTTGAACGGATGCGATCGACGGTCGATGGTCTAAGAAAGTATTGTTCGAGCATGACAACCTCCATTCAGGGATTTGGAATGGAGTCCATCATGCGCCTGATTGTGGCGCGTTATGTGCCCTTAATGAAACTCTTCCGCGAGGCTGCGTCCCGCCGGATAAGCGCTGGCTTAACGAGTTCCGGCCCGTTATATATCCAAGCAGACCGTTTTCGAGCGCCTGGTTGTTCGTACAGAATTTCGGTTTGACCCTGCGGACTCATCGGCAAACGCTGGGCGACCGGGGAGGACAGTTTTCCCAACCCATTTAGAAAAGCTGGGGTCGGCGAGTCGCTTGTCCGAGTCTACGATAAGGCCAGGTGGTCGAGGGCTACGGACGATGGTTTACGTGCGGCAACGATACCCTTGAGCGCGGCGGACATGGGTTGCCACGAGCCCGGCCTGGGCCTCGTCTTAGTTTTCGCGGCGTTCCGCAGACACGCCACAGTCCGGTTGATTGGGCACCTGCGAATGTCGGCCCCCGAAAAAAGGCGGCAGCACTTTGGGCCCCGGCCAGCTCTACGTGACGGAATCGAATTTTCAGTAACGACAGATCACCGATCCACCCGCGCCGCTGGACGCGGTTCGAGTGCGGAGCCAGTGGCTTGCGTGACCAATTCGATTGCACTTAGCGCGCAATTCAGGCCCCAGTTAAGAGAACTGGTGGGACGGAGTGCCGATTCAACAGCCATCGAAGCGGCCATTCGCGCTGCATCGAAGCCTGTCCTTAGGACCCGTCCGGGACCGTGAAGCGCATCCAGGGCGACCGTGTACCCCGTATGCATGGCGGCGTGTTGCAGCGTGCCCCAAAGAATGCGGTAGCTGAGCGCCTCCCGAGCGGGAGCGATACCGGCGAGGATGGCGCCGGCGAGCCTGGCGTACCCCGGATCAAACGCCGCTCGACGCGTAATGATACGGAGCGCCTGCAACCAGATCGGGTTCAAGGTGCGATTACTGATCAGGTCAATGATGAGCCGAGCCACGGCCATGTCGTAGCGAAGTTCGTGCCGCACGCGGCCTGCGTAAGGCGCCAAATCGGTTGCCGCGAGGCTATCGCGTTGGAGTTTCGACGTGAGCGTTTCAGCCACCCACCGCGCGCTCTGCAAGGCGTATTGGATCCCTTCGCCGTTAAGGGGATTAATCAGCCCCGCCGCATCCCCGATCAGAATAACGCGATCCCCGTGGATGGGCAGGTGGGGATTAAAGGTGGTTAGCGGCCAGCCCGCAATCTTGCCTACCAGGCGCGCGGTGCTGAGCCGGAAGCCGAGCGCCGTATCGGCGGCGATGATACCGGTAAGGAGTTGGTTTAGTTGGAGGTGCTTGGTGGGCGGCCAAGTCTCAAGCAGCGTGCCCACACCAACATTCGCCGAGGTGCCGCCGGTGGGGAAGACCCAACAGTACCCCGGGAACGTCGAAGCGCTGAAATAGAGATCGGCTTGATCTTGCGGTCCTTCGACAGCTTCGAAGTAAGCGCGGACGGCTACGATGCGGTCGCGCCGTGGCGGGGGTACGCCGCGCAGAAGGCGCGAGATAAGGGAGGAACTGCCGTCGGCGCCGATCAGCAATCGGGTTTTGATCTGATGTTCGCCGGATCTATTCTGGTAGGTCACCGCGACGATCCCGGGTTCAACCCGGTATCCGGTCACGCGTGCTTCCTCGAGCAAGCGCGCGCCGGACGCCACCGCGTGCCTGAGGATCACGTTATCCAGCACTACGCGCGGCAAACACAAGCCATGATCGGGCAGGCCGGGGAACTGCGGGACGGCCTGGGCAATCAGTTTGACGCCATCCAGGTAAAGGGCAGCGCGACGAATCGGGTTGCCATCCCGAAACACCGGAAGCGATAGCAGTCCCAAGTGCTCAATCTCGGCGATGGCTGCCGGGCCGACAAAATCTCCGCACACCTTGTCGCGGGGAAAGCGGCGCTGGTCGAGAAGCACCACTCGAAAGCCCGCCCGCGCCAGGTGACAAGCTGCGGCGGCGCCCCCTGGACCCGCTCCCACGATGGCCACATCGGCATCGGCGCTCTCTCGCAAGCGGATGCGGATCACGGGGCAACGCTCCGGATGGCGTGTGCGGGGACGACGGACGAGTTCAGCTGCCGAGGCGGGATAAAGGTGACGTTCTCGTCGGCTACCACGACTTCCTCCATTTCGCTGAAGCCGTGGGAGGCGAGAACGGAGATGGCCTGCTGCACAATATATTCAGGCGTGGAGGCGCTCGCGGTCAACCCCACCGTCTGCGTTGAGTGGAGTAGGGAAGAATCCATGGCGACGAGGTCGTTCATCAGACAGGCCGCAGCACCGCAGCTCTCAGCTACTTCCTTCAGCCGGTTGGCATTGGAGCTGTTGGCACAGCCGAGGACGATGACCAGGTCCGAACGAGCCGCCAGAGCGCGCACCGCCCGTTGCCGATTCTGGGTGGCATAGCAGATGTCGTCGACAGGAGGCACGACCAGCGCCGGAAACCGCTGCCGCAGAACGGCCAGGACCTCCCGCGAGTCGTCTAGCGACAACGTCGTCTGCATCAGGATCCCCACGCGGTCCGGATGCGGGACCTGCACAGACGCGGCGTCCTCGGCCGAGCTCACCAGCTGAATCACGCCCGGTAATTCGCCCAGCACACCCACCACCTCATCGTGGCCAGCATGCCCGATCATCAACACACTGAGGCCACGTTGGTGGTAGGTGCGAGCTTCCAGATGGACCTTGGTTACCAGCGGGCACGTGGCATCGATGACCTGGAGATCTCGCTCGCGGGCACACCGGTGGACGTCGGGAGCCACACCGTGGGCGCTGAAGACCACCACGGCGCCCTCGGGCACTTCCGAGAGTTCTTCCACAAACACCGCACCGCGCCCCCGCAGACGATCAACTACGTGCTGGTTGTGAACGATCTGTCGGCGAACGAAAACCGGCGGGCCGCAGATGTGCAGGGCCAATTCAACCGTGGTGACCGCCCGTTCGACGCCCGCACAAAACCCTCGCGGCGCTGCCAGCAGGAGGCGTTTCGGCGCCGGGACGGCGTGGGGCGGAAGGATGGGGCCAGGTTTTTCCATGAATCACAAATCCCGCTCGATCATGTAGGTCACAATCCTTTCCATGAAGCGCTTGTCTTCGGAGTCGGGCAAAGACCCGTACGCCTTGTAGAACTCAAACAGGGCCGCGCCCGCCAACTGCCGCGCCGCTGACCTCGCATATTCGATGCAGTCATATTTCGCCAGTACCCGGTAGACCCAGCGAACATCCTTCGCCGTGCGCTGCACGCGGGGCGTTGCTAGGAAGCGCCTCAGGCGCTCCTTCTCCTTTGCGGACGACTGGTTCAGGGCGTGGATGAGAATCATGGTGCGCTTGCCTTCCCAGATGTCGCCCCCGATCTCTTTTCCGTACTTCTTGTGATCGCCCACCAGGTTCAGCACGTCATCCTGGATCTGAAACGCCGCGCCCATGAAATAGCCGAACCGGTTGAATCGATCCAGATCGCTCTTGGGTGCGGCCACTAGCGCACCGATGCGGCAGGGGTGAATGCAGGTATACCAGCAAGTCTTCTTCAGTGTCATGCGCAGGTAGTCGGCCTCGGTGAGGTTGCAGGCGTTCTCCCGCACCCACCCCAGCTCGGTGGCCTGACCTTCCACTGATTCCCGGACCATGTGTTCGATTTCCTGAAACACACGCCAGGTCAGCTCCGGCCCCAGCAGCGTCAGGTTGTCCATGAGAGGGCGGATGCTGAGCACGTTCATGGCATCTCCCACGTTCACCGCGATCCCCACCCCGTGCTCGGTGTGGAGCGTGGGCAGCCCCCGGCGATATTCGCTGCCGTCTTCCACGTCATCGTGGACGAGAAAAGCGTTATGGAACAATTCCAGGGCCACGGCGGAGAGCAACACCGCCTGGGTCGAACCGCCGAATGCGCGGCAGGTGGCGATGCAGAGCCCGGGGCGAAAGCCTTTGCCGCCCCGCAGCGGATACAACGGCACTAGGTCCCAAAGGTATTTCGCAGGAGCCTTCTTGGGGACCGTGCGCAGAAGCTTCTGCATGGTCAGATCGTAATACACCTTCAGGCGTTCGAGGACGGGACCATAGGCCTGGCCGCCGCTCGCTTGGGTTTCAGGCATAAGAACCGCTAGGCAACGATGACCGTCAGCACGGCGCGCAATTGATCGGGCCGGCTGCTCTGGATCAGCCCTGAATAGGTGCCGGAAGGGGTGTCCTCCGGCGGCCTGACGCGCACCAGTGCGCGCTGATTTTGGTGAGCCGCGACGCTGATGACCTTGGGATCGAAAAGCACGGCATCCGCCGGAATGCGATCTCCGGAGGCATTAACCAGATCGGTGGGACGGAGTTCAAACGGTTCGGCAGGGGTCTCGCCGTCATTTTCGATGGCAATCGAAACCTCACCAGTTTCGCCCGGCTTGACGGGCTGGGGCACGGTGAGGACGGGAGTGGATGCCGTTTCCGGGGCGCTGCGCTCGCCCCCGCGAATCGAAATGGCGCGCTGCGCCATGCGGGTGGCATTGATCGCCGCTGCGCCCACGATGTCCATAACGATGTCCACCACTTCATGGGCGTCACGCCGGAAGCGCTGAAACACTTCATCGGGCTTTCCGGAACGCACCTTATCGGAATCAATGAACTTGTCCTCGATCTGGCGCGCGGCAACAATGCCGGCGGCGATCTCTTCCTCAAGAATCGAGGCCGCCTGTTTCACCACCTGGGAGGTGGTGTCTGCGAAAGTCTTGAAGATCGGTGGTGACGCCGCAGCCGCGGTTCCCTGATCCGCAGGTTGCGGGTTGGTGGTCTGGTTCGCAACCGGAGCCGGCTCAGGCTCGGCGGGAGCAGCAGGCTTGGAGTGCCGAGGTGGCTGCTTCTTCCTGGCTTCGTTATCGATGTGGCGAATTCTGGCCATATTTATTTCAGCGTCGCACTCTTCTCGGAGCAGTTGAACAGTTTCGTCGTACCCCGCACCGTGATCGACGCCACCGGCCGGTCAAACACATCGATGCCGATGGTGTACTCACTGTGCGCGCAGATAGGTTCGCAGACCGAGACGCACAGTTTCACGGGCTCGCGAGACGACACTGCCATGGCCATCTCCACCTGCAGAGGCTGCTGCGGCACGGTTGAAATGCTCACCGAGGCCGGTTTGGCAGGATTGAAACTGTGTGTTACTTGCGCCTGCTGTTCCGGCCATTGCGTGATTTTCAGCACTCTCTCTTCGGTTGCCATGATTTCTCCTCTCGCGTGAGCGAAACGGAACCTCTTCACGCTACCACAGGACTACTGACCCCGCAACGGTCCCGTGACGTTTCCGGTCACGGGAACCCAGGTATCTGGGGCAGGCCCAACATCTTCCGTGGCACAAAGCCGAATGAGTGTTCCTTCGATCACGTCACTCCCAAAAAGCAATTTGACCATGCCATGACCATCAATCGTGAGCTGTTGCGGCGTGTTACGGCCAGGCTGGGACTTGGCCGTGCCCACCTGACTGCCGTCGGCCGCGAACGCCGTCAGTTCGACGGGAGCCTGGCTGGTGCTGTATACAGTCGCGGTCACCTGCATCGCCGGCTTGGGCAGTGCCACTTCGAGCCCGCGCGAAGGGATCATCAACTTTCCCTGCCCGGGTGGTGGCCCAAAAACGACAATCAGCAGTCCCTGACCCGTCCTGTATGAGAACGTAAAGCCGCCGTCCTGATAGGGTGAAGGGACCTCGCGCGATTTCTTCTCGTCTTTCCAATCCACGCACTGGGGAGAGGGTTTCTGAGTCTCGCCGAAGCAGTTCTTCAGCTTCCACAAGTAAGGTAACAATGCGGCGTCATCGAAGTAGGTTACGGTGCCGTGTGAATCGGCCGCGATCTCTCCCTGGTCGGGTATTTGAAAGGGTGGCTGGGCAGGAGGCGGGAGCGTGTTCACTTCCAGGAAAATCGTGACTTGCCTGGCCGTGGCCGTGGCGACCACCAAGAGCTCGGTCCATTCTGTATCCTGGCGGGACTCACTCCACACCACGGTAGCGGCCGTGGGGTCGGTTCCACCCGCGGGATCCAGGCCCAGGCGGCATGTCCCGCCCTTCCGCTGATCAAGCTGAAACCAGGCGGTTGCCTGGTAGTCCCATCCCGGATTGGCTCCGACTTGCTGATAGATACCCGCCGCCGATTTGGCTGGGATCGCGATCCTTTGCGAATGTTCGCCCCGGCGAAAGATGCTCTTCTCTGCGGCGAATACCTGCGCTCCACTGAGGGAAACACTCTCACCCGCGGAGGGCGGCGCGGCCGGATAAGGCTCCCACGCATTCGCCACCTGCCCAACCACTAGTTGCCGGAAGCCGTCCTCAAAGTGCTTGTTGCGGACGTCCACGACTCGCACGACGATGGAGGCCGTCCCCACCCCCCCTGCGCTGTCGGTCACCACGCAGGTGGCGTGGAACTCTCCGCAGTCATGGTAGACGTGAGAGGCGGTGGCCGAGCCCACGCCTCCCGGCGGCTTGTGAGTCTCCACGACGTGCGCCGGCGACACCGGCGTGCAGTCCCCGAAATCCCACGTGGCGGTGTGCGTTTCGCACCAACCCGGATCGTAGAAGCAAGCTTGCAGGGTGACGGGTGTGCAAGCGTAGGTAAACAGATCGCCGGCCACCACCTTGGGTGGCACGTTTTGGGCATGAACGGTGAAGGGCCGAGTGCCAATCCCGCCGTCCTCGTCCTGCACCGTCACCACGACTGTGTAATCGCCCGCCTGGCAGTAGGCATGCTTCGCAGTTGCGGTGCCGCGAGCTTCCGGCTCCGTGTTGGTTTCAGTCACCATGGCCTGGACGGGCAGAGAGTCGTCGCCAAAGTCGAACCTGGCCGTGTGCTTGTCCGGCCACTCGGGGGTGTGAAAAGTGGCCGAGTATTCCACTTCCTGACCTTCCAGAACTGTCTGGTCCGGAATAGGATCGATGATCGCCGGTACATTCCGCACGATCACCTTCGCGAACTGCCGCGTAGTGACACCGCCCGGCTGATTCACGGTGGTGGTCAGCTTGGCAACGTAGACGCCATCATCGGCGTAGGTATGCGTGGCAATGCGGGTGTTGGCCGTGGCACCGTCCCCGAAATCCCAGGAGAAGTCGGTGCTGCCCACGTTAGGACCGCCGACGAATTGAATCAGCGTGCCGGTATCGACGGTATACGGCCCGTGCGCTTGAGCCAGGGCATCAACGGTGGTCGCGTAAAAGCTGATGATCTTCATCCCGACATCACCACACTATCCGTATGAATATCGATGGGGTCGGAAAACGACGCTTGTACGCTTCCGATCTGATCGAGGGTCTGCGGCCAAGCGCCGATTCCCACCACCTGCTGGGTCACATCATCGCGGATGACGATGCCGCCGATATTGCTGGCCAGATTCTGCACCACCACCAGCACTACCACCGTGATGATGCCGCCAACTAGCCCTCCGGTGATAAAGCCCAGAAGCAGGCTGATGATCCAGGCGAGCGTCGAGAGCCCCACGCTGCTGTTCAGGGTGACGGGTTGGACCATCTGCGTGCCGTCGGCCCTGTTCTGCCAGGTCAGTCCAACGTCCGCCGAGTAGCTGGCATCGACGTCGATGCTGCCGAGGATCGCATCGATCACCGTAACGTCGCCCTCCAGGTGGATGGAGCCTTCCTGCAAAGAAGGATTGACCGACTTCAGCTCTACGTCGTGACCGTTGATGTTGTGCAGGGTAGTTGGCAGTTTGCCGAACTTCGTTTGCACCGCGTCGTTAACCGACTGGGTCACAATGGACCCGTTGACAGCGATGGCGAAGTCGCGGCCGGCGGGAATGAAGTTAATCCACACACTGGGGTCGGATCCGGCGTTGGAGTTGATTCCAAGCGCCGCCGCATCGGCCAGCGCCCGGGGAGTGACGTCGCGGACGGTCACGGGGCTGCCAGGGGGCGGGTTCGGCGTCCACACGCCGATGTTGCCCGTAGTAAGCAGCGACTGGTAGACCTGGTTTCCGATGAAGGTCTCAATCTCAGCCTGCGTAGGAATGAAGAATGTCTGGTCAGGGAGGGCGCGGGCAAACTGCGTCGCATAGGCAGTTAGCTGCGCCTGCAGCAGATTGTCGAGATTGATCCCGGAGAATGTGGCTCCCGCCTTATCGGTGTTGTAGTTCGATTGTTCCGGCTCTACGGGCCATGCGCCGTAGTTTTTCACCGTCACCGTCGCCGCGCTGAACTTCGCAGTGATCGAGTCGCTCGCCGTTACCAGCGGGACGGTAATGGCCAGGGTGGCTCCCACTCCAATGGGCGAGGCGCCCGTCGGCTGCAGATTGCTGAGACGCAGGTGAACTGGGATGTCGACCTCGACTCCGCCGGCCACGGTCGTGGTGGTGATGGCTTTGGTCGGATCGCTCTGGCTGTTGAAGACTTCCAGGTAAGCATCGGCCGTGAACGGGCCAAACGAGACCCCGGGCTGGCTCACGGTGTTGGGGATGGTCCCGTTCGCGTATTCCTGATCGACGTATTCATTGATCAAGGCCGGGGTGACCGCCGGAACCGGATTGCTGGTCAGATTCACGCTCACATTGCCTCGCGGCAACCCGTCGGTAATCAAACCCACCTTGACAACAGGATCGGGTAGTTGACCCAGAGGCAGCGTAACTAGGATGTTGGCAGTGAAATTGAACGTCGTGAGACTGGAGACAGGCGGGTTGGCGATCTGAACGCCAGTCTGGGAGGGCAGGGTGATCTGCACGCCGGTGGGCGGCGCCATGACCAGCGCCAGTCCGTTCGAGGAGATCTGCACCACCCCGTCTGACAGCTGATACGGTCCGAACGAGGTGCCCGCGGGCACATTCACCGAGTGAGGAATCTTGGAGCTTTGATACGCGGCCTGCAACAATTCATTGAGCTTGGCCTGCGTGATCTCGGCGACCAGATCGAAGTTTCCCGTGCTCGGCATCGTGCGGCCCCTTGGCTTATTGCGGTGTCGGACCCCTCTTCAGCTTGAAGGTGATGGCTTTGGCGGGCACTGGCTGCGCTCCGCTGCGCACCTGGTCGTAGAGTTCGCGGCTGCCGAGCCGGGGCTCGCTGGCTTCGATGCGCCGATACTCCAGAAGTGCCTTCATCACTGGATGCGCGTCGCGCAGATGCTCCAGCGGGTCTTCCTGGCGCTCCACCCACTTCATTTGCGGTCGAAGCGTCAATTGGGCGGGAAGCCTCTTGGCTTCGCCTGACTTCAGCGCTTTGTGCAACGCTTGCGACAGCTCGGTTTCGGACTCGATGTCGAAATGATGCCCCAGCTCACGATGAATCTCAGCTGACAACTTCTCCAGGTGCGAGCACTGCTCCTCCGAGAAGCGAATCCGGTGCTCCACGGTCCGGCGGAGAGAGCTGGGAATCTGGTAGTCCAGCTCCTCGAGGGCAAACAGCGGATTCACCGCGGCCGCCAAGGCCAGCGATGGATTAGCGTTCACGGCTTTGACAATGGATGGGACATGCTTCTGCAACTGCTGAAGGGTCTCAAGCGTTACGGACTGTTGAGACATGGTGCGTGAAGATTAGTTCATAGTGGACTCCATTGTCAAGCGCTTCTACCTGATGGGGTGTGCGACTTGAAAGTGGTATTTTGCAGGTTTTCTTTTTTCGTGCTATGCTTCTGAGCGTATAAATACGCCCAGAGAGGAGATCCCATGGCTGATGACATCGAGACTTTGGAAGCACAGCGGTCCCAACTCTTGGAGGAGTTTCTCCGTTTGGGTGATTTTCGCCCCGGTTCGATTACCGCCACGACGCGACGCTGCGGCAAGCGCTCCTGTCATTGCGCCCGACCCCACGATCCCGGACATGAGCCGCAATTTCGCCTGACACGGCGAACCGCCGGCAAGACGGTGACCGAGTCCTTTCCCAATCCGGTGGCCCTCCGCAAGGCGCAGCAGGAGGTCACGGAGTTCCACCGCTTCCAGCAACTGAGTCAGAACCTCATTACCCTCAACGAAAAGATCTGCCGGCTGCGCCCTGTCGAGACGCAGCGCGGCGGTTGGACGGAGCAGGAAAAAAAACGGCTGCTGCAATCCATCAGGAGGTCGCGAGAGAAGTAAACCATCTCCTGACGCGGGTCTTTGCCCAGCGCCGCAAACAGCACCGGACCGATCTGGAAGCCGTCGAGACCGCCCTGCGCTCCACTCTCCATCAGGCCGGGGCGGCGGTGCTTACCGTGCTCCTGCAGTTCGCGGCTCCGGCACCCGAACAGCGGCAGGGGCCGTGTAGTTGTGGCCGCCCCGCCCCGTATCAAGAAATCCGTTCCAAGCCCCTGCTGACGATCGTCGGTCCAGCACGCCTCTCCCGCCCCTACTATTGGTGCCCGAATTGTCACACCGGCCAATGCCCCGTCGATGTCGAACTCGACGTCGAGAATACGGAATTCTCTCCCGGAGTGCGCCGCATGCAGGCGCTGGTGGGCCAAGCGGTCCCCTTCGATCAGGGGCGCGAACAGATAAAAGTCCTGGCGGGTTTGGAAGTGACGGCGAAATCGGTGGAGCGTACGGCGGAAGCCCTCGGTGCCGATATCGGGCAGCGTGAGCAAGGGGAGAACCCGCAAGCCCTGCCGGGACCCCTACCCGCCGTGGCCGCCGCGCCGACTCCCATCCTGTATGTGCAAATGGATGGAACCGGTGTACCCGTGGTGAAAAAAGAGACGCGGGGTCGGCAAGGCAAGATCGCGGGTCAACCGGCCCATACGCGAGAAGTCAAGCTGGGGTGCGTGTTCACGCAGACGACGTGGGATGGAAAGGGCTACCCGATCCGCGATCCAGATTCCACCACCTACACGGGCGCCGGCGAAACCGCCGAGGAGTTCGGCCGACGCCTTTACCGGGAAGCCTGGAAACGGGGCTGGGGCCGTGGTCAAAAGCAGGTGGTGATGGGCGACGGCGCCGAATGGATTTGGAACCTGGTCGCCGAACACTTTCCGGGTGCGATTCTGATTGTCGACTTTTACCACGCCCGCCAGCATCTGTGGGAATTGGCGCGCCAGTTGTACCCGAACGACCCAGGGAAGCAGAAGGCTTGGATGAAGCTCCAGCAGAAGCGCCTCCTGGATCGGGGGAAAATCGAGAAGCTGGTGGGGGCGCTCCGCGCCCTCCAATCCCGCAACCCCGAACTCACGGAAAAGATTCGCATCGAAGCGGACTACTTTGCCAGGAATGCGAAGCGCACGCGCTACCCCAAGTTCCGCCGCCAACACCTGTTTGTGGGTTCGGGGGTTATCGAAGCCGGATGCAAAACCGTCGTCCCTTCTCGCCTCAAGCAGTCAGGAATGTTCTGGACCGTCCGCGGAGCCAACGCTATCTTAGCTCTACGTTGTTCTTATCTTAACGGCCGCTTTGAGGATTACTGGGAGAGCCGCCGGGCGGCGGTGGCCGCATAATTCCAACTTCGATGTCGCGCACCGCCTGATGAGCTGCGAGCGCTGCGAACTGCGTCGGCTTGGCCAACATGTGATGTGGTTTAGTGATCCCAATCTGGACGGAAGCTCGCCGGCTACGTCTACTCCTTGCAAATCGCTGTTGGCGGGACAGTTGCGATCCCGGTGCAGGATTGCGCCTGTGAAGTCCGCTTCACAGAAAATGGCCGCCGAACCGAAGATAGTGCCTCCCTAGCGGCGAATGGTAGAGCGAAAGGCTCGCGCAGTTTCCAGTCACCCAACCAAAAAGCTGAAACCCGAACGCCACATAATAGATTCGGCCACATAAGGCGGCCAACGTTAAAGACCACGGTGTGCTTCAACCTGTACTGGTTCGACCCCATCCCGCTGGTGATGATGGCCTGTTCGAACTCGTGGTAGGAGCGCGCCGTTATCGGGCCTCCAAGCTGGCCGAAAAGCCGTCCATCCCCGCCCGCATTGTGAACCTTAGCGACAGCGCAGCCCTTGAAGTGCAAATAATCGAGAACCTCCATCGTGCCGATGTGCATGAATTGGACGAGGCTTTCGGCTATAAGGCATTGATGGAGCAGAATCCCGACCTCTATACCGTGGAAGTCATCGGCACCAAAGTGGGAAAGAGTCCCGCGTACGTTCTTGGCAGGCTCAAACTCACCGAATTGATACCCACGGTCCAGAAGGCATTCTATGAAGGCAAGCTCACCGTGGGGCACGCGCTGGAGATTGCCAGACTGCAAATCCCCGACCAGGAACGCGCCTTTGCCGAGTGTTTCCCGCAGCATCTAAACCCTTCCGCCGTTCTCAAAGACCGTGGAGCCCAGGCGACCATCACCGTTCGCGACCTTCGGCAATGGATTCAGCGGGAAATTCACCTCGACCTTTCCACCGCGCCTTTCGACACCAGCGACCCAAACCTCTTACCAGCAGCGGGAGCGTCTTCGGCCTGCCCGAAGCGCACCGGGAACAACCCAATTCTCTTTCCCGATATCAAGAAGCGGGACACATGTATGTTATGTGGAATATGACTGTCAAGGCTCGCGTGGAACCTTTTCCCAACCGATGACAAATGCGGGTTTCCTGGCTTTTGCTCTGCTTTTGCTATCGTTTGGTGGGCCTGCCCGGAGCGAAGCCCTGCGGAGCCAAAGGCGGAGCGTTAAGGGCGTAGCGCAGGGGAGGCCCACCAAACGGCCGGGCCGAATGGATTCGGAGCGCTCTGAGGCAGAAGCGGACCCAGGTGCCTGATCGCAGTGGGCCGGTCCGGTGGACGGTGATCCAGAGTTTGTTCGCGGTCGATGAGGGTTATATTCCAGGAGATCCAGCTTGACGCCGCGAACCCGTTATTCACTGATTGGCTCGATTCGACGATCTGGACGGGTTTCATTCCGATGGGGCGCAACTAAGCTACCTTTACGAATTTCACCACGGACAGCTTTTAAGGTCTAAAAGCGACGGACGTGGTTTCACTCGGAGCTTGGGTGTTTTCAACACCAAGCTCGATTCCCTCCATCACGATTGTGGCGGAGCAGGTCCTTCTACGTCGAGGCCCCACTCCGCCCTTTTGAAGCAACCGAAGGGAGGCGGGGCGTGCTCTCCAAGGAACCACGGTCAGTGAGCTAGGTTGTCGTAGAGCGGTTGCGCGGGGGTCACGCCCGGCTCCTCTCGCGCCACCGAAACTGCCAGAATGCGAACGTTGTCGTTCACCGGCAGCGTGAGGGTGCGAGCGTGGGCCGGCAAGTCCAACGCGTATCCGAAAAGATAGCTGTAAGCATACGGCTGGTTGAGACCGCTCGGGGTGTGGTGGTGTGATGCGTACCATGCCACGGTTGCCGGCTTGATGTACCCAGGCTGTAATCCCAGAAAATCTTCCGGGTACCTCGGCGACCAGTTGGGCGAACCGGGATTCTTAAGGTCCCACGTCGCATGGTTGGCCGAGACTGCCCAGTCTTTCCGCAGCGGAACCTGGCGCTCCGGAATGTTACCTCCCAACAGTCCCGGTCCGCCGATCGTTATCGTGTCCGGGGCAGCTTTCCAGAGCCGAGTATCCCATTGGCCGATGAATCCGCCCCAATCCTGAACCGTGAGCTCCACGGGGTGGCTACCGACCTGGAATATCGCTTTCTGATCGCCCGCGGCTGAGGCCGCCAGAAGGTAGACCTTGTTGAAGTCGCCCGCCGGCAGATCGATGATTTGACCTCTGGCCACCACCGCGTTGGGCTTGCCTGTTCCCGCCGGAGCCAACTGGAATCTCACGCCATCGAGCGTGAGTTCAGGTGGCAGCATCTCCGCAGGCAGAGCATTACCCAGCGCGTCGAATCCACCCACCGACTTCGTATCGTCCTCGCTCGAGGCGGCAAGGTCGTATTTCAGCGAGACCGCCTGCGACGCAACGCTTTCGGTTCGAACCGGGGGAGCGCCCAAGCGGAGGGCGAACGTGCGCGGCTGATACGGCGCGAAAGAGGTTTCAAGTTCGCCGTTAACCAGGGTCGCTGGGCCGAGCGTAAGTTCCTGCCCGTTCACTTCGCGCGCCTCGGCGATGGGTCCGGCAAACTTTACCCGGACGTGCGGCGCCGCTTTGCCGTCCAGTTCCACCAGGCGCACGATGAATTCGTCACTCATTTCAGCTTTCTTGAGAGCCAGGACTCGGACACGCGGATTGTCAACCGTCGCCAACGAAAAGCTCCGGCCTAGCGCTCCCGCGTGTTTGCGGGTTTCAAAGGCCACGAGGGGCGTGCTCAGTCGATAGGCTTGCCAGTCGGTCTGGGCCTGGCGCCAATCGCCCGCATGTCCAGCGACACCATAGAGGATTTCGTGATGGCCCCAATCCTGATTGAACTGGTCGGTATACTGTTTGCTGGCCTCGCGCATGATGTGGTCGACAGGGTTCGGGCTGTCATCGGGCGGCAGCCCCGGAGTGCGGATCAAGGTCAGCCGGATGGTATGGTCATCGCGCTTGTCGGAAGCGTTCTTCACGTCAGTCAGGATCGTAGCGCCGTAGCTGCCGCTCGCGTCAGTGAGATCAATCCAGTGATGTGAAGCAACTTCGAACTGCCGGTCATAGGCCGTGGGACGGTCGATGGTTCCAACTTCCCAGTTGTACGTCGCCATTTTGTTATTGGCCGAGAGCGGAAACACGGCTTTCAGATTCGACGATAGACCCCGCCAATCAACGGCATCGCTGAATTCCACCCTGGCGCCCGCGTCGCCCGCCGCGAGGCGTACGGTCTGCACGAATTTCGAGTCCTTGGTTTCGCGCGAGACTTCTACGGCCACTCGCACCGGGCCGTTCTCAACAATGCGAATTCTCGCCGGGCCGGAAACATAAGCAAGTGGAGCCGCCTGCTCCTGGTCAAAGTCCATATTCCAAGCCGGAAATTGCCGCGGCGCGTCGTTCGAGATCGCCAGGCGGATGGGCCCTGAAAGCAGTTCTTTCTGGATCGACTTGTCGAAGATGCTTGCTACATCGCCGTCGGAGTTAAGCTGGACGCGGTAGCGCGCATTCTCCAGCGATGTTTCGCTGACTTTCAACTCCGTTGACCCCACGGGAGATTCGGCGCGCTGAATGTCGTACACGGAGTACCCGATCGAAGGTGTTCGGGCGAGGAACAGTACCTTGCCGTTTTCCAGTTGCGCGGGGACCTGTTGCCCGTCCGGCGCAATCACCTTCACGGCTTTGGGCGCCGCGCCGGGGAAAGGCACGGCAGCCTCCACCACATCTTCCCGGGCGACATTGAGTGGGTTAAAGACCACGAGAGGCATTCCACCCGTCTGCGCGTCGAGTACCGACACCACCGACTGCGTGGCGCTGGTCAGTACGGATGCAAACTGGTTTAGGGCGATCGCGTCGTCGTTTTGCGCAAATTCATAGGCCCGAGGAGTCGCTGTGCCCGCCCCCGTGTCGTGGAATTGACCGGAAAGCACCAGCGTCCAGGCATTATTCAGCCACTGTTGCGGGTAGGAGCGTCCACCCATCCATGCGGCCGCAACGGAAGCTTTTTCGGCCGCGTCGGCCAGGATTTCATTCTTGCGGTTCCAGCGCTTGTGATAGGCCTGCGAAGTCAGAGAGCCGGCGGAGTGGTTAATCAGTTCCAGGTCGCCCCTGTAGCGCGGCAGCTTCGCCGTCATCTCCGGCTTGATATCGAGGAACATCTGGTCGGCCGGGGCCGATATGACGTTAACGGGGCCGTCACCAACGCGCACGGATGGACCTGTCAGCGGGGCTGCGGCGGGTTCCGGCGCCAGACCGAATTCAGCAAGCGGGTTGCTCGGCGGGGGCATCACCGTGGTCGCTTTCGTCACGGTGGCTTCGAGGAGCTTCACCGACGCCTCGTCGACCGCGCCCCCAATATCCCCGGTCCCGATGTAGTGATAGTCGGCATAGACGCCCGTCGCCTTGCCGTTTATCTCAATACGCTTCACCCAATCCTGCTCGCGCGTCATCTCTTCAATCATCTTCATGATCGGCGGAGTATCGGGGGGAATCGCGGGAGGCGGTGGCGGCGTTTTGCTGAGGTCGGTGCGAATTCGGCTTCCGTAACTCTCCGGATTGAGCGCCGCGAGCACGGTCTCGCCATCCGGCCCTTCCCAAATGCCGACGTTGAAAGGGATACCTTCCGGCGTGTCTTCCGGGGAGCCGGGACCACCTACATGAGGGGCAGGTTGCCACATCGCGCTCAGCTTTTGCGTCGAAAACCCTTTCACCCCCGCGTGCGCCAAGATGGTCGGAAGTGACGCGGGAAATCCGAAGCAATCCGGCAGCATATACTCAGCGCTGGCCTTACCAAACTCCCCGCGGAAATAAGCATTGCCGTAAAGAACTTGGCGGAAGATAGACTCGGCGCTGGGCAGATTCACATCGCCCTCTTCCACCGAGGAGCCGGCCGGGTACCACCGGCCCTTAGCGACATAGTCCTTGATCCGCGAATAGTCGGTGGGGTAATACTCCTTCATAAGACGATAGCGATTGGCGCCGCTCCAATTGAAAACGTAGTGCGGGTACTTGTCGATGTCGTCGAAGTTCACGCGCATCGTTTTGAGCAGGTATTCGCTGATCGTCTGGGGGAACTCCCAGCGCCACTGTGTATCAAGATGGGCATAGGGCACCACATAAAGCGTCGGCTGACGAGTGAGGTCAGGTGCATTCACGGTCTGAGACTGGCCCCCCAAAGCAAGCTGAACTCCAACCAGCATGATGAAAAGAACTGTTAAGCTCCGCGCCATGTCATCCTCCGCGCAGATTCCTTATCACCCTTTATATTCTGGCCTTTCCGAGCCGCTCCACTCTACACCATGTGGGCCCGCTGTCAACGGCAGTTTCGCACTACAGAGCCAGGTGTAACCCGCCAGCGGGCGGCGGGCCGTCGGAACGGCTTGGAGCGGCCCGCGCGGAACGGTTGGCTCCTCGATTCCGTGGACACGGACTGTAATTCGTCAAAGTCATGTATCAGGAAATTCAGAACCAGCTCCTAGCGCAGCCGCAGAAATTCTTCGGATAACGGGACGACCGCGGGACCGGAATCGGCGCGGAGAGGTCGTGAGGACCCGAATCAGTCGCGCGCGTTCGAAAGTCGAGCCCACGCCTCTATGTTCAAATGCTCTTAACCAGTCCTTGCGCGGAATCTTGAGCAACTTCTCCTTTACAAAGCCGTGGAGACGACCATCCGTAACGCGTTCGACGATGGTACAGTCCCAGCGCACCTAGAAACGTGTCTCGAACCCCAATTATCCCCCGCACGCCGAGCCGTTGACCATTGGTGCCACTGAGTCGGGACCTATTTGGGTATAGGCTGGCGCAGTTGCACCAGCGGGAAGCCGGCGAGTTCCCGGGGCGTAGGCCCGGCAGGCGTGGGCACTTCGGACAATTTGTTTATCAGTGCCTCGTAGGCGTCGAGCCCTTCATTTACTGCTGCCAATTCTATGTCACTCAGGGGGATCTCCTGGCGGAGCCGGAGGAGATTGGTCTTAGCTTCAAGAAGCTGCGCTTTCGTCGAACCCTTCGGCAGATAAAACGCGCATTTGGCGCAAGCCATACGATGGGGACACTGGTCAAAGAAGTCGTACGTACAGAATCCGTGTCCCAAATCAAAAAATTTCCACGACTCATCTGCCGCGCGGCCGCTCTTCACCAGATCCTGGTCAATCAGGACATCGATAGCACGAAGGTTCCGCGCGAAATAGGCTGCATCCGCATACGATTTTGCCAGTTTCGTCGGGGTGATTTTGGCATAGTGCTGAGTGGCGGCTGGGGTCGAATGACCGAGCCACTGCTGAAGTTCAAAAAGCGTCATCGGTTCTTTGGCATTAAAGAGCTGGGACGCAATCGTCGACCGCGCGCGGTGACTTGTAATGTTACCCCGAACATCTTGGGCCGGAATACCGGCCTTTCGACACAGCATGGGAATGATGGTGTCGTTGAGATAACCAGGACTAACATGCCTCATGCGATCAAGAAAAAGGAAATCGACGGACTCGCCAGTCTTCTCGTCAGTGAGTTTCGATTGTGCAGGACGGACTTTCTCCCATCTGTTGATCGCCTCTCCTACCATGGAGTCGACTGGCTTCGTGAATGCCGTAGATGTCTTATTTACAGGGACGTCCAGAAAACACACGCGGTCTCCCTCACGTCCCCCTCCATCCGCTGAAGCGCCGACATCTTCTCGATGCCACCGGACACATCCGACTCGTAAGCGGAGAATCTCGTTCATCCGAAGCCCGGAAAACAGCCATGTCATCACCAGCGCTCGGACGAGTTCAAAGGGATAACACGTCTTCTGCTGGACTCCTCTCCCGAAGCCACCAACGCTTGGAAGGTCGTCAATCGTAAAGTTCGTGAGCTTTCGGCAAGCCTGCACACATCAAGCGAAGTGGACCTGATTCTCTGAATTCCGTAGGGCCGCCAGTACTTCCTCCTCATGCCAACCGGCGCCAGACGCAAAGGACCACCTCGACC
>JBEKLF010000081.1:0-30434 GCA_050010335.1 Terriglobia bacterium
ACCCCTGAATCTTGACCGCAATGGAGTCGCGACCTCACCCGGATTAACCACGGCTCGCGGCAAACGATCTTTCCACCATCTCAGGAACACCCTACCATCGCTCAATCGCGATTCTTGGGTAAGATTTCAGTGCTGGGTGATTCCACGGGCCGTGGAACGGGCCGGAAGTTTTAACGGTAGTGTCGCCGCAACTCTGAGGTATAACGAACCCCCAAGAGGTGCGCGTGGCGGTTCGCCCACTCGCTCAAACGAGTTCGGCCGGTCGGTTGATGCGCCGAAACGAGCAATCCTGCCATTAATCCCACCACTTCCTCCTGTGTCAGGACCACATCGTGGACGGCGTGACCCACCAGTCGCGACAGGAACAGCGCACAGGCCGGCCGCAGGTGGAGAATCCTCGCGCGGCTGCCCACTTTGCCGGCGATGAACTGTACCAATTCCTGAAAGGTATAGATTTCCGGCCCGACGGCGTCCAGCACGATATTCCCAGTATCCTTACCCGCGGCTACCGCCATTTCGGCGACGTCCACGACGAAGACAGGTTGTAGCCGGTAGCCGCCGGAGCCCGGGATGGCAAACAGCGGGTAATGGCGTAGCAGCCAGGCGATGTTGTTGATCAACACGTCTTCCACGCCGAAGATGACGGTGGGGCGAAGGATGGCATGGGTGAGTCCTGAGTCGATAATCATCTGCTCGATTTCCGCCTTCCCCCGAAAGTAACCGAGTTCTGAGTCCTTGGAGGGGTTGGTAATGCTGAGGTGCACGATCCTGCGCACTCCCGCTTCCCGCGCGGCGGCAATGAGGATCCGGGTGTTATCAACTGCCTTTTCATAGGTAGTTTCCCCCTGAGGAAACCGGACCCAGTACGTGTTGTAGAGGGTTGATGCGCCCCGCAAACTCTCGACCAATTCGACCGGACGCTCAAACTGAAGCGGCGCCACTTCGAGGTTCCCATTGAAAGCCGCCCCTCGCTCCGGATGCCCGGTAAGCGTCCTGACCTCGTGGCCCATCGCCAGGAGCCGCCGGGTAATATACTTTCCGGTATAGCCGAACGCCCCCGTTACGACGTCGAATTCCCTGCTCGCCATGGTGCGCCTCTTTTCGCAAGTTCCCCCACCTCACGCGTCGCAATTCCGATTCGCTCGATGTTCCACGCCAGCAACCCACAGAGGGTAAAGCCCAGGCTGCGGCGAAGCCGCAACCAGTCGGGTCTCATAGGGGCACCCACGAGGGGTGTAGGTGTTAACCTAAGGCGGAAGGGCCCGTAAGCCCGCGTAGCGGCCGGCATCCTGTAGCCCACGGCGCCAGCCGTGGGATGCGAATAGGCAAGAAAGTCTGTGAGCCCCGGCACGGGCGGCATCCGGGTTTTTCTGCAGCCAAGGGCTGCCCCCGCTCGTGCTCGACTCTCCGTGCGCGGCGCCGTATGTCGCCCCGTACGGGGCTTACTTGTCCGCCGCTCGTATCTAGTCCCACGGCTGGCTCGCCGTGGGCTAAAATGACAACGCCCGCTTCGCTGGCTTTCGGGTGCCTCAAACCCTTAGGTTAACGCCTACACCGCTCGTGGGTGCCCCTACGCAGCGCGCAAAATCTTCGCTAGAAAAACAAGAATTTACGGTATTGCAATACAGAGCGCTGAACCCCAGAAGCACCAGGACAATGTAAATAGAATTGAATTCCCTCCTTGCACCAGGAGCAACGGGCATCGTAAAGAACCCATCCTCGTGGCTGTAGGGCATCGGAAGTATCAGTTAGTTCTGTATACACTGAAATCTCCAGGCAAAAAATTTTCACTCCCCGGGGGCAGGAACGGCGCGACCGCCGGCGAGGAGTCTCCGCACCTTGCCCTGGGCTGACAACAGCCCGTGGATCGTCCCGGTGGGCAGCCGGGAGATTTGCGCATAGAGGGAGGTCAGCATCTCGACAAACTCCAGCATTGCTTTCAGGCGCTCGCGCATTTCGGTCTCTGCCGGCCCCTTGCCGTTGACGTCGCGCAGACATTCGCGCAGAACGTTCACTGTGGGATCAATCTCGCGGCGCTTGCGTTCGTCCAGAATGACCCGCGCCATTTCCCAGACGTCCTTCATGGCTTGGTAGTGCTCACGGCGATCACCGAGCAGGTGGATGGCCCGGACAATCCCCCAGCTTTCCAGTTCCCGCAGGCTGGTGCTGACATTGGAGCGCGCGATGGAAAGCGTCTTGGCGATGTCCTCGGCATTCAGGGGTTGAGGCGACAGATAGAGGAGCGCGTGGATTTGCGCCACGGTCCGGTTGACGCCCCAGCGCGTTCCCATTTCCCCCCAGTGGAGGATGAACTTCTCGGTGATGGGATCGAGGGTCGGCATAATGAGGTCAGTTCATTCTGACAATTCAGAACATACTGCATGCTCTGCCGGTTGTCAAGTGTTTTTTTTTGACGGCTGTGCTGCGCCGTGCCCTTCGTCGAATCGAGTCCCCTTCCCTGGGAATCACTGCTAGGCTTGGCGTTCGTCTTTCGGCCGAAAGACCTGGGTCAGGATCACGCCGACGGAGACAAGGGCGATCCCCGCGAGCATCAGACCATTGAGGAATTCGTGCAGAAAGAAGTGCGCAAACAGCGTCGCCACCAGGGGCGTTAGTGAGGAAAAAGCGTACACGCGCGCCACGGCCATCAGACGCAGCGCCGTAAACATGCAATAGATAGCAAAGACGCCGGAAAGCACTCCGCTGGCCAGAAGGGCCGCCCAAGCCCGCCACGGCGCCGCCGGCAAATTGGGAAGTCGTCCGGCCACAAGCAAGCCGGCGAACGCGACGGCCACGCTGGTTGAAAATTGAAGAAAAATTGCAACCGACTGGTGCGCGCCGCGCAGTTGTCCGTCCCGCCACAACACGCCGGAGATTCCATAGGTCAACGCTGTCGTGAGCCCGAGGGGAATGGCCCAGTGCCAATGCGGTGAGATCGGCTGTCCGCGCGACTGGCCGGAAGAAAGTGCGATCAAACCCACGAAAATCAATACCACGCCGCCCAGGGCGAAGCGGTGAATGCGCTCGTGGAGAAAAATCCAGGCGATGAGCGTTCCCCAGATTACGTAGGTCTCCTGCACGGGCACGGTGATGCTCACGCCGCCGAAACTCATGGCGAGGTAATACAAGAACAGCCCAATGGTCGAGATAATGCCCGCAGCCACGAAAGCGAGAATAGGGCGCCGGCCAATGTACTGCGGCGAACCGGGGCGCAACTGGTCCAGCGTGCGATGCTTCCACATCAGGATGACGCCCAACGCCAGACTCGGCAGTCCCCGCAATAACGGTCCGATGAAGGGGCCGGCAATCTTTACCCCCGCTCCATCAAAGATGTTGGCCAAGGCGTAGCCCAGCACCGTGCCAAGCGCCCAGGGCTCGCCGCGCCGGCGGACCTGATTGGATTCGGACAAACTGGCTCCCATGCTCTCCTGCTTTATTGAAGACGCGACATCATTAATGAGCAGCGATTATATCCGCTGGCTGAGGAGTTTGACCAAGTTTAATCGCAAACTGCTGTTCTTCAGGCGTTTGCCATGGCGATTCCGCATCCGCGGGCGGAATTCAGTAAGCGCCAACGCAACCAGGCTCTGGTCTCACGATCGGAAACGCTAGGACAATATGTCGCTCAGTAAAGACTGGGTATTAGCGGGCTTTCTCGGGGATTCTTGAGATATCCACAATAAGGTGGTAAATTCAAGGTGGAAGCAAAACCTTCGGGGCAGGGTGAGGATTTGCGGCTCGAAGTAGCGCGCGCAAGTCCAATTCCCGATCGGCGGTAAAGCCCGCGAGGGGCGCTAAGAACGGTGACGAGTGAAGAGTGACAAGTGACGAGTCAAAAGGCTCTTGCTTGCCACTCGCCACTAATAACTTGTCACTGTACTTAGCGCCCCAGGATCCGGTGAAACTCCGGGGCCGACGGTAAAGTCCGGATGAAAGAAGGTTAGAGCCGGCCTACGTTTGTCGGACAATGCTGCCCTCGCGATGAGCGCGGGGAGCTAGCGACAAGTGTATCGGTGTTCCTCCGCTCGGCCCTCCTCTCCCTGCCCCGCCATGAGGCCTTTTCCTTGAGACGCTTGACTGAGCACAAATCTGATTTGTCATCATTCATCGTTTTCGCAGCCATTTTAGGATTGCTCGTAGCTTCGTTAATCCCACGCACACTCCGCGCGCAGAGTTGGAACAGCCATCTGGAGGGATTGATTACCGACCCTAGCGGCGGAGTGATTCCGCAGGCGCAAGTGACGCTGAAAAGCATTGCCTCGGGGCAAGTCCGTCAAACTCAGACGGATCAGCAAGGCTTTTACACGTTCCCCCTAATGCCGGTGGGCGCATACGATTTGACGGTAGCGGCCCCGGGCTTTGCCACCCGCACAGTATCAAGCCTTTCGCTGCAAGTCGGGCAGCCGGACCGCGTTGATCTCACGCTTCAACTCCCCCGCGGGCAGGCCGTGCTGCAAGTGGACGCTCACCCCCCGCTGGTCCAGGCGGCAACCCCGGCCATTGGCGATGAGCTTTCAAACCAGAGGGTGACTTCCCTGCCCCTGAATGGCCGCCAATTCTCGCAACTCGCCTTGTTGGCAGCCGGCGCGGTCCCGCCTTATCCGAATAGCGCCACGCAACAATTCAACACTCCCGGGTTGGGATTAGGTTTTTCGGTAAACGGCCAGCGGTCTGAGCGTAACAACTTTTCGTTGGATGGCATCACGATCGTTGAGCCCTTTGCCTACAGCCTGACGGTGAGCCCTTCGACAGATGCCATCCGGGAATTCCGCGTGGTTGAGAACTCCTATTCCGCCGACCAAGGACTGGTGTCAGGCGCGCAGGTCAATATTGTCAGCCGGTCGGGATCCAATCGCTTCTCAGGTAGTGCATACGATTTTCTTCGCAATAGCGCGTTTGACGCCAAGAATTTTTTTGATGACCCATTACTTCCGATTCCGCCTTTTCGCCAGAACCAAGGTGGGATGCGGTACGGCGGGCCGCTCATCCACGGGAAAACGTACTTTTTTACCGATTATGAAGGCTTCCGGATTCGCCAGAGCCTTACCAACACGACATTATTACCCGCTGCCGCGGAGCGCGAAGGTAACTTCAATGGAATCAATCCCGCCACGGGCCAGGACTTCCCCGCGATCATCAACCCCTCGACCGGCCTGCCTTTTTCCGGCAATCAGATATCTCCGGCCGACATGGACCCCTTGACGCTCGCGCTTTTGGCTCGAGTTCCCTTGCCCAACCAAGTGAATGCCGCGACGGGGGCGGATAATAGCATCGACACCGGCCTGCACAGCCTGGCAGCCGACCAATTCACCGGCAGGATCGATCACCAAATCAGCCCCAATGAGGGACTATTTGGCCGCATTCTCGTTTCCCGCGACACGCAGACGATGCCTTTTGTGCCGGACAGCTTTGCCAACAATCCCCCCGCGCCGCCGGGTTTTGGTGACGACGTGCATGACTTCGGCGTCAACCTGGCGCTGGGCCTCACTTCCATTTTTCGACCGACGCTCATCAACGATTTTCGTTTCGGATACTCCTACTTTGCTGGAACCAAGCAGGGCCAGAACATTCACAGCGGGTTCCTGCAATCGCTGGGCATCACTCGCGCGCCGGGCTCGACCAACGACGGCATTCCGGCCATCGACCTTCCCGGCTACGCCGATCTGGGCGACAGCGACATCTTCCAGCCCGAGGACCGCAAGAACCACACGTTCCAGTTCACCGACAGCCTGGTGTGGGTGAAGGGGCGGCACACGTTCCAGCTTGGCGGGGACGTCCGCCGGCTGCGGCTCTTCTACCTGGTGGAAGACTTTGGCCAGGGAGTTTTCCAATTCGATGATGGCTCGAGCTCGGTCTCCGGCACAGCTTTCTCGGATTTTCTCCTCGGGCGTCCATTCCTTTCCTATGCGCAAGCCGGAAACTCCGGCGGCAACGATCGCCTTGACTACCTGGGAGCCTACTTCTCGGACGAGTTTCACGCGACGCCCCGTCTCACCCTCACCTACGGCCTGCGCGAGGAGTTCTACAGCCCTCCCGTCAACGTTGACGGTCGTGCTTCGATTCTCGATCCCGCCGATGCCGAGCGCTTCATCGTGCTCAACAATCACGGACAGGCCGCCGCGCTCACGGCGAACCCTTTGATCCAGCAGCTCAGTTCCAGCTACAACTTGCAATTCATAACATCGCAACAAGCCGGATTGCCCAATTCGCTCATCAAGCCCGACTGGAGCAATTGGGCGCCGCGCCTTGGTTTCGCCTACGACCTCACGGGCAATGGGAAAAACGCGCTTCGCGGCGGCCTGGGTGTTTTCAACTCCCTTATGGAGCTTGATTACACGGCCGAAACCCGTTTGAGCGCGCCGCTGACCGAATTCCTTCTGGGCCTCGATCTGTGCCGCTTCTACGGCCCCGGGGCGTGCGGCCAGTCTTACGCTCCGCCCATCCTCTCTTACCAACTTGGATATGCGCTCGGCAATCAGGAACCCACCGCCGTCTCTTCGCCTCCCAGCATTCGGAACGGTTATGTTTATGAGTGGAGTCTTTCCTACGAACACGCCCTCACAACGAATACGGTTCTCTCCTTGAGCTACACCGGGTCCGATGGACACAAGCTTCCGCGGCGTGGCCTTCAGAACCAAGGTGTCCCGAACCTACCCGGCGAGCGACTGGGTTATCACCCGCAGCCCGGCTCCAATCAGTTCATACGCGACACGGATGTTAACTCAAACTATAACGCCCTGGTCGCACGTCTGGAGCGCCGCTTTTCCGGCGGACTCTCCTTCGTCGCCGCATACACCTATGCCAAGTCCCTGGACACCGCCTCGGGCCTCGATGGCACCGACCAGCCGCAGGATAATTACAATATGCGTGCGGAATATGGCCTTTCCGATTTCGATATGCGGCAGCGCGTGACCTTGTCCGGAGTTTGGCAGTTGCCCTTCGGGCCCGGCCGCAGATGGGTAAAAGCCGGTGTTCCCAGTTATTTCCTAGGCGGATGGCAGGCGGCGAGCATCACCACGCTTCAGAGCGGACAGCCGCTTACGGCCGTCCTGGCAACCGCCCTGAGTGGAACGCAGTCGAATGGCACCGATCGCCCTGACCTGATCTCGAGCGCCAACCTACCCACCAGCCAGCGCAATCCCAACCACTGGTTCAATACGGGCGCCTTTGTACCGCCACCGATTTTCACTGACGCTCAGGGTGCATACAGCATTCCCGGCAATGAAGGCCGCAACGTCATCAGCAGCCCCGGCTTGGCAACGGGGGATGTAAGTCTGGAGCGCCACTTCCGCATTACGGAGAAGCTGAACACGGTTTTTCGCACGGACTTCTTCAATCTCACTAACCACCCGAATTTCAACCGTCCCGGCTTAATCGTTGGAACAACACAGTTTGGCAATATCAATTCGGCCGGAAATTCCCGGCAAATTCAATTCTCGCTGCGCCTCAACTGGTGATGCCGCCACCGCGCCGCGCATTTGGACAACCCCAGCCCGCAATGCAACGTCAAAACTAGTGAAGGGCAATTTACGGAGCGATATAGATTGTGGCCGCGCTGGCAGCCTGACGCGTTTCGGCGCGGGGGGTTGAGGTGTGCCCTTCGATCGCCGCCACAAGGCAATACGCAAGAGCAGTTGCCGCTCTGAATCGACAACTCAGGAGGTTGTGTAGTTTATGCAAATGCGAAAATCGTTCGTTGGGTTCGTTGTAGCCATTCTCGCTACGACGTGTCTTGGGTTCGCGGCTGGAGGTTCCCACAAGTCAAAGGAACGTGCAATAAGCGTGACTTTCAGCAACACGGCGAAATTCAATAACGGAACCACGCTGCCGGCGGGGACCTACCGAATGGCGGTTTCCGAAAATTCCCCGACACCCGCCGTTACGTTCTCACAGCACGGTAAGCTCATGGCTACCACCGAGGCCAAAGTGGTTACCGAGCAGAAAAAGAACGAGGAAACAGAGATTGACGCTGTCATTCAAGGGGATACGGAAGTGGTGACAGCGATTCGTCCGGCAGGATGGGATGAAGAACTCACCTTCGGATCGGCCGGTCAGAACGCGGGCCAATAAACATTAAAGTGATGTAAGCAGGAACTTTCAGGGGGGTGGCCGCAAGGCTCCCCCTTCTTTTTGGAAAGAGCCCCGTTGGCTCGGTAGTTACAGTTTGATGATGTAGCGGCGAGTTTACCTCGCCAAATGGCGGCGTAAAGCCGCCTCTACGTCAAGCCATACCACTACCGTTGGCTCGCATCACGGTTCTGGCTTCGATGCCCGCGGCGCTGTTCGCGATTACAGGCACACCCGGCACTGCTTTGAACAATCCGGGTGCGCAGGGGTAAGGAGCGAGCACTCCTTCACCTCCACCACGCGCAAAGTACCAAATTCCGCCTCGCGCTGATCCGCGAGCACGCTGGCTCGCACCTTGCGTTCGGGGCACCGCACGAAGCGCTTCCTCAGCCCCGGCCCCCATTTCCAGATAAAGTAAGCGGTGATCGTCCAGCACACTGCGACGCCCACGATGGCTACCTTGATGATGGCAGTCATTGGAATCACTCCCATGCGAGGGTGCGGCCGCATCAGCCGCGAGGGAGCCTAATCAAGGATGAGGGTATGCCCGCTTAAGGCAAAAATCAAGCGCCATGGTTTATTCACATGGATAGGCAGGATTAACAAGATAATGAACAGAAAAAGAGATCCCGAATACGCAGTCGAGTGTTGCGCTGACAGAACGAGTCTGCCGCCGGCCCTAAAGCTGCGATTCATTCACACCAATGCGGAGGGTAGGCATACCATGGATGCCAGAACCCAAATCCTGAATATTCTGTCTATCCATGTTCAAAGTCCTTGCTTCGGGTGAAGCGTTTGTATTCGAGTTTGGGGTTCCCGAAGTTGATGAGCAAGCCGACTTCGATGCCGGTGGCATTTAAATAATTGATGACCTGCGCCTGGTGTTCGGGGGCGAGGCCTTTGACCGCTTTCAGCTCAACGATCACCTTCCCCTCAACGAGTATATCGGCATAAAACTCCCCCACAGATTCACCCCTGAACATCACCGTGACCGGATGTTGGGATAAAGCTGACAAGCCCTTTTGGCGAACCGCCAGAAGCAAAGCCTTCTCATAGACCGACTCCAGAAACCCTGCGCCCAGTTCATTGATAACCTCAAAAGCGCAGCCAGTCACGTCCCGTGTAATCGCCTCATGCTTCATATTCATAGTGGAATCCTTTATAAACATGGATGGACAGAATGGACAGGATTCAAAGAAGGAACAAGAAAACCCGAGTATTCTATTCATTCACGAGTAGAGCGATTGACCGAATGTTGGAACAACGCTTCGAACCCCTCGCGTTGCGACACCAATGGCAGAACCGTCTCATAGCTGGTCTTCAGTCTGTCCATCAATTTCCTACTCTGGCTATCCCCATTTATCCATGGTTGAGTTTCCTGGCCGGATGTTGAGGCAACGCGGCCCGTTGATGACCGCAGAGACACAGGCGGTGGCATGGGTGTTGCTGTTTTCGTTCGTCCGTCTTCTTCTTTTTAGTATCCTGTCCATCCTGTCTATCGATGTTCAGTCCTCCAGAGTGGAAAGGTCGCCTGTGGGCAGGCCGAGTTCCAACGCTTTCAGGACGCGGCGCATGATTTTCCCACTGCGCGTTTTGGGGAGCTTGGCACGGAATTCAATTTCACGCGGCACCGCGTGGGCTGCCAGCTTTTGCCGCACAAACTTTTGGATTTCATTCTTCAGCTCATCGCTGGCCACATGGCCCTCGCGCAGGGAAATGAACGCCTTGATGATGTGTCCGCGCATGACATCGGGTTTTCCAATCACCCCGGCTTCCGCCACGGCGGGGTGTTCCACCAGGCAGCTTTCCACTTCGAAGGGCCCCACGTTTTCGCCGGCGGTGATAATCAGGTCGTCCACCCGACCCTGGAACCAGAAGTAGCCATCCGGGTCTTGGTAAGCGCTATCCCCTGTAACATACCAGCCGGGAATGCGGAAATAGGTCTCGTAGCGTTCCGGCTGTTTCCAGATCGTCCGCATCATGCCGGGCCACCCGGGCTTTATCACAAGGTTGCCGAGCGTATTGGGCGGCACTTCTTTTCCCTCGTCGTCGACGATGGTGGCATACACTCCGGGAATGGGCCGCCCCATCGAGCCCGGGCGGATGGTCATGGAGGGATAATTCGAAACCAGGATATGACCTGTTTCGGTCATCCACCAGTTGTCATGGATCCGCCTTCCATAGGTCTTCCAGCCCCACCATACCACCTCAGGATTCAGCGGTTCACCCACACTCAGCACGTGCCGCAAACTGGAAAGATCATATCGCTGCACCACATCCTCGCCGACTGCCATCAACATGCGGAACGCCGTGGGAGCGCTGTACCAGATGTTGACGCGAAACCGTTGGATGGTTTCGTACCAATCGGCGGCATTGAATCTGCCGCCGCGGATCAGGTTGGTTGCGCCGTTGAGCCAGGGCGCAAAAATACCGTAAGAGGTTCCCGTAACCCAGCCGGGGTCGGCTGTACACCAATAGACATCGTCTTCGCACATGTCGAGCACCCAGCGGCCGGTGATCAGATGCCCCAGCATGGCCTTTTGCACGTGGAGCACACCCTTGGGCTTTCCCGTCGAACCGGAGGTGTAATGCATGATAAGCGGGTCATCCAGGGTCAGCCACTCGATTTCCGTCTCGTCGGAAGCCTTTTCCATCAGGGATTCGTAGCTCTTTTGACCCTCCGCCAACTCGCTTGGCAAGGCACCCACGAGAATAATGTGCTTCAGGGAAGGCAAATCGTATTGCGGCACGCGTTCCACTAGCGCCGGCGATGTCACTAACGCCACGGCTTCCGCGTTGGCCATACGATCGCGCACCGCATCTTCCATAAACGCTTCAAACAAGGGACTGGGAATCGCACCAATTTTCAGGATGCCCAGGATGGCGACGTAAAGCTCGGGCCGCCGCCCCAGAAACACGAAGACGCGGTCACCTTTCGCCACGCCCAGCTTGCGCAGGACATTGGCGAATCGGTTCGATTGCAGAGACATGTCCTCGAAGGTGAAACGTTCGGTGTGTTCCTTGTCGGTGTAAATCAGCGCCAATTTGTTGCGACGGCCGCGCGTCAGGTGGCGGTCAATGGCCTCATGCGCCATGTTCACCTTGCCGGTCTTCGACCAGTCAAACTCATTGTAAATATCTTCCCAATGAAACGACGCAGCGCGCGCCTCGTAGTCCTGAAGATGGTGTGTTCGGGGATCGTCCGTCGGCGCCAGAACATTATTGTGGTCCGGAGGTGTATTCGTGGACATATTGGAAGCCTCGCTTTGGATTGTCGATTTGTGATTGGCAATTGATGATTGGTGATTTGTGATTGGTGATTGCTGATTGAACGTCCTCAGTTGTCAACCGTCGGTAGGCAGCAAGAGTTCTTGCTGAGACCTGAGAACGGATGCCCGTGGAATATCGCGAATTCAATCACCAATCGCAAATCACCAATCACAAATCACCAATGATCAATCGCCAATTCTATACGCTTCGTCGAGCAATTCGATCACGTGCATCACTCGCCGCTGGGTGCCTTCGCGCTTTACCCCCGCGCGAAGCTGCAACAGGCAGCCGGGATTAGCGGTTAAAACCAGTTCCGCCCGGGTTTCGCCGATGCGGCGCATTTTGCTTTCGAGCAATCGATCCGACATTTCGTTGTGAACAACGTTGTAAACGCCCGCGCTGCCGCAACAGATATCCGCTTCCTTCAGCTCGATCAGTTCCAGCCCCGGGATGGCCGCCAGCAGCTTGCGCGGTGCGGTGCGGATGCGCTGCGCGTGCCCCAGATGGCACGGATCTTGATAAGTCGCCCTCACTTTCATTATTCCCAGTTCCCGATTCAAGTCAATCCCCGCCAGGAATTCCGTGACGTCGCGCAACTTTGCCACGAAGGCTTTTGCCGGTTCTAGGAATTCTTTGTCCTCTTCCTCAAAAAGGAGTGGATATTCTTTGAGCACGGAACCGCAGCCGGCGGCATTGGAAATAATGGCGTCGAACCCCCCGGCCAGGAAGATCTGGATATTGCGCTTGGCCAAATCCCGCGCGATGCCGCGAATGCCCGCGTGGACGTGCAGGGCGCCGCAGCATCCCTGGTCACGGGGGATCACCACTTCGCAGCCGTTCTTCGTGAGCACGCGCACCGTGGCGTCATTCAGCCGGGCAAAGGCAAGGTTGGCAATACATCCAGCGAACAACGCCACCCGGTAACGCTTCTCCGCTCGCGCGGGGAATGTCTTGCCCAGACGCTCATAAAAGAAAGGCTTTTCCATGCGCGGGGCGAGTTGCGCCACGTGCTCAAGCCGGCCAGGAAGCAGCTTCAGCACCCGCGAAGCAAGCACCAACTCTTCCAGCCCCGAGCGTTGATAGAGGCGCAGAAGCTTTCCCACAAATTGCAAGCGCCGGGGATGGGGCAGAATTTCGTAGTAGAAGAGTTTGCGCAGCAAAGTTGTAAGCGGAGGCCGGTGATAATATTTTTCAATCTGGCCGCGCGCCGCTTCCACCAGCTTTCCGTACTCGACACCCGATGGGCACGCCGTTTCACAAGCGCGGCAATCCAGGCAAAGATCGATGTGGCGAACGAAGCTTTCACCCAGCGGCAGCCGCCCCTTCTCCACCTGAATCATCTGGTAGATGCGGCCGCGCGGCGAGTCCATTTCCAGGCCCAGCTCGCGATAAGTGGGGCAGGCGTTCAAGCACAAACCGCAGTGCACACACCGGGAATAGTCCACCCAGCGCGGCGCCTCGCCCGTGCCGTAACCCGAGCGCTTCTCCGTGCTTGTATTCGCCGTCGCGGGGTTCGCGGTTTTCAAAGTTTCAGCCACTTAATTGCCCAAATTCTATCGCCGATTTCTCGCCATGCGTCTGGACGGGCCGGGCTACAGCTTGTGCGGGCGTGCGAAGCTTTAGAGTGCGGCAGCTTGCTGCCGCTTTTCACCCCGCGAGCTTGCTCACGGCAACTTCGCCCGAGAGCACAATTCCCAGCCAGCAAGGTGGCTGGTGCAAAAGCGGCAGCAAGCTGCCGCACTCTAAAGGTCCGCGCTACACCCTTCTAAATGCCCCCTACAAACCGCCCGGGCGACAGAACCTCCAACGGGTCCCAGGCAACTTTTATTTTGCGCATGGCTTCAAGATCATCCCCGCCGGCACCCCAAGCGTCCACTTGGCCTTTGAGCTCCAGCGGACAATGTTCGATAACCAGCGTCCCCCCAAGGTCCACCGCTGCTTTACGCAGGCGCTCCCCCAGACCGGCAAGTAAATGTAGCGCGGACCTGTTCTGTAGGTCCGCGGCTTTCCCTTGCCCATCGGGGACGAGCCGCGGACCTACAGAACAGGTCCGCGCTACATCCTCCTGTAATACGCACAGGTGAACGATACCCAAACCCACCTGCGCGAAGCTTGCGAGTGGGATTCGCTCGGATTCGGCCTCCTGCTGCGCGCGGCTCAGAAATTCCTCGCTGGCCACAGCGGGCAGCGCAGCCTTTAGAACCGTGACGTCACGGTATTTCTGCTGAAGCCAATGGGCCAGGTTGGAAACGCGACCCCACGCCTCTACCGCACCTTCCCGGCGCGCCATTGTCGCCCCCACGGCAGCGGTGAGTTGCCTCAGCTCAAGCATGCAACGCTCGATGACGCGGTGCGATCCCCCCAATTCGATCCATAGTTGCGCACCCGGCCGCTCATTGCCTGGGGCTGAATCATCCAGCAGCGCCACGGCCGGCGAATCGAGAAGGACCAGCCGCAGGGCATCGAGCGGCGACCGCAGGATGCTCCTGCGCAAGTCCTTGGCATTACCCAGTGTGCCCGCACTCATGGCAAAGGTGGCGCGCTCCGGCAGCTTGGGGAAGAGCTTCAAGCTGGCCTCAACGATCACGCCCAGCGTCCCGCAGGAGCCGGTCAGCAGTTTTCCCAGGTCGTAGCCTGCGACGTTTTTCACAACTCGCCCGCCCGTCTTGGCGATTTTTCCGTCGGGGAGGGCGACCTTCAATCCCAGAACCATGTCGCGAGGGCCACCGAAACCCTGCCGCAGAGGCCCTGCCGCATTCGCCGCGATAATCCCGCCGATGCTCGACTCGCCCCCGCCGCGCGGATCGAGTGGCAACCACAAACCGCTCTGCCCCGCGAGGTCCTGAAACGCTCTGAACGTCATTCCCGCCTCGACCGTGATCGTCAGGTCCGCAGGCTCGTAATGAATAACGCGATTCAATTCCCCGATTGAGAGGGCAACCTCATACCGGCGGGGGGGATTCCCCATAGAAAGTTTCGTGCCATTGCCGCGGGGGATCAGCGCGAGATGATGTTTGCTGGCGTAGCGCAGGACCGCAGCCACCTGTTCCGCCGTAGCCGGAGCGACACCGCATTCCGGAACCTTCCCATCCACCGCCAGGGCTGCGCAGGCAGCGTGGTCCCTTACCACGCGCGACGTGCCCACAAGCGCCGACAATTCCGAATCGACCGCCAGGGTCACACCGGGCCTCCCCCCGCGATTCCTCCGCGTAGTTCCCCGCACATTTTCCCCGTGGGAAGAAGCTTCCCGGGATTCAAACGACCCAGAGGATTGAACAGGTTCTTGATTCGGCCCATCAATTCCAAATCATTTTCAGAAAAGATGAGCGGCATGAGGTCGCTCTTTTCCAAGCCCACGCCGTGCTCGCCGGTTATCGATCCACCCATTTCCACACACCGCATGATGATGTCTTTAGCCGCCTTGACCACGCGCGCGGTTTGGTCGCGGTCGCGCTCGTCATACATAATGAGTGGATGTAAGTTTCCATCGCCCGCATGGAAGATGTTGCCGATGCGCAAGTCATACTTCTTTTCGATGCTGCCAATGAAGTCGAGCATTTCCGGCAAGCGCGTGCGCGGGATGACGCCGTCCTGCACATAGTAATTGGGGCTGATGCGCCCGAGCGCCCCGAAGGCCGTCTTTCTTCCTTTCCACAACAGGTCGCGTTCCTCCGCCGATTTCGCGCGTCGAACCTCGCGCGCCTGATTTTCGCGGCAAACGGCCTCGATCTCATCCGCGTGCTCTTCCACCGCTTCCCTCAGACCTTCCACCTCAATCAGCAGCACGGCAGCGCAATCCATGGGATAACCGGCGTGGGTGGCTTCCTCCACGGCGCGCAGCGTGAACCCGTCCATCATCTCCAGGGCCGCCGGCGTGATGCCGCGCGCGGTAATGGCCGCCACCGTGCGCGTTGCATGCACCACCTGGTCGTATATCGCCAATAGCGTCTTCACCGCCTCGGGTTTGCGAGACAATCGCACCGTGGCTTCGGTCACGATGCCGAGGGTGCCCTCCGAACCCACAAAGACCCCGGTTAGATCGTACCCCGGCCGGTCCCAGTAGCTCGCTCCCGTGTGGATGACCTCACCATCGGGCAGCACTACTTCCAAGCCCAAGATGTGATTGGTGGTAACACCATAGGCAAGGGTGTGGGGACCGCCGGAATTCTCCGCCACGTTGCCGCCAATCGTGCAGGCCTTCTGACTGGAAGGATCGGGCGCGTAATAGTAGCCCTCATCCGCGACGGCGAGCGAAAGGTCAAGATTCACCACCCCGGGCTGCACCCGCGCGCGCTGGTTTTCCAAATCGATTTCCAGGATTTGCTTCATGCGGGAAAAGCCCAACAGGATGCCACCTTCCGTTGCCACCGAACCGCCGCTTAAACCCGTGCCTGCCCCGCGCGCTACAAGCGGCAGGTTGTGTCGCAGCGCCAACCTGGCAATCTGCACAACGTGCTCGGTCTTGCGAGGGAAAACCACGGCGTCAGGTTGCCGCAGCGAAGAAAGCGCGTCGTACTCGTAAAGCATCAGGTCTTCCTGACGCCACAATACGCCGTCCTCGCTGACGATCCTGACAAGTTCCCCGAAGAGGCCTTTGAATTTCATAGTGAACCGTGAGGCCGGTGAGCGAACAAAAGACCCGAGAGGGCAGACCGACCTCGGGTGCGAAAAGGGGGGCAAATCCGCCCCAAATGCCCCCCGGGCAGTATATCCCCGCCCCTCATCGTGGTCAACGCAGCATGCTGTGGCGCGCAAACACCTGGGCAATTGTGCGCCACAATAGTGAAATCGGAGATCCCCGGGCCGTAGCGCGGGCGTCCCGCCCGCTGGCGCGTGGGCATCTTGCCCGCGCATTCTCGGTGGGAGCGGGACGCTCCCACGACAGCGGGCGGGACGCCCGCGCTACGTTCGACACGCGCCTTGGCTCCTGCCTAACCGCGGGGATTGGTCCGTTGCGCAAAGACGGAACAACCCCGGGACTTGTCCGAATTCGCTCAGGTCATTCCCAAAAGCGGACAGAGGAAATCCAAGATAATTCCTCGGAGAATCCGTACCGTTCTGTTATCAAGGTCTTGCCCGCTCGCCGGAATGGCCCGTGATGTGCCTCCTGTATCTTCCGGCCGGGGGATTCTGCCAGGCTCGGATGAATCCGCACTCCACTTGCGGAAACGCATCCCCCTCGCCGCCGAGTATCGTTCATGATGCTGTAAAAGAAGATTCACGCCACCTTAAGGGGAAGATGGGATATTTGAAACTTAGCACGCCTTTCCTGCGTATAGGGTATTGAATGACAGGCCAACGAGACATGGAAAGGTTACGAGACTCAAGCAGACGCTAACCACAACTGTTGTCGGGCGTCTAATAGGCGAAGGTGGCAACAGGCGTGGGGACGAGAAATATGTTAACGGGTGGCGCGTTCCAGCGTCTTAAGGGTGGGCAGTAAGAAAATCGGGGTTAAATGGACTGCCGTTGCCGATGGTTTGGCGGCCTGAGCAACGACAATCCCGCAGGAAACACTCGAAGCCTCGCGGCTTCCCCTATTTCATTTAACCCCGCGTGATTTTAGGGGCGCTTGAGTTACAAATGCAAGCGAAATCTTCGTTCCAACAGATGGGCGTTCCATTCGGTTCCGGATCCAAGGTCGCCAGAATCAACACCCAGGGCAACCACCATTCATGAGGAGGATGGAGATGAATTTGAAAAAGACTTTGAGTGTGTCGATTGTTGCCATGTCCCTTTTCGTCGCGGCCGGCGTCGCTGCTGGCGCCGCGGCCCTACCGAAGGATGCCGGAAATCTATTCCTTCGTTACGATGCGATGGTAGCCGGAACCCATTTGGCAGGCGGCAAATACAAGATCCAATGGAAAACCAACAGCCCCGAGGCGACGGTTTCGTTCTTGCACGAAAACAAAGTTGTGGCGACCGCCGAAGGAAAGGTTGTGGATCGCGGAACGATGTACCCTCTCGACGAAGTCGTTTACGACCAGACCGCCGATGGCAACCGCGTGATCACGGAAATCCGTTTTAGCGGATCGAGCAAAGTCCTCGTGTTCAATGAATAGTTTGCTCGGAACAGGGGTCGCAGGATAAGGGGCACGGGACTCGGGACTCGGGTTCTGGGATTAGGGTGCGGTTTGCGGGCTCTTACGACACCTTTCAGACTTTAGGGGTCGGAGGCTTGGATGACACCCGAATCCCGAGGCTCGGGCCCCGAGCCCCGAGTCCCTGCATTTCCAGTGGGCAGAAACGGTCCCGCACGGTAAAATGCCTTTGCATGGTACCTATTCCCCTCACTGACCATATACGCCGCCGTTCTTTCTGGGCATTTACCTTGCTCTTGATTGTCACGAATGTTTGGGCCTTTATCATTGAACTCTCACTGGGCCCGCATCTGAACCGCGTTATCCTCATGTATGGATTGATCCCCGCTCGCTTCTCTCGACACTCCCTTTCCACACTTCCCGCAAGACTTACGGTGATTCCTATTTTTGTTTCCATGTTTCTGCACGGCGGGTGGCTGCACCTGCTGGGAAACATGCTCTTTCTGTTTGTATTCGGTCGCAGCATTGAGGACCGCGTCGGACACTTCCCTTTCCTTCTGCTCTACTTGATTTCCGGGGTTGCCGCTGCTCTGGTTCAGATCGTCGTCAGCCCGGGATCACGCGTCCCTACCATCGGGGCCAGTGGCGCCATCGCCGGGGTGTTGGGGGCATATTTCATTTGCTACCCTGGAGCGCGCATCACGACGCTTATCCCGCTCTTCATCTTCTTTTTTACCGTCCAGGTTCCCGCCATCCTGCTTCTGGGTTATTGGTTTTTGATTCAGTCTATCGCGGGATTCCAGATGCTTTCGATTCAAACCGCTGCGTCCGGGGGGGTGGCATGGTGGGCGCATATCGGGGGCTTCGCTTGCGGTGCGCTGCTGGCTCTTATCATGCCCCCACAGTACCACGGGCCCGCCGTCGAAAGGGTGTCCTAAAGCCTGGGTACGTCAGAACTCATCGGAAGCCTCAGACTGCGCGCGGGTTGGAGGTCTGCGCAGCCTTCTCTTCCCCCTGCTCACGCTCAGTCAGATAAACCCCCGCTAGAATGAAGCCGCCGCCGATCAGGACCTTCGAAGTCAGCCGTTCGAAAAGGATCCAGATGCCCAATCCGCTGGCAATGACCGGCTGCAAATAGTTGAAGGCGGCCGCGCGGGATGCGGCCAATTCCGTCATGACATAGGCAAAGACCAGATAGGAAATCACTGACCCAAATATAATGATAAACGCCAATCCCCACCACGCCTCCATCCTGAGGGCGGCCCAGTTCGTAACCACCACCGCGTGAGCGCAAAAAGGGAGCATCATGATTGCGCCCAGCACAAAGATCAAAGTGTTTAGGGTCAGCGAGTCGAACTGGTTGGCCACTTCTTTCACCAGGACCGTGTAAATGGCGAAGACCAGGGTGCTCACGAGCAGGATGAGGTCTCCAACCCCATGGCCGGCACTTCCCTGCCCTGCCTTGTCGGCGGTCAAGATGCCGACTCCCGCAAATGCGATCATCATCCCCGCGAATTTCCAGAGTGTCATTACTTCCAAGCGCACGACCACCGCAATCAGTAGCACCATCACGGGTCCCAAAGCCACAATCAAGCCCGTGTGCGCCACGGTGCTGCGCGCCATCCCGCCAATAAAGGTGAGTTGGTTCAGGGCAATGCCATTCGCCGCCATGGCCACCAGGAAGATCCACTTTCGCTGCGTAAATTGGAGTCGGCGGATCCGGCCGGTGGCTAGAAATGCGATGACAAAAATGATTGCGGCGCCCAGCACGCGCAATTGCGCCAGCGCCATCGGGGTGAACCCCGTTAACGCTTCTTTACCGGCGATGATGTTGCTGGCCCAGCAGACCACCACCATCAACATCAGCAAGTGCATGCGGCCATGGCTCGCACGGGAAGTGCGTTTCACAGCAGGAGTCGTCCTACTCAAACGACTCCTTCCGCACCGTCAACTGTTCAATCCGCTGCAAATTGGGGGTGTATCCCAATCCCGTCGTCTGAGGAACGTGGATCGTCCCCTGCGCGGTTACCGTCACCTCTGGGTCGATGATGTCTTCGCTCCAATAGCGTTTGCTGGCGGAAACATCACCGGGCAAAGTGAATCCCGGCAGCGTGGACATGGCAATGTTATGCGCGCGCCCGATGCCGGATTCGAGCATGCCGCCGCACCACACCGGCACATTCCGGGCGCGACAGACGTCGTGAACCTGCCGGGCCGCCGTGAATCCGCCCACGCGCCCTAACTTGATATTGATGATCTTGCCCGCACCGATTTCCAGCGCCTTTCTCGCGTCATCGGCGCTGTGAATGGATTCATCCAGGCAAATGGGCGTCGAGATTTCCTTTTGCAGCTTGGCGTGGTCCAGCACATCATTCCAACCCAGCGGCTGCTCGATCATCATCAGGTAGAAACGGTCGAACTCCTTGAGGTGGGCAGTGTCGGCCAGTGAATATGCGCTGTTCGCATCGGCCATGAGCAGGATGCGTGGAAACCGCGTGCGAATCGCCTCGAGCACGTTGACATCCCAACCGGGCTTGACCTTCACCTTGATTCGCTGATACCCCGCCGCCACTTCCACTCCAACCTTTTCCAGCAATTCCTCGATGGAGTTCTGGATGCCGATCGACACTCCGCAAGGGATTTCGGTGAGTGTCCCTCCGAGCAATTTGGCGAGTGGCAGGTTTTTTTGTTGCGACTCGATGTGCCAGAGAGCGTTTTCCAGCGCCGCCTTTGCCATGTTGTGGCCGCGGATGGGCCGAAAGCGCGGCGCCACATCGCCCGGCGCGGGCCATTCTTTGCCCAGAGTCCAGGGAATCAGGATATCGCGGAGGATGTGCCAAGCCGTGTCGGGAGTCTCGTAGTTGTAAAACGGCATTTCTCCGCACGTCACCTCGCCCCAACCGGCAACCCCGTCGGCATCGACCCGCACCAGAACGATTCGGCGCGTCGTGGTGCGCCCGAAGCTCGTTTCAAAAAAATGCACCAGCGGCAACCGCAATTCTCGAAGTTCGATTCGTTCAATTTTCATAGGCCTCCAGTAAATAGTGCGCAGACTTTTCGTTGTGGGCAAAACCTGTGACCACCATCTTATGGTCAAAACCCTCTTGAAATTGAGCGCGGATGCGCTGTTGCCACGCACGGGCTTCCTCAAGATTGGTCCGGATCAAGGCGTCAATATCGATCGGGATCTCGATTGCGCGCGTCGGCTTCCGCCGCGGGTTGCGCACAGGCTTACCGGCAATCGCCTGTCTGACCCGTGGCGATTCGAGCCACCATTCCGCGATCAGGCGGTCACTCGGGAGTCCTTGCTGGAATCGGTCTCGACCTGACCGTAGTAATTCGGCTCATAGCGGCGTACCAGAGCCCCCAAGCGGTTAATATTCAGGTTCGCATTCTTCGAGCGCAACGGATCAAACGACCATTCGATGGACTTAATCCCCGCGCACATCGCCAGATCCCGCTGCGCCAGCTTGAGGGCCCTGCCCAGGCCGCGATTTTCGTGGCCGCGAACAATTCCCAGTGACAAGGAATGGAGATAGCGATGCCTTCCGTGCCACGCGGGCATTGACGCGACAAAGCCCACCAACTCGCCTTCAGTTGTGAAAGCCCCCAGAACATGTCCCCCGATCCGGCCCAAATTGACAAACAACCGCAGCGGGTAAAACTCATGCTCAGCGTAGCCCCAGACCTCTTTCTGAACCCGTATGCACTCCGCCAGTTGCTCGATTTTTTCGCACAGCCCGAGGGAGTAACCTACAGGGCTTCCCGGCTTTTGATGCCTGTCCAAATTGACTCCATCTCATCGAGTGAACATTCCTTCAATTGCTTGCCGCTCTTCAGGATTTCCTGTTCCATGGCCTGGAAGCGTCGCTGGAACTTCTGGTTGGCCCGGCGCAGGCAACTCTCCGGGTCGAAGTGGAGAAAGCGTGAGAGATTGGCCACCGCGAAAAGCAAATCACCCACTTCCTCTTCCACCCGCACTGATGGGCTGGGCGGTCGCGCGGCCAGCTCCTGCCGCAACTCGTGGATCTCTTCCTCAATCTTCTCGAGCAAATCACCCACGGTCTTCCACTCGAACCCCACCTCCGCCGCGCGCGTTCCCAGCTCATGGGCCACCAGCGTGGACGGCAGCGAGCGGAGAATTCCATCCAGCACGGAGTTCTTGGCGTGCTTGCCTTCAGTGACCCGCTCCTGCTCCTTGACGGCCAGCCAGCTCTGAAGCGCTTCGCCGGCGTTTCCCGCCTTCACTTCGCCGAATACATGCGGATGCCGCCGAATGAGCTTGGCGTGCACGCGCTCTACCACGTCATCGATGGCGAAGCGTCCTTCCTCCTCGGCAATCCGGGAATAGAATGTAATAAGGAAAAGCAAATCCCCGAGTTCATCTTCCAGCCCAGCAAAATCTCGGGCGCTCACGGCATCCACCACTTCGTAGGCTTCTTCCAGCAACAGCCCCTTTAGAGTGTCGTAGTCCTGCGCGCGGTCCCAGGGGCATCCTTGCGGACTTCGCAGGTGTGCTGTCAGCTCAATTAATTTGCGTAGATTTTCTCCGGCCAGGGGGCGTCTCGTTTCTCCCGCTCGTCGTGAGCGGCGGCAGATTAGGTTAATCCAGTAATTTATCAAGCCCCGCCAACGATTGGCAAGAACGGGAGTGGCCACCGCAAGGGGCCGCGGGTTGCCCCCTCCCTGCTAGCGGAGTCGGTGCAAGTTACTCACTGAACTTCATGCTGAGTGGCGTATCTCGTCATGACGGGCCCACCAGGGTAACGTGCCCAATGCAGATTGATTACGGACGACTGCCACTGGGGTACCGGGCATGAGAAAAGCCCACCCCCCGCACCATGACGTTTGCCCAAAAACACCATGACGGAAACTGCCAGGGAGTTTCATTAGTTTTGGTCGCGGCCCCGCCGCGCTGCGCGACTCGCGGTCACCTTGATGATCGGAGCCGTTTAGTGACATAATGTACGCAAAAGGCAAACTAAAAGTCGATTGTTGCGAGGAGGCTTTGCTTATGACCCTACCCACCCAGCTCCGGCACCCAACCTTAGATATCATCCGGACCAGTGTGACCGGAAGGATTACGGAATATGCGACCGATTCCATGCATTGGAATGCGAGCCTGTGGGATTTCGATATCAATGGCCCTCAGCTAAAACCCTACCATTATGGCTGGCTTGCATCGCTTGTTAACAATGTAAACACCTCGCACCGGTCATTCATTTGGCATATCTGGATTAGCGGCGGGGCCAGCCTGACAGGTATGAATATCAGGCCCAACAACGGGTGGAACTATGACTTGGCGCGGGCCAGGGTCGCCGAGGTCTACAAGTATCTGAAAGATAATCTTAAGGTCGTAGGATTGGTCTACCACGGTCCAGATACCTCGGGCATACAACTAGCCGAATATCGAGGCCACAGGCTCGGCGTTGAACGGGATGAGGATCGCGCTGTCTATGTGCAAGTCACGTCGGAATCCACGCCGCCGCGGCCGCCCGTGCCCACAAAGATTCCGCAAAGTAAGAACTGGGCCATCCGATTCGTGAAGGGTAGTGCGGTCGGCGCATTTGTTGTAGGGTTGGAAATAGGCAATTTTGAGATCGCGGACACCGACAATCGTCTCTACGCCATGTATAAGTATACGGGTGACTCCATCGGGGCCGCCGTTTCGTTTGCGGATATTTCTGTATCATACACATTCAAAGGCGATTGGAAGGACTTCAAGACTAGCGAGGCGATCAATATCGCCGATTTTGACGGGCCTTGCCGCTTTACTACGGCAGGGATGCCTTTTACATCGATCTCCCAGAACTATCTTACCGTGACTCCCTCGGCGGGAGTAACAACGGACCCTGAGCATCTGGAAATTGACACCGGTAGGACCCTCGGTGGAGGAGCATCAATTACCATTCCCGGAAGCGGATGGTTATGGTTCAGATTTGGTCCCGTCCACTATGATTCCGGAGCCTATCCACGCTAGGGTCCGAAGCTGGGAGCGCGAAGCCGCGTAACCGCAATCGAGCGTGTAGGGGCCAGCGGCGCTGGCCCCCGGCCGAACGCCGTTCGGCCCTAGGTAGTGAGCGAAAACTCTTGCGAACGAAAACCCGCGAGCCTAAACGACATGTCCGCAATACCAACTTTCAACTTTTGCCTGCCAACTTCTTCGGGCCGGGAAAAGCGTGCATCATCATTCGGGTGTATAACGGTGTCATGTCTGCTTCTCACAAAGTCGTTCGTCAGACCGTAGGCCTTCCGGCCGACACGGCGCGGCATGTCCGCAGCCTCGCGAAGCAACGGCGCCTTAGCGCCAACCGGATCATCGTCGAGCTTGTGGAAGAGGGGATCGAAGCTCAGAAGCGCAGGCAAAAGGAGTTCTTTGAGCTCGCCGAGCGTTTCCGCGCGGCCGCCGATCCTAAAGACGTCGCTCGCCTCGGGGACGATCTGGGCCGCATGGTTTTTGGCGACTAATGCCCTACCTCGAATGCGCTCAATTCTGGAGGGGTACTGTGCCCCCACTTGCTCCGCTTGACTGGGCTGCGCATCTGTCACACAAACTGCCCTCACTGAAGATCGGCTTTCCGCACGCCATACAAAACCACTGGCTCCGGGCCTCGGTTGGCGACAGACGGCGGATGACGGCCTGCGCGAGCGCAGAATCCGTCGGAACGATGTGTTTGCTCCCACACTTCGGGCACGCCTGCCGGCTAGCAAAGTGCCTCCAAAGGGTGTAGATAACTCCCGGAGCGACAAACAAAAGCCACAAACAAATTTCCATTCCGAGTGTGCCCGGGGTGTGCCATTTCGGTTCCCCAGCGAAGCCGCAATCAAGACAGTACTTCATACGGGTTTGCCTCCTGGCATCGAGCGCGACCTTGGGCTGTCTCATTAGGCCACTCTAACTTGTCCCACGGCAGTGACAATAGCGCAATGGTACTAACACCCTGGGGCTCCAATCTTGGCACCTAGCGTGTCTACGGTACTATGCGCGGATTTGTCCCGTCCCACGGGGTCGCTCCGCGGCTTTCGTCCATATCCGCTGGGGAAGTTTGCGCCAGGCCGCACAAAACAATGCACGGGGGACAGCTTAAGCCGCTGGTTAGCCCAGTTGCTATTTGGGTTCCGGCATCGCAGCGATTACAGAACGTAAGAGAGCGTTGACAGCCTTAGACGACTTGAAAACGGCGGCAACGTCCGGTTCGAGGACGACTCCCACGACATCCTTCGACATCTTTTCGGCAAAACGATTGGGCTTGGCGCGGCTGTAGTCAAACCGATATTCCTTCCGCATGGTGTCGCGTGGGGCCGAAAGTTTCTTACTGGGGGAGATTTTCCTCATACAAAATCGATCCCGTGACGGCGACGATTCGCTTCGGCCTTTCTCGCGTCCCACTCAAACTCGAGGATCATTCTCGCTAGATCATATCATGACGGTCGAGCAGGCAGGAGCGGACAGTGCCTTTCTGTCTGTGTGCGTTTCACCAATGTGCTACAACTTGTGGATTCACACGGCCAGGGACGTGACTGGTTGTCGCGGTTAACCTCCTTCTTCTGAACGTCGCAAATTGGCTGCCGTGAATGCGCCAGCCATCGGTACGCCGGCGGGCGCCGCTCGGATTATTCAAATTCACATCTTGAGCGCATAATTCACGTCAATCTCCGTTTCGACCTCGACAGGTCTACCTTTCACGAGCGTAGGGTGATAGCGCCATTTGGAAACCGCATCCAGCGCAGATTTGGCAAGCAGTGGGGGGCCGCTAAGGACCCTCAAGTCCTGAATCGTGCCGTCTTGCCCAACGATGGCCTGTAAGCGAACCAAGCCCTGGATGCGTGCCATCTTGGCGATCTGAGGGTATTCCGGTTGGGGCGCCGAGGTGAGTTTGGCCGCCTCGAGCTCTCCGGGCACACGAAGCCGCTTCGAGCTAGTCCCCCGCGCGGTTGGCCCTTCCCCTTCACCCTTTGGGGGAACAATCGTGGCGCTGGCCGTTCCAACCTTTAATCGGCCAGCTTGCCGGAGAGCATTCAGCAAGCTGTCCTGGGCCCCCGCAATCTCGTAGGCATGCAGGTATGCATCGAAGGGCTCAAAGTCAATTCCCCGCTTGACGACCAAATTGGCGAGGACGTCGCTGCCCACGCCGGTTTGCAGGAGATCCAAAATCTGGTCTCGTTCCAGCGGACCGTTTGCTGGCGAAGCGCCCGCCGTTTTGAGACCTGCCTCCGAGCGCGGCGCGACGCGCACCGCGGTGATGACTCCTTCATCTGCGCCGGCTTTTTGGAGAAGTTGGAGGAAGCTTGTTGTCGGCTCAAAGGTAATGCCGCATTCAACCACCACACTGGCTACCCGCGAGTTGGCAATATCGCCCGGCAATGCCAGGACCTGCACTTTATCCAGTGGTTCGCCCTTTGTTGACACGGTCTGCGCCATCGAGACACTGCTCAAACACAGCACCGCAATGAAGAGTTTGAGTTTCATTTGCTTCCTCACCCTAGGAGGTCTTTTGGCATTATAGCGCTACTTATGAATTTTCATGCGCGTAGCGTTCGTCTGATTGGCGCGGGAAACGTAGAACGAGGACGGCTTGGCCCCCCAGATCAACGAGCGATCGTGGCGTCGGATGCGCTCCGCTCCTTTGCCGTGCCAAAAAGTTGCGCCTTCTCCTGACGTTCCTGCATTTTCTAATCGCACCGGCGGGAGTGCATGTGCCAGAGCCACTCTTGCCTGTGCGATTTGATTGAGCAGAAAATGTAGAAAATCCAGAGGCCCAACGGCGGGTAGTGTCCTAATTTGAACGTAACGCTGCCATCTTGGCGGCTCCCGTGCCGGCTGGAAGCCAGCGCTATCACGACTGTAACCATGCTTGGTCGGAGAGGTGAAAGTCCTCTTTGGGTAAACGATAACCTGTAATCGAAGGTGACTGCGTCGTCGCTAGGCTGAACTGGGGGAGCCTTCTCCGTCGCGACCCGGTTCGGACCGGTCAATCCTCTCCGAGGTAAAACCACCAACTGGAGAGCCGGATGCGGGAGATCCGCCTGTCCGGTTCGGAGCGAGGGGGATTCGATTTCGATCGTTTCTCCCTACCCCTGTCACTTGCTCTTCGAACATTAGAGACGGTGGTGGCTGTCCCCGTCCCCGATGGAGGCCGAACGGCACGAAGGATGATGGCAACCCCGGCTGCGGGGAAGGCCTCGTCTGATATTCCGGCCTTTAAGCCGTACCGGGGGAAACCCGCCGTACGGAATTTTAGGGGAGGCGATGGAAACGTCGGCATCATTCAAAGCCCGGTCCGCGCCATTGTCTCACCCGACCGTGAGTAGCGCCCGTACGGATCTGTGCGGGGGGCGGTCAGCAATGTCCGTCCCTACCGCGACCCTTTTCCTCTCCCCGAGCTACGAACTCCGCAACCTGTGGCGCCCCGAAAAGGGCACCTGACCGATCTCCGTTCTCCCCTCACCGTTCTCCCCCCAAGAGGAATATAAGAAGATGTATGACGTGATTATTCTTAACGAACGGCTTTGGAGGAACGAGCACAAAGGAATAGAAATGCTTATGGCCGAGGACCCCGACCCCTCTAACCTTAAAAACGAAATCGAAAGTCAGATGAGACGGCTCAAAGCAATGGGTTTTGAGCTTCAATGTAAGCCGGACCAGCCTTTTGGGTGTAGAATGCGGAGCTTGCAGGAGGCAACGACAATGGAGTGTCCAAAGGGATGCACATTAGCAGGTCATCCGCAGAAAATGAGAGAACTTGATGCTCAGCATTACGTCTGCCAACAATGCCAGCATGAAATTAGGGAAAAGGACCCACAGTTTGTCTGCTCTTGCGCTCGATGCTCGGCCAGCAAGAGCCCGGCGAACCGAACGACCGAGCAGATTTAAGGACGGATTCTGGGCCGGGCGTCCCTGCGATGCCATTGCAATTCATAGCGGTAGGTTCTCGAGAAGTCGCCTTCACTCGCTGTGTAGACTTCGGGAAAGGAGCCAAACATGAAACGAAAACTTCACGTTGTCGCTGGCGGAATCATGCTATGCGTTTCCATCTGCTACGGGCAGGTTGACCCAACCGCCTCGAAAATGGCAGATGCCTTTCTGACAGGGGTAAAGCTCATTGACGGGTACCCTTTCCCTCTCGGGAAAGAAGTGGGAGGGAAGAATAGCGGGGTAGCGCAAAGGTGCGCGTATTCTGCGCTACTTTGCGGCCTTTCCCCAATTCCATGCGGGTTCATGCGGGCGTGCTCTGGTGGTGATTGGCATTTCCGTTTGAAGAGCCGCGGAGGAGCGCTGAAGGGCGCGCACCTCCTCGCTACCTGCTGCGGAAGCTTGCCCGATTAGGTGATCCAGCTTCCCCGCAGTGAGCTACCCCATTCCCTTCACAGGCGCTCTTGAGGGAGTCTACCTCAACAAACCGTTGAGCTATAATACAGTCCGTGGGGGATAGAGACATGGCGACGCACAAACACTGGTTGCAACCGTATAAGCAAGACAATAGGGACAGTGAGCCGAACCGAAGCGGATATCGCAGAGGACAGTTCAAAAGGGGATGGAAGAACGCAGCCGAAGGAGACCACTACAGTTCAACAAAGCTAAACAAAGAACTCACTTGGAACAATCTCGGCTATCGATTTGGCCATATCCTCGGGCCGACACCGCGAGACCTGATTGAACTGATGTACGATCTCTGTGTCCAGCAGCAAAAAGCAAAAAAGGGATTCTAGGACACTACCTTCCACTTGCGGAGGTTGCTGGGAAAGCAGGTGTAGCGCGGACCTGTTTGGTAGGTCCGCGGCTCTTTCGTGCGGGCAAGACCCGACGGTTGATTAACGATTCACAAGACCCCTCATCCGGCCTCGTACCTCAGCCACACTCTGCCCAAAGCGTGCATACTGGGTTTGGTTTTGACTGTTTTAAGGTACATGATACGCTTAGGATGGCTGTTTGGATAACCTTCCAAGCGGGCAGAGGAGAAGAGTATGAGTGAAACGATACGGGTCCGCGTTAAAGGCGGCGTTTTGGAACCACTGGAAAAGCTGGACCTCCCTGAGGGAAAGGAAGTCCTAGTCACGATCATCAGAGTGTCCCCGCAGGGCAATCGCGACGCTTTCCGGCGCGCGTTTGGAAAATGGAAAGGCACGATAGATGCGGACGCGCTCATTCGGAATATATACGCGGATCGCCGGATATCAACTCGCCCGGAGCCGAAGCTATGAGCGCGAGCTATCTGGTGGATACTGATTGGGCCATAGATTATCTGAATGGGCAAGACCGCACCGGGAGACGATTGGAAGAGCTTGAAGGAAGCGGCCTTGCATTCTCGATTATTTCACTCGCAGAGGTCTATGAGGGCATCTACTACTCAAAGGACCCGGAAGCTAACAAACGAGCGTTACTCGATTTTTTGGAGGACGTGACGGTCCTCAGCCTCGACGAGGAGATCGCCCGTCTATTCGGCAAGGAACGCGGGCGGCTCCGTGCGGTGGGAAAAATCACCAGCGACTTTGATCTGTTGATCGGCATGACCGCGTGTCGGCACCAGCTTACCCTTCTCACCAATAATCGTAGGCATTTCGAAAACATCGAAGGACTGCGGATCGAAAGCCTCCAGTGATAATTCCTCCTATTGGGCCACACAACGGGCCTCTTTTTTATTTCACTGGTTGGAGGATGTTTATGCAAGCTGTTGGGGTTTATGATGCGAAGACGCACCTGTTAACCCTGCTCGACCGCGTGGCGAGGGGCGAAACGATCACGATCACGCGGCGCGGGATTCCTGCTGCGATGCTAGCTCCCGTTCGAGGCGCAACACGTAAGCCGACGCACGAGGAGATTACTGAGGGGATGCGGGAATTGCGCAAACGCGTGAAGCCGGACCGTATGAGCGTGCGTGAGATGATAAGCGAGGGACGGCCTCGCAAACCGGGTGCCAAGCTGTCCGCTCCGAGATCAAAAGAGCCGCCGTGGATTGAGGACAACGAACTTCGCCTCTCGACTGTGAGAACCCGCCTGGCGCGGGCACAGCAGCGCCTGCGGCGATACATCAAACCCGGCCGCTCGTTAGCGAAGGAATTTATCGCGGAACGGCGCGCGGCCGCCCGGCATGAGTAAGGTCGTGTTGGACGTTACGGCTCTACTCGCCCCGCTGAACCAGGAGCCGACCGCTCAACCGCGACGTAGGGGCAGGCCTCGTGCCTGCCCACTCCCGGGGCCGAGTCTGCCCCTGTGGGCACCCACGAGGGGTGCCCCTACGAGCCCGGATGGCAATTTCCTACCGGCAGGAAAATCGAACGTAAAATCGACATAATTCTTGCCTTGGCCGGGAAATTTGTCCCTATTCACCTAGCCTCTGGTCGCCGTCGTGCTACATATCTAGCGGAGTATTATCGTGTGGGTAAAATAACGCACCGCTTATCCGGTTTTGGGGCAAGCGACCGGCTACCGAGGAAGGCTCCGCAGCCCAGCACCTAGCCCCCAGCATCCAGACCCTAGCTCCCCGGCACTCAGGACCCAAGAGGTCTCCATGTCACTCGTCAAGAAGCCTACCCTAACCGAAAAGAAGATTGCCACCAACCAGCTCAACGGGGCCCTTTCCCAAGGCCCGGCGACGGCGGAGGGAATGGAGCACAGCCGCAGCGCGCGGGCATCCTGCCGGCTCTGGCGCTGACAATTGGTCCAGTATGGCGGCACCGTCACGCCAGTGACAGTCATGGCCGGGACACCCGGGCACAAGGAGCGACCCTACAGCATCCTCTAGTCTTCCACGATGTGCTAGAAACTAAATGGGTTAGCTGAGGACGATGGAAATCTTGAAAAAATGTATGTCAATGAAATTAAATAAGTTAGGAGAATTACCTCGGCGAAGCAACGGAAAAACGCGGGGGGAAAAAATGAAGGGATGTTCCACGATGTTGTTGAAAACAAATGGAGAAAAAATGTCCGAAAAGAGCCTTTCCACGATGTTGATGAAAACAAAGGACCTATAGCGTGCTTTCCACGATGTTGATGATAACAAATGTAGTTATTGGAAAACACGGATGACAAGCGACGAGTTACGAGTGACTAAAATC
>JBEKLF010000082.1:0-30338 GCA_050010335.1 Terriglobia bacterium
CCGACGTGGTGAGATTCCGAGTGCAAACGGGGGTCTGGCTCGACATAACTCCACGTTTCACGCCGATGAAGCGTAGTACAATGTTCGCATTATTACCGGCTGGCCATTATGAAGACATTCGAAAAGAAAACTCCGTCACGGAGTCAAGAATCCATCGACCGGCGGGTGATTTCGCAGTCGGAAAACGATTCCGCTTGGGAAGCCCCGGTCCGAGTTCAACGAGCCAAGCCCGCTTCCCTCTCGATTCCTGGCGACTTGGCAGCACGGGCGGCATTCCTGGCCCGCTTGCATCGCGCGACCGACCTGGAGAGTTGGGTCGAACGCGTTCTGCGCGAGCGCGTGGAACTGGAAGAGTCCGCCTTCAGCGAGGCCAAGAAAAACCTCACGCCGTAATCGCACGCAACTACGTCCAACCGGGTACCGCGGAAGTTGGTAGCGCGGAGGCACCCGCAGTTTGGCTTCCCCGCGGTTCTTGGTCCGGAAATCACATAACGCTTTCGCACATGGCACAACCAGGTTACTTGCCATGCCCATCATCGAACGAGCACGCCTGGATGAAAAGCCGCGGAGGAGCGCAAGCCTTGCGCACGGCGACGCTATCGGCCATAGTTTGCCGGGAGCCGCCGCTGAGATTCCCTGTGCTACCCGCTGTTCGGAGCAGCGAGAAACTGCCCACACTGCTTACAGTAGGAAAATTTCCCCGCGTTTTCCCAAACGACCGTTCCGTCTATAATCCTGTCGCCCCTCTTGGAGGCTGCGCTGAAGTCGGGCTTCTTAGATCCGGAGGTGCCCGCGACGACTGCTCTGAAGACCGGCATCAACCCAATGCTGTGGCCTTGGTGCTTTGCATGGAGGGCTAGGATCCAATCGTGCTTTGGGAGGGCCAACTCGAAAGCGGTTGGGTCAAAGCGGGCTTTGAGAACTTCCACGTCGCCAACAACCTCCGCCGCGGCTCTAAACGCCCAGTAGGGACTAAATGGCAAGCGGTCTCGACATGCAGCCGCATGATTCTCCAACGCCTCAAGAACGAGAGAAGAATCATCTTTTCGTTGCCCGAGTAGTCGTTGAACATTACCCAGATTAAAGAGTGCCCCGGCGCGCGAGAACGGATCAACATTGGCCCGGTTTTCTTCAAGTACTAACTCGTAGTGCTGCACGGCCTGTTCTAGTGACTCCGTTCCTCCCCGCTGTGGGCGTAGAGATCAAGGGAGGGGCGGTTCCAGTGCACCCTTAGAAACTTCAAGCAAAACACCGCAAAATCTTCGTCGTTATCTGGGAATGGATACCTCATTCAAATTCCACCACGGGCTCGATTATATATCCGAACCAAGTACCACGAGCCGGGAAGGCAACTGCCGGGCTTGGGTGTATTATTCGAATATTCGGACCACTGAGACGAGCCAGTAGGAGAAAAGGCCGCAGAGCGAGTACCGTGGAGTTGTGTGCCAAGCACACTATTCCGGTGTTCCGAAGTCCTACTTCACGCAAACAGCCTATCTTGCCGTTCGATGTGCGCGTGAGTATCAATACTTTCCAGCACAACGCGGGCCGGGATTTGGCCGAGCTCTTTGGGTTCGACTTTGTGGAGCAAGTAGCGCGGACCTGCGGTTTAGGTTCGGGGCTTTTCATGCGGAATCGAGCCTTTCATTTTCAAATCCGCGTACGCCCATCAATAGCCAGAGGCGCGCGATCGTAACCAAGCCAGATCGCTCGTACCGAAACGGCAGGCGCCGACGTCACACCGCGATAATCTACGCGTCCGCCCGCTGGGCACAAGGCCGAAAAGCCGCAGACCTTGCGAAGCAGGTCCGCTACTTGCTACAACGAAATCGGGAAGGGCGATAACCGCTCCCGGAAACTCCCTCAAGTCTTTGTAAACAATGCCGATAATCTTGTTGTGATGTACGGCCAATTGCCGTACAATGTGAAGGTCATTTTTGAATGGGGAGGAAGTGGTTATGGCAACAACCGCAACGCACAAGGTGGAGCGGATCGAGGCACGGGTCAATGCGGAAACGAAAGCCTTGTGCCAGGAAGCCGCAAACCTCGAAGGGCGAAGTCTGACGGATTTTATCGTCGCCAGTGCCCTCGAATCTGCCCGGCGAGTGATTCGCGAACGGGAACTAATCGATTTGAGTCAGCGCGACCGCAAAGCCTTCGTTGCTTCGCTGTTGAATCCTCCTTCGCCCAACCGGCGCCTGCGAGACGCCGCCCGGTACTATGAGCAGGTGATGGGAAAACGATGATTCCTTCCCCACCCGCTTTTCGCGTCGAGCCGCTCGGTGACCACGACCGGGCGGCTTTTTCGTGTGGCATCGAACCTCTTGACCGCTACCTGCGCGAACAAGCGGGCCAGGACGCGCGCAAACATGCCGCCGCCCCCTTTGTCTTGTTGACCCCGGCAAATCGTATCGCGGGCTATTACACGCTCTCATCGACCGTCATCCTGGCGGACGACCTCCCCGAGGAAGACATCAAGAAGCTGAAGTGGCCGCGCTATCCTCAATTGCCCGCGACGCTGATCGGACGCCTGGCCCGTGACGTCGCGTTTCGCAGACAACGTATTGGAGACTTGCTGCTGCTGGATGCGCTGAGGCGGGCGTTCGACAACGTTGGAACCGTCGCGTCGCTGGCGGTCATTGTTGATGTCAAAGACGAAAACGCCCGGCGGTTCTACTCCAAGTATGGATTTCTTTCCTTCCCTGACACACCGAACCGGATGTATATCCCCATGAAGACGGTGGAAAGACTCCTCGCCGGATAATTGCCTCCAGATGATGTCGCCGCGGTACTGGCAGCGGAGACGGGAAGCCGGGTACAGATATCGGGCGCGCGCGCGGCGAACTTGCTGGGGCTCACCGACCAAGTCCCCGCTCAGTTGGTGTATTTCACTGACGGCCCCGCCCATCGCGTCAAGATCGGCGCCCAGACCATTCAGTTGAAACCCGCCAGACCATCGCGGTTCCCCGGAGCAGGCACGCCGGCGGGACTGGCTCTCCAGGCGATCCGCGCGGTCGGGCCCAATGCGGACAAAGACTTCGTTGTTCGACAGTTGTCCCGCGCCTTGAGCGCTCGCGACCGTGCACAACTCGCCAAACTTATAAAACACGCCCCAGCCTGGAGTCATGACATCATACGGCAATTGAGGGGGACGTAGATGGACACTTGGGCCAGGCGACGGCGTGAGAGTGACCGAGGCCACCTGGGACAGGAGGAGGTCATGAGGGAATTGCTGGCGGAGACGGCGGCGCGAGCATCGACGTATCTGGCTGGTATCGGCAGCCGGCGGGTGGCGCCGCGGGCGGAAGAGATTGCGCGTCTCGAGGCGTTTGGCGGCGCATTGCCGCAGGCCGGTTCCGACCCTGCCGAGGTTCTGGCTTTGCTCGATGACATCGGATCACAGGCCACGATGGCAACGGCGGGTGGGCGCTATTTCGGGTTTGTTACCGGCGGCACTCTGCCCGCTGCGCTCGCGGCAAACTGGCTGGCGGGAGCCTGGGACCAGAACGCTGCTCTCTCCGTCATGTCGCCGGTGGCGGCGAAAATCGAAGAAATTGTGCTGGCTTGGATCCTGGACCTGCTCGGTCTTCCCTCGACTTGCGGGGCCGGCTTCGTTACCGGGACGACGATGGCGAACTTCTCGGCCCTGGCGGCGGCACGGACAGCGCTGCTCAGGCGTGCCGGCTGGAACGTGGAGGAAGATGGGTTATTCGCGGCGCCGCCGATCCGAATCGTGGTGAGTGAGGAGGTTCACGTCTCATTGCTGAAGGCGCTATCGTTGCTGGGGTTTGGCCGTTCCCACGTAACCCGGGTGCCGACGGACGGCCAGGGCCGGATGAAACCCGAGCTCTTGCCGCGACTCGACGACCGCACCGTGGTTTGTATTCAGGCTGGGAACGTGAACACCGGCGCTTTCGATCCCGCCAAGGAAATATGTTCGCGCGCGCAGGAGGCGAAACAGCGTTCCCAGGCACAAGACAGTGAATCGAAACATGGCCAGGAGTTATAACAGAACAGTGGCGGGAGGGCGGCAGCCATGTTATTGATTTTGCGGTCGGCCAGAGTTTTGACGAACCCCAGGTGCATTCTTCATGAGCTCTCGAGGGTTGAGAGAAAACGCGCGAGATGACGCTGAAACGCCTGTTGATGGACCGTGGCCCCCTCGGATTTGGAAGGGATTTCGACAAGTTGGGCCAACGGCAAATGATGCGCCCAGGTTTCAGCAAATTCGAAGGGATGAACAGGATCAGCCCGGTTCCCCACTACCAGGGCCGGTCTCCGCAGATTTTCCACTTGCCTCCAATTGTCGATGGGACTTGCCAACGGCATCTGTTTCAACCGAACGCGGCGTTCATGCGCCCGGTCCGCAGTAAATTGTTGGCAAAGGGAATCTGCCATGGCCGGAGCAGTCCGCCGCATGGTCTTCCATTCCACGTCCTTTTGAAAAGCCGCCAGCCCCTCTTCCGGCCCCATGGACTCGAGTAACTCGGCGATCCGGGTAAACAGGCGCAGTTGCGGCGGGTCCGGTTGGTCAAGCCAGGCGGGGCGCACCAGGATCAATGCCTTGACCCGCTCGGGCCACTGCACCGCAAATCGGATCGCGACACCCGCCCCCATCGAGATGCCCCCAATCACGGCCGTCAGGATGTGCAGATGATCGAGCAGTACCCGCAAGTCGTCCGCAAACGTCAAAAAGTTGAATTGGCCTGCATCGGCCGTTGACTGCGTTTCGCCGTGACCGCGACAATCCCAAACGATAAGTTGGTAAGCGGTTAAGCGGCCCGCCAGTTCTTTGGGCTGGTTCCGATCACCGCCGAGCCCATGACCAAAGACCACCGGCGGTCCCGCGCCATGGATCTCATAACAAATCTGTGCCTTACTGGTATGAAAGACGGGCGTCAGGCGCCTCCGGTCAGCTCGGGATACCAGCGAGCCGCCCGTTGCCGGACGAATTTCACGGAACTGTCGACTTCCGTTTCGTCCAGATTGTGCAGCACCACCGGTCCATCAAATCCGTTGTGCTTCAGCAGGCGGAAGTAGGTGTCATAATCCAGCGCACCGGTTCCCGCCGGCTGCCGCTGCGTAGGATCACCCGCCTGGATGTCCTTGGCGTGCACGATGACCACGTCACGCCCCAACAGGTCGAAGGCCTCCTCCAGGACATCCTTCATCCGCACCAGATTGTCGCCGTGGAACAGGTTCGCCCCGTCAAAGATGATCTTGAGATAACGCGACTGGCATTCGTCCAGAAGCCGGCGGGCTTGGCGGGCCGAATCAACCACGTTTGTCACTTCCGGCTCGATGCCAAGGATAATCTGGTTTTCCTGCGCAACCCTCAACAAGAGATCGAGCGTAGCAAGCAAGTCGTGCCACGCGGCGGGCTGCGAATTGTCCGGATGAAATCGCCACGGGTCCCAAGGATCGCGAGTGCCAGTACAAAGGCTGACCGTCGTAGTTCCCAGGAGGCTGGCCTGACGGATGAGCTGGCAGCAACGCCGAATCCCCGCCGTGCGCGTGGCGAAATCCGGATGGATCGCGTTGAAGGTGCCGGAGACCGCCACCATTTCCAAACCGTAGCGCTTGAAAGCTGTGTGGATTTCCCGGCATATGGACGGCTCGAGGACTTCCGGCAAGCTGTCCAGACCCGCACAGCTCAGATTGAACTGGACCGCCGTCAGACCATGCGCTCGTACGCAGGCGAGCACCTCGTCCAAGGATGGACGGCGAAAGATCCGCGCAAAGATGCCGAGCTTCATGATAATCCCGGTGCTTCCAACTCAATGCGCGAACGGGTTGCGACCGACCGTGCAACGGCTTCGAGCAACCGCACGACTGCAAGACCGTCCTCAACATTAGGACTGACCGGCTCATCCCTGAGAACGGCTTCCGCAAAAGCTTCGAGCTGGCGAAGATAGGCGTTGCTGTCCACTCGGTAAGGCACAAGCCATTGGCGTTCCTTGGCGTCAAACGCCCGGACTTCGCTCGACCGGTTGTAAAATGGCAAAAATGTCTGCACCTCGACACTGCCGCCTTCCCCGTGGATGACGTAACCCTCAGACCAATCGGAGTTGACCTTGACGGTCAACTCAAAATGCCCCAGCCCGCCATGTTCAAACTCGAGCAAGCCATGCCACGAATACTGATTGAACTGGTGTGCCATTTGAACGGTGACCGCTGTGACTCTTCCTCCCAAATAGCTAAAGTTGTCAAAAAGGTGGGCCCCATGCGTCACCAGACTGTAGTCCTGCTTGTCAGCCTTCGGATTACCAGCCGCCTTGATGTATTGATTGCTGGAAAGCAATGGCGGCAGAAGGGATTCCTGTAAGCCGGATCGAAAGAGCGTATCGCGATACCAGCCGCTGATCGACAGGATGCCGCCCAGGCGTTCCCGGACAAACTGGTGTGCAAAAGCAAGTCCCGGATCGTAGCGCTTCATCGATCCCACCTGGAGTTTGAGCGATGTTTGTTTGACCAACTGCGCCAGTTCCCGGCATTCCGCCGAGTTGGCACCCAATGGTTTTTCCACCAGAACATGTTTGCCAGCGCGCAGCGCCGCTGTCGCCAACGGAACATGAAAGGCGTCCGGAACCGCGATGAGCACGGCGTCAACCGTCTCGTCCGCCAAAAGTTGCCGGTGATCCACATAGAGCCGGCGAATGCCCATCTGCTGACCAATACGGGTCAGTAGGTCCTCCGCGCGATCGCAAATCGCCGTAAGTCGTGCGCTCCGCGCCTTGGCCAGCGCGGGCAGGTGGGCATACTGGCTAATGGCCCCACAGCCAATCAGCCCGATTTGGAGCCGGTCACGTGTCATGGTGCCAGTCCTAAACTTTCGGAGCGATGCCGAATACTAATTTTGCGGATTTCATTGCTTTCTTAACCTCGGCTTAACGCTTATGCTGTCTTTGACAACACCCTGTGTCCTTTCTCAGCTCGCCCCATCCCCTATTCTTTAAGGCCAATCAGGCGCACAATGCCACAATACTACACAGTCCTCTTTCCCCTCATTGAAAGGAGCATGAATCATCCCGCCCGGCATATAAAATACCTCTCCTTTTTTTACTTCTACAGTTTCGTCTAAGCGAGGCAGATTTACCTTAAGCGCACCGCTTATTACAAAGTATGTTTCATCAGCCCTATGGGCTGAGATTCTACCTAAACGTTTACCGGGAGGTATGGTGAAAGTGCCGCAGGTTATCTGGTCCCCACAGAGGTAAATCTTAAGGTCGCATCCCTGACTTGATTTCCGTGATTCATATACTTTCGTTTCGGAAGCCAATACCCATTTTTTTTCCTTAAGTTTATCTGACATCGTTTCCCTCCTTTAATGAACTTCACTCGCTTACCGCCAGGGAATAGCCGCCCCGTTCCTCCACCTTCATATTTATCGTGATTATTGCCGCCTCTACGCCACCTCTCCCACATTGAAGCCCTCGACCACGATCTTCGGATTTTCGCCGCGCGTGTCGGCGTGGTACAACTCTGTCTGGGTGGTCCGCAGCTCGCCGGCCATAAGCGTCAGATAGTTGTCGGCGTAAAACACGGGCAGGATGCGGTCTCCGCTCTTCTCCCGCACCGCCTTCAACCTCACCATCAGCGCCGGATGGCTCGACACGTTGCGCACCTTGGTCGTAAACCGCCAGTGGTCGCCTTCCCGCTCAGCGCGCGTCGCCGCTTCCAGCTTGACCTTTGGCAGCGCGCGGATGGCCCGGTAGTCGTTCTCCTCACAGCTTCGCATGTAGGTATTCAACGAGACGGGGTCGCCGTTGTGAGTCAACGTCAATCGCAGGAAATGCACGGGTGTCAGCCCCGACGGATATTCCATCTTGATGCAGGATGAGATGCTGTCTTCCGCGATGTCCAGGGAGGCCGTCTTTTCCCACTTCTTGGTTCCATCCATATTAAAAACCTCGACCCGGGCGGTCAAGCCTTGAACGTTCCCGGCGCAATGGTTGACTACGTCGATGCTCTCAGTCACCGGGTTCCACAGGATATGCAGCGATTCGGCCCCTTTTTTGCATCCGAAGTACGAGGCCGACGGCTCAAGATAGTAATCGTGGCTCTGCCAAACGAACGAGGGCCAACCCGGGCCGCACGCCCACAGCAGCACCCCCATACGGTTCTTGGCCTGCGCCTCGAACATGGCGCGACAGCCTTCGTAGTTCACGAATTGCGCGAGTGAAACCCATTCATCCACGTTGCTGGCGCTGCCGAAGAACCTTTCGATCATCTTCAGGTGCAAGTTGCAATGTTGGTTGCCATCGGTACAGTAATCGTGCAGCCCCCACATCTCGTTCGGCGGCCACAACGACTCCTCCGGCATCATGGCGCGCACACTCTCGATCGTTGGGACGCTCACCTGGCCTATCTCGCTGTGAAACTTCGGTGTCTCGCGGTTCTGAAAGTAGAAGCGGCGCGGCATCGACATGTAAGGCCCGTGCCCGCTGACGACCACATCCGCCGAGCTCAAAATGTAGTGAATGCCCGGGTGCAGTTCCGTCAGTATCTTCCTTAAGCCATCCTCGATGGGCTTGGGCGGGAATCCTTCGTTGCGCGCGCAATAGAGAAGGAGGCAGGGATGGTTTCGATCCCGCAGAACTCTGTCCTTCGCGTTCTCCAGGAACATGGTATGGTCTAGCGGGTTCGGCCCGTCCCAGGGATTAGCCAGCCAGAATTCCTGCCATAACAGGATGCCGTAGCGGTCGCACGCCTTGAGAAATTCGTCCCCCGCAACCTGCCCCGTCCAGTTGCGGAGTACATGGAAGTTCAAGCCGCGATGGTAGCGCAAGAGAGTGTCATATTCGCGCGCGCGGTAACGCAGCAGCGCCTCGCTGAAACTCGTATGGCCACCGAGTGGCACGATCCGCCGGCCGTTGATCCACATTTTCAGCGCGCTGCCTTCTTCGCTATAGGCAAGTTGCCGCATACCCACCTGGAACGTCTTCGTGTCCGACGCCTTCCGGCCCGGCGTCTCGAACTTCAGCTCTACGTCGTACATGTTTGGCTCGCCGTATCCCACCGGCCACCAGAGCTTCGGATTGTGCAGCCGCAGCGCCGGATGGGTTGACGGGTCAAGTTTCACTTTCTTGTTTGCCCCGCCCGGCACCGTCACGGGCTGCTCAAACGCTACTTCACCGAGGCGCCCGCGCAGGATTCCCGCTACCGCCTTCGGCGCGTGGTTCGTCAGGGATACCTCCACGCTTACATCCGCGCGCGAGGTGTCCGGCAGCGGCAGCGCGGTGGTGACGAACGGGTCTTCAATCGTCACCGGACCACTGAGCGTGAGGTAAACGTCGTCCCAAATCCCGGTGTTTCGCCCGCGAACGCACGGCATCCAGTCCCAGCCGACGGAAGCGGTAAATGTGGGACTATCCAACCCCAGCGCTCCTCCGTTCGCGTACGCAGATTCAAGGGTTCTTGTCTTCACACTTCCCGGATGGTCATGTTTCAAGATGCGCACGGCCAGCGCGTTCTTGCGGCCGGCCAGCAGGCGCCCCGTGACATCGAAGCGTCCGCGCGTGAAAGCGCCTTCGATGCGGCCTATCTTCACGCCGTTCAAGAAGACATCCGCCTTCCAGTTGATGCCGTCAAAATTCAGCCAAACCCGTTGTCCCTCCCCAACTGGCGGCGCCAGGAATTCGTTCCGGTACCAGAAATCGGCGTAAAAGAAGGAATCCGAGATATACATCTGGTTGTCGCCGTAAATCAGCTCCGGCACCGCCCCGATGTTCACATATGACGAAAGCACCGTGCCCGGCACGGTGGCGACAATCCAGTCGCTGTCCTGGAATCCCGGCTGGGAGAGCGCTTCGCCGTTCGCGTCCACCAGCGAATCCCGTTGCAGCCGCCAGGCGCCTCCCGCCAGGTCAAGCCGGCCGTCGGCTCGCGCCGCGGGCGCCGCCTTCGGCTGTGCTACGAATCCACCCCGCCCGTACACCTCGAATTCGCTTAAAATGTAGCCATAGGGCGAGGCCGGCTGCTTCATCAGCACCCGCACGTACCGCCCCCGGACGGGACTGGCCAATTTCATATCGTCGGTCAGGTCCGGCCCCGCGGGCAGCGCTTGAATGTCCTTCCAGTTTCGCGCGTCATCCGAAACCTGCAGAGAGCCTTCCGCGGCGCGCTCGATCCAATACAACACCACGCGATCGAACTCGCAGGACGCGCCCAGATCCACGTAAACCCACTCCTCGCCCAGACCGGCGCTCATCCACGCGCTGGTGAAGCTGTACGGCCCGCCAATGTTTACTCTCCGGTCCTGGCGGAAGAACGCCACCTCGCTGACTCGCCACTGCCAGACGTTGTCCGACGTGAAGTCGACTCGATAAAAACGGCTTTGTGAAACCGGGCTCAGAGGGATGGAGGGTGTGAACAATTGCCCAGGCCGCGCCAAATCCGGTGGGAAGCCCTCTAAGGAAGCGGGTGCAGGATTAGTCACGTGGCCTGCCTCCTTCCACTCCCGGCCGTCCGCGGAGACCGACACCGTGACAGTCATGTTCTCAGGTTTCACGACATTCGGTGCGATGATTATGGGCTTCCGGCCCTCCGCGGCAGCAGCCTTCGCGGCCTCCAAATCACCTGGCGAATCAATCGGAAAGCCCGCGACGATGACCAAGTCAACGCGATCAACTTCCGGAACTTTTACTCCACCCCCTAATTGGACCTGCACCCACGGGCGCTGACCCGCAATATCCACGGTGCTTGTCGGATTCTGGTCCAAGAAAAATTCACGTTCGTGCTTGGGGAGCTGGCCACGAGAACCCTCGCCGCCCGGATTCAGATCCCCTGTGTAGGACAGATATGCATCCGTCACAACCCATTCGGGGAGATGCGTGTCCTTGATTCCGTCCGTGACCAACTGGGCCGTCAGGTTGTAGTCGTAACTGCTGGAATGGTAGGCGGGCCGCAGCAGCGCCAGATTGCGATAGTTTGTCCCCGCCGTCACCAGCGACGGGCCGAAGTGTTCCTTCGGATTGCCCGGATACAAACCCAAGCCGCGCGTGTACTCCTCCGCGCTCAAGGCGGATTCAACGCCTGCGCTCTTTGGGCCTGCCGCCGGGGCAGCGGCGTCAGTATTTCTATTGGAAGACTTTGCCAGGCTTCGTAGCCCGTCCATTGCCACACCGGCACCGGCAATCGTGCTCTTTAGGAATGTTCGTCGTGAATTTGCCATGGGATCCCTCCTCCGAGGCAGCCAGCGGCTGCTCACCTTCCCAACCGCGGGCTCTTCTGCATGACGAGCCCACGGTTAAATCCCAAGACGAATTAACCGTGGGTACCACACTTCAATAGCCTACGTTTCTCTGTCCTAGCTGACGGGGCCGATTCGCAGAAGGAATATTGCTTGTCTGGTGCGAAGCGGTATCCCCACGAGGCATCCAACTCAATATGGGCGTGACTTCGATTGTGAATTCCTTCACGTGACCCAAATTGGATTTCTTTCTCAATTGCCGAGAGATAGGACCTGACTTCGTGTTCTTGATAAAGATACTGATGGAATGGACAGAACCCACAGGGGGTCTTACAAAAAGGAATATGAAGATATAGATCGATCTCTCGATCGTTTCGGAAGATGGCCTCGGGATCCTGGACCGTTTCTATGTTTGGGGGATAGTATCGAATGCACTCCCCGGTTCCCAGGAGGCCGTGCAGGTTTTCTGAATTCATTGTAGTCTCGGACTTGCCTGGCCCCTGCCGCATCGAGGCGGCGATACTTGCAAACAGTGCGTCCCGTGAATGCTCGACCGTCGAGGACTGCACCACAAACCGGCGCGCAAGCGAGTCTACAACTTATGGGAAGCAAGTTATCCCTGTGTCAAGGAATTGTCAAGCAAGGTGGTGTGCTGCTTTCTGCCTACTTTCCGGTAGGTGGCACGCGGTCCTTTTCCCCCTTAATTCGAATCAGGCTATAGGGCCGCTGTTTGAGGGTATCTGTAAATTGCTTGAGGTTTTCGCTGGTGGCGCGGATGTTTTCCAGCGTCTCGTCCAGGTTGCCGCGATTCGAGCCCAGGGTATCATCCAGGTCGTTGATGATCCGCTCCGCGTCGGCGAGGGAGGTTTGCAGGCGCAGGAGGGTATCGTGGATTTCCTTGCGGTTTTCCACCACCACGCCGTCCAGGTGGTCGGCCAGGTTGTTGGCTTTGCCCATGGTGCCGTTGAGGTTGTCGATGGTGGGGGCCATCTTGCCGCTCACGGTGTCGAGGTTGGCCAGGGTCTTTTCCAGGTGCGGGCGCGATTCCTTCAGCATCCCGTCGGTATTGGCCAGAACCGAGCTGAAGTGCTCCTTATTCCCCGGGCTCACCACATCGTTCAGGCTTTTGATTAACTGGTTGGCGTTGTCGGACAGCGTCAGGATGCGGTCGTCAAGGTCGTTAACCAGTTTTGTGGCATTGACGGTGATATTATTCACGTTATTAAAGACGTCGGCCAGTTGGACAATCTCCACCGTGGGAATCTCGCTCCCCGCCAGCAGCGGCTGGGCATCGCGGGTGCCGGCGGAAATCTCCAGATAATTCTCCCCCAGGAAACCCAGCGAGGAAATTCGCGCCTTGGAGTTGGCCTTGACCGGCGTGCCGGGATCAACCTGTAAAATGATGCGGATGCGGGTGGGATCCTGGGTGTCGAGGGAGGCAGACTTGATGGTCCCCACTTTGAACCCGCCGAAGCGGACGAGACTGCCCGGTTCCAGGCCGCCGGCGAATTGGAAGTGAGCCGTGTATTCGATCTTCTTCTGGCGAAGTAGGTTCGCTCCGCCCACGAAGACGAGCGCGACCAGGAACAGCAGTGCGGACACCGCCACCACGACTCCTACCTTAATCTCTTCGTTGGCACGCGCCATAATAAACACCTCGAGGAGGTGTCAGGTATCAGGTGTCAGAAAAACGGAAACTAGAAACTAGAAAATCGAAACTCGAAAATCGTAACCTACGCGCCGAGTTTCGAGTTTCCAATTTCCAGTTTCGCCCGCTCCCCCTGACACCTGACACCTGGCACCCGACACCTATTTCTGCGTCAGCTTGCGCAGGTACTGCTGCGCGTCCTCCTGATCGCTTTCGGGAATCCGGTTCATAAATTGCACCACGCGGGGCTGCTGGTTGTTGCGAATTTCGTCCGGCGTCCCCGTGGCGATCACGGCGCCGCGGTCCATCACGGTGATGCGGTCCGCGATCATAAACGCGCTGGCCAGTTCGTGCGTCACCACGATGATGGTCATCCGGAAGGCGAGTTTCAATTTCAAAATCAGCGAATCGATTCCCGCCGCGGTGATGGGGTCGAGTCCCGCCGACGGCTCGTCGAACAGCAGGATTTCCGGGTCCATCGCCAGCGCTCGAGCCAGGCCCGCCCGCTTTTTCATGCCACCGCTCAATTGCGAGGGCATGTAATTTTCGAATCCGCTCAGCCCTACCAGTTCCAGCTTGATGCGGGTCATGATGCGAATCGTGGGTTCTTCCAGTTCCGTTAGCTCGCGCAAGGGCAGAGCCACGTTTTCTTCAATCGTCATGGAGTTGAAGAGCGCGGCGCTTTGGAACAACATGCCGATCTTGCGACGGTACTGGTTGAAGCTGTCCTCCGACATCGGACAGATGTCCTGGCCCTTGATGAGGATTCGGCCGGAAGTGGGATTCTCCAGGCGCATAATGTGGCGCAACAGGGTGCTCTTGCCGGTGCCGCTTCCCCCCAGAATCACCATGGTCTCGCCGTGGGGAAAGTCCAGGCTAACGTGGTTCAGGATGAGCCGCTCACCATAGTGGGTGACCAAGTCCTCCACGCGAATCATCGGGCCGTCGAAATCATTCGCCATGTTCAACCCGTAAAGTAGAAGATCGCGGTAAAGATCACGTCGGCAAAGATAATCAGAAAAATCGAATTCACCACGGAGGAAGTGGTCGCTTTGCCCACGCCCTCGGCGCCACCCTGGACCGAGAAACCTTCATAGCATCCGATTTTGGTGATGATCAGGCCGAACACCATGCTCTTGATCAGGCCCGTGGTAATGTCGTGCATCACGAGCGCGTCGCGGGTGGCCACCAGCACCATCGCGAAGGTCTTATCGAGTTGGACCATCTCAAATGCGGCGCCTCCCAGAATCCCGGAAAGGTCGGAGATCAGGGTGAGGCAGGGCATCATAACCAGCATGGCGAGGTACTTCGGCACTACCAGGTAACGCACGCTGTCAAGCCCCATGGCCTCCAGCGCGTCGATTTCTTCCGAAACCTTCATGGTGCCCAGCTCGGCGGCAAACGCCGACCCTGATCGCCCGGCGATGATAATGGCGGTCATGAGCGGCCCCAGCTCCCGCGTCACGGAGACGCTCACCAGCGCGGTGACAAAATACGTTGCCCCAAACTTGGCCAACTGGTATGCACCCTGCAAGCCCAGCACGATGCCGATAAAAAAGGAGATCGCGGAGACAATGGGGATGGAATCGACGCCTGCCAACACCATCTGATGGACAGTGTTCCCCCACTTCAAGTTGCGGCCTTTGAACGGCGCGACAAAAGTCCAATAAGCAGCCTTCGCGCTCAGATCGTAAAGTCCGCTCACGTAACGAAGAAAACCCAACGTATTGCGCCCGAGGTAAGTCAGAACGTCAGTCATAGCTTAATCCCAGTGACAAGTGACGAGTGACGAGCAAGATTATGCCAAAAGGTTTTGCTGCTCTGCTTTCTTGCTTGTCACTCGTCACTTGTCACTCGTCACTGCTCTTGGCACTGCTCTCGTCACAGCCCGCTGAAGGGGGCAACCGAGCCGATCTTTTCCAGGGCTTCGGCTTCCGCCTCAAAAATCGTGAAGACCTTGTGCAGCCGCGCCAGCTCCAACACCGACCGGGCATTGGGCCGCAACCCGAAAAGGCCAAAGCGGGTCTGGGTCTGCCGGGAAAGCTGCAAGCCTTCCACCAGCGTGGCGATGCCGGAGCTATCGATATAGGTCACCCCGGACATATTCACCAGGACGCTCGGACCGTCCGCCTTGATCTCCGCCAGCAGGGCTTCGCGTAAGCGCGGCGATGAATACAGATCCACGTCGCCCGAGGCATCGAGGACCGAAACACTATTCAGCTTGCGTACTTGAACCTTCATTGCACCACGCACCCTTTCGCGACAGAAACTTGACCATGGTCAGGCGATTTCCCTCTTTAAAAGCCGGGTCGTAGAAGCACTTGTCCATAAAGCTATAGATAAAAAATGTACCGAGGCCGCCCGGCCTCAAATCATCAAGGGGGCGGGGGCGGATGAGATCCTCGCAGACCTTGGGACCCCAATCCTCGAGGACAAACTCCAGGCGGTCCGGCAGACTGCGCACCTCCAAGGCCAACAGCACGTCTTGGCGCCAGCAGTAAGTATGCCGAATCACATTCGCGGCAGCCTCATCAATGGCCAGGGCCAAGTACTCAGCGTCAGTTTTGGAGAATCCGACTCTCTGCGAACAAAATTCTACCACAGCGCGCAGGATATTCAGCAGGCGCGGTTCGCTGCTGATGGCAATCTTCATCATCGTGGAACTCCCGTGCGCTGCGGAGTCCAAGTGACGGCCAGCACGGTCAAATCGTCTTCCGGGGGGCCCGCGGAAATCCGGCCGATTCTCTCAAAAATATCCTCCACAAGCTGACTGGCGCCGGAACCCTCCTGGCGAAAGATTTCCGCGAGGTGTTCCATTTTGAACGTGGTGCGATCGGGGCCCAAGGCTTCCACCACCCCATCGGTTACGAGCAGCAGGGTGTCACCGGCGGCGAGCTGGATTTTGCGATCCACGAGCAAAGCATCCTTCTCGATGCCAAGGGGAAGCCCTTCATCTCCATATAGAATTTCTACTTCGTGGGTTGCCCCGCTGCGGCGCAGCATGGGGAGGTGACCTCCCGTAGCATAGCAGAGTTCTCCCGTTTCCGCCTCCAGCACCAGATAAGTCATGGTCACGAACAGGCCGCGGGTGGAGCGCATCATGAGTTGCTGGTTCAGGCGTTCGAGCGCTTCGCGGGGGCTGGAAGTGCGCGCCGCCGCCGCCCGAAAATCGCTGATGAGCCGCGCCAAATAAAGCGAGGCGGCAATGCCCCGGCCCGCCACGTCGCCGATCGCGATCCCCTGCCGGTGGTCGCCCAGGTCGATAAAATCGAAGAAGTCCCCTCCCACCACTTCCGCCGGCATGGTGCGCGCGCTGGTGCAGAACCAGGACGAACAAGGAAAGGCAAAGGGCTGGAAACTGCGTTGGATCTCCGCCGCCAGGCTCAACTCCTGATCCAATTTCTGCTTTTCCAGGAGTTCCTGGTGCAGGCGGACGCGATCATCGGCGGCAACCGACAAGCGGTTCACCATCTGATTGAACGAAGCCGCCAATTCACCCACCTCATCGTGGCTGTGGATGTTCAGACGGATGCTGAGATTCCCTGCGGCGATTTCCGCTGTGCTTTCCGCCATCAAGTTCAAGGGGCGCGTCACACTGCGGGCGAGGAAAAAACTCAGGAGAACGGCCAGGCCCGCCGCAGCGAACCCCGAAAGCAAGATGGAATCTAAGCGCTCCCTCGCCTCCACCCGAAGGTCGGAGGCGGGCAGGTCCGCCCCCAATACCGCCACCACCCGCCCTTGCCGATCGCGCAGCGGGTGAAATGCGGAGAACCAGTTCTCTCCGGAATTCTCGTAGACGCCCGTGGTAATGGGAACGCCGCGTTCGAGGCAGTCCCGCACGTTGGCGGAAACCACCGAGCCCGGACTGACATCGGTCATGACCCCCTGCCCCAGCAGGAAGTGCGGATCGCCATCCGTCCCCGCTCCCAGCACATAAATACGGGCCACCTCCGGGGTGGCAATCAAGAGGGATCGGAAAACCTGCGTAATCGGACCCGTCACCGCGGGAGCACGGCTTTGTGCCAAGTCTTGCGCCTTTTCGCCGTCAAGCAGCAACGCGCCGCTGGTGACCACCTGCGCCAATTCCTGACGCGTGGTCGCGGTGAGAATGCGGCGCTCCTTGCGATATTGCAGCACCCCCGCCAAGGATACGGCGAAAAGGGCAAGCAGGATGTTGGCCGTCGCAATTTTCCACGCCAGCGATGGGCGGGCCGAGAACATGCCTTCGATGGTACAGGCCCACCGGAGTAAAATCAATCCTGTTGGGGGGAGGCATCAGGGGCAGTAGGCAGTAGGCAATAAGCAGTAAACAGCATCATCAAACCTGGTCCTGAGTTTTGTAGCCGCATGCTTCCCGGCAGTCTGCACAGTAAAACTGGCCGTCCTCGGTAAGGCGAAGCGAGTACTCCGATTGGCACAGAGCGCAATACCTAATGCACGTGCAGCGGTCCTCGGGATGGCCGCAAACCAGGCAAAGAAACTCTTTGTAGGCCATTGCAAACGCCTCACTTTCAGAATTGAAACACCCGCGCCATCATTCTCCCGCCAAGCGCGGGCAAAATCAAACTGCGACCGCCATCAAGCCCCTCCAAAAAGCCTGTGCGAAAACCCTGATTCGTAGCGACGATCTCCAACTGGGCTTGGCGAAACGGGTGTTCCCCGAACGGGGACGGGGCTCATGCCGCTCCCGGCGCCGGGGGGAGCAATTTCCGCCGCTCGTAGCTATTGAAGATTCCCTGCGTAATCAGGAGCAGAACCGCGATACCCACCAGAATCCAGATGCCGGCTCGTACCGATTGGTGTTGGGCGACGTAACCGATAGCGGGGGGAACCACCGCGCCGCTCAGCAGGGCGGGCGTCATGAGCATGCCGAAAACCGTTCCGAAGATGCGCGAAAAGTAGGTGCTGGCGGTTCCCGCCGTGGTGGGAAACACCGGCGCGTACGAGAGCCCGCAGAGAATGATGCCTGCGGCGGCGACCCACACACTCGGCGCCAGCACCATGAGCAGGAGCCCGACGATGGCCCCCACGGAACACCCCATCAGCAATTGCGGGCCGCGAACTCGCTTGACCACCTGGCTTGCGATCAGCCGGCCCAACATCATCATGACCCAAAAAGACGTCAGGATGATTTGGGAAGTCCGGGAGGAAGCGGCCAAATCTTTCTCCAGGAAGGTGCGAATCCAGCCGCCGGTGGAAACCTCCAGGGAGGAATAGAAGAACAGAATGCTGGCCAGAATGATGACCGCGGGATCAATTGCCACCGCCTTTGCTTGATCCCAGTCGAATCCTCCCGCCATGCTGGCGCGCGGGAAGGTCTGCAACAGGGCCACCATGGCTACTCCTCCCACCAGCAGCGCAATGAACCACAGGGTGGCCACCAGCCCCAGTCGGTGAGCCATCAGCACGATCAACCAGGGGAAGAAGATCGCTCCCACGCCGAAGAAGATGCCTCCCAAATTGAGCGCGGAAGAGGGATTTTCCGGGTAAAGATCGGGGATGAGGGTGTTCGCCGCGGCCATCGCGGAGCTGCCTCCCAGGCCAAGCATCACCAGCAGAGCTCCGAGCACCGCATAGCTGGGAGCATAAGCCATGCCCACCAGCGCCGCCGCGCTGCACAGAAACCCGGCGGCCAAGACCAGCTTCTTGCCGAAGCGGTCGATCAGCGGGCCGGCCAGGAAGACCATCGGCACTTGCGGGAAGTAGAGGAAACTGAAAAGCGTTCCGGCGCGGGTCAAATCAAAACCGGAGCGCGCGCTCAATTCCGGCAGGGTCGCGCCCAGAAATGAACTCATCACCCCGAAAGTGAAGAGGCCCGCGCACGCCGTCCCCATCAGGTAAGGGGTGGAAGTCTGATTCTTTGAGGCCATCGAGGTTGACCTTTCCATTGGATTCGTCAGATTTGCAACAGCGCCCACAAGCCGAAGACCAGTCCTGAACTGAGGAACGCCCCAATCAGCAGGCCCTTCAAATCCTCGCGGTAAGCCTTAAAGAAGCTCACCCCACACCTTCCGCGCAAGGGATGGAGCAGGTTGACGAGCAGTAATTGCCGCCCATGCTCTGCCGCCCACCGGCTGGTTTCAGGCGCCAAGCTGTCCTTCCAATCCTTGCCTTCTTCGTGATCCTCGGGCAGGTTCACCTGATCGGCAGCCCCCGCCGGGATACGGTCGGAAGGAGTTTGAAGCCGGGTGAAGAAGGGAGCGACCCGAGCCTCATCCTCCGCGGGCGTCAGGAAGCTCACCACCACCAGGGCCGCGATTCCGGCGGCGAGAGAGACAAAGAAAATGGCGGGGTCCCAGTAATCCAACCGCTGGTGTTTCCAGTGGTAGAGAGAGAAATTAGTGCAGACGGAGACCAACACGCTGCTGACGGCTCCCCATCGGTTCGCTCTTTTCCAAATGAGCTCGGCCAAAATACTGATGCCCACATAAGCCGCCAGCGTTTCCGTGAGGAGAAACGAGTAGAGCACTCTTTGGATCAGAAACAGGGCATAGACGACGGCCATGACCACGGCCGCAAGTCCGCTGATGCGCCCTACCCAGAGGTAGTGCTGGTCAGACTTCCTCGGCGCCAGGCGCGGCCGGTAAAATCCCTGCGTAAAAAGTGCGCCACTGTCCACCATCAGGGCGGAACAAGCGGCCAGGCACGCTCCCATCACGCTCGAGATCAGCAAGCCGCGAGGGCCCGGCGAAAGCAGGTGCTGGCAGGCGAAGCCGAAGGCATCCTCGGGGTCTTTGAGCGCGTGCGCGCCAAACAGACCGCGCGCGATCATTGCCGCCACCATCAGGCCCACCAGCGCCCAACCGATCGTGCACAGGCGCTTGGCCCACATTCCGTGAAAGAATCCCACGCGGCAGGTGTATTCATCCTTGCCCGTCCCGACCGCCGCCAAAATGTGGGGCTGGGCCATGATGCCCACGATGCCATTAAGGGTCAGCATGACGATGAACCACGGGCCAACTTCCTTCGGCGTCGCCAGAGAAAAGTTGTGCAGCGGCAGGGTCTGCTTCATCCCGCTCAATCCACCCACCGCTCCCCAGCCCAGGGGAATCAGCATGAAGGAAAGGAAAATGAGCAGAAAGCCTTGGACGAAATTGCTCCAGGCCGAGGCCACCAGGCCTCCGACAAAGCTGAAGAGAACGAAAATGCATGCGAGCCCCAACACGATCGAATTGGTGCCCAGATTCGCTCCGAGCATCTGGTGCAAAACCTTCGCCGCTCCTTTGAGCATGCTGGCCATGTTGATAATGAAAAATGCGAAGGCGAACAGAGTGTACAGGCCCGACATGCCCGCGCCATAGCGGTCCTCAATCATTTCCGCCGTGGTGGTGCGCCGTACTCGACGGAATACCGGCGCCATAATCCAGTAAAAGGGCGTGGCAAAAAGGTTCTTCCATTGATACCAGATCGCCGACATTCCGAAGCTGTAAACGGCTCCCGACAGACTTACCGGCATTTCGGCATGGGTTCCCACGCCGAAAGTCTGGGCGATCATAATCAGCTTGCCGAAGTGGCGCTTGCCGAGGAAATAGTTTTTGGTGTCCTTAACCCGGCGGCTGGCGACGATTCCCATGCCGATCAGGGACAGCAGGTAGCCAACGACGATGACCCAATCCAGGGGCGCGAGTGTCATAAGAATCGGTGCTCGCCGATGCCTTGTGTCGAGCAATCCGGCGAGGCAGCCTTTGGTTCTGCCGATATAACGCTGCTGATTCTAGCACTCTTTGGACGAATGGCTGGGGGCGTGCGACCGAAAAGTTGAAGGCTAGGGTTGATGGAGTTGAAAACCGGCGATGCGGGCCATGCGCGCAAAATCACGGTCCAGCCAAAAGATGGTGGCGCCGTTCTCGACCGCAATGGTGGCAATGATGGCATCTGTTGTCGTCAGACTGATGCCCCGCGAACGTGTTAGGCGAAAGAGGGTTGCGGCGTTCCGAATCCTCTTCGGTACATAAGCAACCCATACTGACTCGCTGCTCCAGAAACGAAAAGCGCGGGCAAGCGGCCCGCCCCTCTTTGCCAATCGGAAATCATCTCTAGGAAATGTTGACGACTCCATCTCCATTGCCTGAGCTCTTGCGGAGCGGCACGGAGTACTGCTTCTCAATCTTCTCCCGGAAGCAGGGGCCGGAGTTGTAGGTGCAGAAGGGGTAGACCAAGCCGTTGGGCGCGGTGTAGTGGATGACGCAGCGCTTCACGCGGTTGATGTCATAGTTATAAGCATCCATGAAGTGCATACCTGCGACGAGGAGAGTCTTATAAGTGAACGTTCCGTCGCCCTTGCCGCGGCCGGCGCTGTGGTCGGTCATGCCCTGAAGCGTATTCAGGAAGCGTTCGAAAGTGAGGCCCGGGGGCGCGAATGCGGGCTTGAAGTGGCGGCGCAGGGAATTCCACGCACTGACCTTGGAAAAGAGTTTCACCCGCGCGCCCTCCGCCTTGCGCGCCAGCAGGTCAATGTCGCGCAGCATCGCTCCGACATCAAAGAAGCGGGTGATGGGCACCGCCTTTTTCGAGACCGGGTCCACGTAGAGGTAAGTGCCCATGGCGCAATGGGGATGGGAGGTAAGGTTGGGACGCTGATGATTTTGTAACGCCGAAAGGAGCTTCGAGAACGGCGAGGTGCAGGAGAGCGGGAACCAGTCGTTGTACGTGTCGGTTATGCCCGTCTGCTCGGAGATGCAGTGCGCCAGGTCGGACTGGGTGAAGCGCTTGGCCTCAAGATCGCGGCGATTGATGCGCCCCGTAAAGGCCACGGGCTGGAAGCTGAAGCCGCTGACGCAATCGATGTTTTCGATGGCGAACCGCACCATGTCGCCGAGTTGATGGTCGTTCACGCCTTTGACGATGGTGGGGACAAAAACAATCTTCAGGCCGGCCTTGCGGCAGTTCTCAATCGCGGCGAGCTTGATTTCCATCAGGCGCTGGCCACGCGTGCGGAGATAAATCTCGTCGGTGAGCCCGTCAAATTGCAGGTAGAGAGTGTGCAGTCCCGCTTCCTTGGCGGCTTGTGCGAATTCAAGCTGCGCGAAGCTGATTCCATTGGTGGCCGCCTGAATGTGGGTGAAGCCAAGCTCCGTGGCTTTGCGCAACACATCCATAAAGCGCGGGTAGAGCGTGGGCTCGCCGCCGGAAAATTGCACCACGCGATTGGGCACGGGCCGCTGCGCGCGCAGGCCCGCAAGCATGGCGGTGACCTGCTCGAAGGAAGGCTCGTAGAGATACCCGGCCACGTTGGCGTTGGCAAAACAGACGGGGCAGGTCAAGTTGCAGCGGTTGGTCAGGTCCACGTTGGAAAGAACCGTGTGCGAAGTGTGCAGCGAGCAGAGGCCACAGTCGTCCGGACAGCGCGCGGCGTCCGGGATGGCCGGATTCTCGAGACCGCGATTGTCGCCGAATTCCCATTGTTCCATCTTGAGGTACAGCGCCGCATCAGAGTAAATCTTGTCCCGAAAGTCGCCATGCGCGAGACAGGTTTTTTCCATATAGACCGCGCCGTTCTCTTCGAACAGCCGGGCATCGATCACATGAAGGCATTCCGGGCAGATGGATTGCGTCATCTTCGGCAAACCCTTATCGAGGGGCTCGATGGCTGAACCCGCGAAAGTGGTTTTGGGCTGGATGATTTCGAAATCGCTTCGGCGGCGAGAATTGACGGGCGGAGCGATGGTAAGAGTGGCCACATTTCCTCCTGAGGAAGGCAGACGAATTTCAGAAGTGCAAGGTGCGGCCGCGTCCAGGCCTGACCGCACGACGGCATTCCCGATTAAGGAACTCAGACACAAGCTCTTAGGAAACAAGCTTCAAGGCGTAGATTAGAGCATCCCAACAATCGGATGTGGAACGACAAACCTTTAGATGGCGAAAATGCGGCGTCGAATTGCGTGGAACAGAGGGCGAGTCGTAAGCGACAAATTGTTCATTTAAAATGACTTAGCGACAATTTGTCCGACAGCAGCCTACACCCTCGGGCGGACTCGTAGCCAACTTCTCAGGGCAACAACGGCCTCTTTTACTTTCGGAAAAGATTTTCGAAAGCTTGGCGAGCATCCAGCGGCCTGGAGGAGGAAGTCTCCCGTTCGATGGTGGTTCGCGGCGAGTAAAAGTTGCATTGGTTGCGGGCATCCTTTTTGGGGATGCGAGCACTGACGGGCTGGGTACACTCAAAGCGGCTCGCGGAATCAAAATACAAGCATTGCTTGCAGCTATGCAGTTCGGCGTTGCAGCGCGGACACTTGGCGGCGAAGTCGATCCCTGGCGACAGCAGAGTTGCGCAGGAGGCGCAACGCACCACTTCGCGCTTGCCGGGCATGTTCGGTGTTTTGGGGCCAAAGCTCTCGGGTTTCTTTGCGGGCGCACGTTCGGTGCGCTCAGTGCGTTCGCGGCCGCCACCTGAGTCCATGTACCCCCGTTGTTTGTACTTCCTATCCATCTCCACTCCTTTTAGTTGGACGGTTTGATGATTCAGTCGTGTGGATCACTGATACCATCATCATACGCTGCCCAAGCGGTTCACGCCACCAGTAAAATAATGTCAGCAAAATAATGTCCGAGGCGAAAGCGAGGCCGTGAGAACCGCCGTTCATTTTGGGTTGCAGGACCGCGGGCCACCAGGTTATCAACTCTTGAGAGAATTGCGTTGCGCGAATGTCAATCTGCATCACCTCTGTTTGCCGTTGTTGCTTGACAGGCACCGAGGGTCGCCGACGTATGCGCAGTGGGGAGAACTGATGTCCACCGCGGCGCGCGCCCGCGGCGCAACCGGCGCCGTGCTGGCCGGCATGAGCCGCGACACGCGCGGCATTCTCGCCCTCGATTTTCCCGTGTTCAGCTACGGCTGCTACGCTCAGGACCAGCGTGGCCGCGGTCAGGTGATTGCGCACCACCTTCAGTAGCCGGGAACGCCGGCTTTATGGTAGACCTCTCCGACGCGCTGGAGTTCTTCCTGTTCCTCGAGGAGGCCCAAACCTCGCAGCATCTGGCGGATGGTCATGTGAGGGTCATTGGACCAAAACATCCCGCAGTCCTCGTCCTCGTAGTAACGGTAGCCCACTTTATCGCCGTAGACTTTTTTGAGCCCTTCCCCGTTCTTCAGGGCCGAACTCCAGGGAAGGATGGCGTAGCTGAGATCCAATTCCTGCACGAGAATGTTGCCTTCGGGGGCAGTGAGGTTGCCGGCCTCAACAGTTTTCTCGCTGGCAGGCCACTTCACTTGTGAGACGATTTTGCCCGTAGGTTCAAAGATGGAAGCGTTATTCCGCCATGTACTGGAGACGATGTAGTAGTGGTTCCGTCTGGCGCGCGATGCAGGTTGGGACGTCTGCGGTGATTGGGTCGGCCATGCAACCAATTCGGCGCCCGCGCGGGCCAGTTCCCTCCAGCCGTCATCAAATTCCATGTCGTAACAAATCTGAATCCCAAGCTTGCCGAAATCACACTGGAAGACAGGTTCGTCCTTGCCGGGAGTGCAACCGTGTTCCATAGAGCCGGTGTCGGTATTGACCACGAGGTGTACCTTGCGGTAGGTGCCCACGACTTCGCCTTTCCGGTCAAACAGAATGGCGGCGTTGGAGCATCGCTTCGTGGCCCGATCGTCCAGCAGATACGTCGGTGCCACGATGTAGCAATGGCATTTGCGCGCCTCGCGAGCGAAGGCATCCCGGACCGCGCCCTCCAGTGGATACGACCAATCTGCCACTCCTCCGGAGGACTCGCCTTCACCGGTCATCGCAATCTCCGGCAATACAGCCAAGTCCAGACTTCGGCCACACTTCTTCTCTGACTCCGTCTGCATGCGATCGATAATCACCGTAAGTTGGTCCAGGCGTTTTTGCAAGCCGGGATGCTTTCCCCAAAACGGTTGCATGACCGTGCCCACGATGACTTTGCGGGGCGGCTGATCTGAGGTGCTCTTTATGAGAATATCTGCACCCCGCGCGGGCAGTGTCAGTAAAATCCCTACTAGGCCCACCAGCACCTTCGCCAGCACTTGAATCCGGATCTTGCGTTTTGTTGTCATGACAAATCCTTCCAAACCACCTGCGGTATCGTCAGGATAACCGCAGCGTAAGCTACGGACACGAAAATGTCACGGTTATAAAAGAACGGATGCCCCAAACTGGGCATGCGATCAATCTACGCGTGATGCCGTCTGGACGCGACAGTGAGCCCCTTGCCGGGCGCAAAAGCCGCACGCCCAACCCAGCGGCGGGGCCGTGCGCCGCTGCCTATTCGGTGCGCAGGGCTTCCATCGGCTCAATACGAGCTGCGCGGCGTGCGGGGAAATAGCTGGCCAGCATGCTCACGATTAGCATTACACAGCAACTTGCAAGCAGAAGCCACAAATCGTCTGCGGGCATGCTCATGAAACTCCGGAAAAGTCTTCCCAAGATATCGCTCAAGCCAATGCCGATGCCAAGCCCGGACAACACCACTCCGGATTCGGAAAGCAATACGCGGCGAAGGATGTCTCGCCGCGTGGCTCCCAACGCAACGCGGACCCCCAGTTCTCGGGTGCGCTGGGTAACGGCGAAGGAAGCGACGCTGTACAAACCGATCGCGGCGAGAAAAAGGGCGATGCTGGAAAAGGCGCTAAAAAGCATGGCCAGCCAGCGGTCGCGGTCGCGCAAGTCTTCGCTCAGGATTTCGTCAAGCGTTCTCGCCTGCGATATGGGCTGGTCTGGATTCACCTGCTTCACGACGCGGCGCGCGGTTTGGAGAATCGACATCGGATCGTTTTCCGTGCGCAGATTCACGCGCAAGCTCGTTGCGGTCGCAAAGAGGGATTCTGGCAAATATATCGATTCTCGGGGTGGCGCGCCGGGCAACCAAGCCGCGCGCACGTCGCCTGTAATTCCAATAATTCGGACCATCTCCTGTGGGTTCTCCGGCCGCCCAACACCCGGATAACCCGCTACCAACGGTGGTATCCGGAGCATGCGCCCCACCGGATCCAAATTACCAAACAGGCGCCGTGCGAAGGTCTGATTAATCAGAGCTACAGGGTTCGCGCGCTCGTATTCACCTTGTGTGAACGCTCTTCCGGTGAGAATGGGAATGCGCATGGAAGGCAAGAAGTGAGCATCGACAAATTCAAGATCCGCACGCGGCATCTTGATGTCCATGTCGGGACCAAAGTGCTCGCTGGGGAGAGCGTATTCCATCTGAAATCCCCCGCCGGTTGGCATAGCCTGATCAACGCTCGCTTCTCGTACTCCGGGGATTTGCTGGAGTCGCTCTTGCAAAACCTTTCGATACTGCATTCGCGCCGCCCAACTCGCATACTCTCCTTCGGGGATGGGTAGCCGGAAGGTAAGCACATTGCGCGGGTCATACCCCAGATCCAACTTGTAGAGATCGATAAAGGCACGAATCACGGCTCCGGCCGTAACCAGCAACACAAGCGTCAAAGCAACCTGCGACGCGATGAGGACGCGGTGCGATCTACGCCCGCGGGGAGAACCGAGCGTGAATCGACCGTTGAATTTCGGCCCCTGGAAGCTTTTGGACACTTGCAGGCTCGGAAAAAGCCCAAAGAGAATTCCGGTGAAGAGAGAGAGGGCAGTGCTGAATGCCAGAACCCAGCCATTCACCGCAAGGACGGCCTCCGACGGAAAGAAACTCTTCACTAAAGGTGCACGCAGCGCCGCGATGGCGCCATAGGTAATGGCGATCCCCAGGACCCCGCCTCCCAGAGCGATGAGCAGAGCTTCAGTTAGGAGCTGAGAAGCGAGTCGCGAACGCGAAGCACCCAGGGCATTGCGGATTTCAAACTCATGCTGACGGACCGTCGCCCGTCCCAGCAGCAGGATTGATACATTCGCGCAGGCGATGAGCAACAGCAGGGACACCGCACCGAAGAGCAACTTCAGGCGCTTTTGCAGTGACCCACCTCTTCGCTGACCTAATTCGATTGATTTTAATTGTGTTTCCGGGGGAAGCTCGACCCCTTCAGAAGCAAGAACGAATTGGCGTACCAGAGCCAGCATCTGCGCCGATACAACCTCGGCACGTATTCCCTTCCTGGCACGAAGGTATAGAGGATAGATATCGTCAGGGTCCTTGCCGGGAACCAAGGGAACAAATGCCGCTGCGTCCTCCCACGCAAATCTCGGCGGCATCACGCCCACAATGATGAATTGCCGGTGATCAAGATCCAGCTTCCGGCCGAGTACGCTCTGATCGCAGGGGTAATGTGCCTGGCAGAATGCGTATCCAAGTACAACAACAGGCTGATCCCGATCATCGTCCGTGAGGGTGCGTCCGAAAAGTGGCGCCACTCCCAGAAAATCAAATGCATTGCCGGAGAAGCGAGCGATCTCGATGTCCTCCGGATAACCGCTGACGTTGGTGATGGGGTCGGCAAAGTCAGAAAGCATTGCACCTTCGACCGTGCTGGCACGGCGGACGGTCTCGAAATCGTGGGCGTTGACCGCCATGAAACCACGAATGCCTTCCTTCCCCAAGAAGGCCATTTGCACAATGCGGTTTGCATCTCTATAGGGATAGGGATTGAGAACTGCACCGTAGACAACGCTGAAAACAAGCGTTGTGGCGCCAATTCCCAGAGCCATCGTCAGAATCGCAGTCAGGGCGAAGCCCGGAGCCCTTCTTAGCGCCCGCAATTCATATTTCAAATCGCGCCAGCGGTTGTCCAATGATGTCAGGGTGTACTGCTCCCAGAGATCCTCTCGCACACGTACAGGATTACCGAACTTCAGATACGCCTGACGCCGGGCGTCCTCCGGCAACATGCCTCGCGCAACATTCTCTTCAATCTCTTCGGCCAGGTGAAAATCGATCTCACGCCTAAGTTCCGCATCCCTTTGGCGGCGCTGGAGGAACTTGTGCCAACTCATTCTTCACCTGCCTTGACCAGTATCTTCTCGCCCATCACCAAGCTGATAGCTCGCGCAATCTGGCGCCAGTGGCTGGTTTGAGAGGTCAATTGCTTTCTTCCGGCTGCTGTCAGCCGGTAAAACTTCGCCTTGCGGTTGCTTTGGCTCGCACCCCAATGCGAAGAAACCCAGCCGCGATCTTCCAGGCGGTGGAGCGCCGGATAAAGCGACCCTTGCTCTACCTCCAGCATCTCCTCGGAGGTCCGCTCGATCACCTTGGCAATGGTGTGACCGTGAGCATCCCCGGGCAGCAGAGTTCGCAGGACCATCATGTCCAACGTACCCTTTAACATTTCCCGGTTTGGTTGCTTCTGCTTGCCCATCGCCCACTCCACTCGAACTTCTAGGGAAGATCAGTATATACCACTAGGAGTTCTAGGGGAAGGCTGACCCTGGGAAATATTTCGGGCATTCCTACGGTGATCACTCTCTGCGGCGATCTTTGCCCCTGCGGGGTTTGGAAGATTAGGCCGGCCTCAATGTTTTCCGTTCAGGATTTCTTTACGGAAAATGTTTTTGAATCGCCCCTTGCTCACGTAGTGATCGGACAGCAGCCGGCCGTTCCATAACAGACTGAAGGCGCCGTAATAAGATGGCGCATTCTGAGCCTCGCGCGCGCTTTTGAGAACAGTGACCCGGAGGTTCAGGCCGTATTCCGCCGCCATCTGGGAGAGATCATTCACAGACTTCAGGAGCATGGGGCATTGGTCCGAATACACGATGTGGAGGCCTCGGTAACTTGCGCGGTTACTGTCGATATCGCGGAAGCGCGGCTCCGCGCCCTCTCTCAGCCGGTAAACGACCAGTTCGAATCGATCGCGTTCCGCTGTCTTTGTGAATCCATTGTGCAGGAAGATTTCCTTCCCTGCCATCCACGTGCCGTCGCTGACTGTGGCTGCGACGCCTGTGCTGCCAGCTCGTTCCGCGTCCTCGATACAGGCCCGGATCAACCGGCCTCCCAGGCCGCCAACCTGCTGCCCCGAAGCGAAGACCCACAAGCAATGGACAAACAGCCACCCCTGGGCGTCGACTGGCCTCCAGGCAAATTCGCCCGGGACATATTCGAGGAACGCCAGTGCCTTTTCCCTGTCGTCAAGGAACAAGAGGATGCGCAATCCTTCGGCAAAGCGCTTCCGCAGCCATTTGACCTTGCGCCCGTAGCCAGGATTGTCACGATTTCTTATACAGCCGATGCCGCACTCCGACAGGTTCTCTGGGCCGACTCTTACCAAGCTAGCATCGCACATCGCGGTCGTCTCCGTATCAGGAGGGATGGCACCATCACGAGACTATACGCTTGGCCCACCAGAAAGGCGAGTACCAGCAGTACCAGCAGTGGGTTGACCGGCCTCTACGCGTTCGCGAACTCGGGGGGCTTGGCGGCGCGCGCAGGGCATTGAGGAATGCCTCGTTCGCGGCCGCGGGCTTGAGGCTTTGGCAAGAATCCTCGAATGAGGCGAAATCAATCCCGCGCCGCTCGATCAGCTTCGCGCCCGACTCGTCTCCGAATCCGTCCCGCACTATGTTGCTGACCTGCTCCTGGGTAAACGGCTTTGCCGGGGCAGTTCCCGACGTTTTCGCGCTGACCTTGAGTTGCCATGCCCTAATGGCGGCTTTACGCCGCCATGGCGAGGTAAACTCGCCGCTACATAAGCACTTGCCGGGCTGGAGCCTGGTGCTACGGGTTTCTGTTGCGCTTCCGCGGGCAGCGCCTTGACACCACAATTTGATGGAAGGGCCGCAGGGCCGAACCGCGGGCTTTGCGCTACGTGCCCTCCGATGTTCCTATGGCCTTTTGCCGTAGGGGGACGGCTTGCCGCCCCCCTGGTTCCGCATTCACCCTCCGGAATGCCGGGTAGGGCAAGCGCTACCCCTACATCTCGGGGTTCCCTTCACCCGTTCGAACGGCGCCTGACGCTGTGCGACCCGGGAGGCAGCCTCGGCTAATTTGTCTTGGGAATTGACCGTGGGTTCGTCATCGAAGGGAAAACCCACGGTGAGTAACAATTTGGCCGAGACCCGCTACGCCTATTACTCGATTGCGACCGCCAATCAACGATTGTTGACGACCATGTGGAATCCGAGCTTTTTGCAAAGACCGCCGGCCTCTTCCTTCACACGGCTTGAGATGGCGCGCATACCGGCGACCGTGAAGGCATTAGACTGCGCCTCCCGCAGGAACAGCAGGTCAAAGGCAGTGGAGGTTAACCAGTCAACGTACCGTCGGAATCCGCACACCGCGAGGGACTCAGTCCGGCGAACAAATCTACGCAGTCGATTCCCGTTTTCTGCAAGGGTGTCGCAGGAACTGAAATACACAATTCGTCCCTTGCATTTGCCGGAAAGGGTTTCCTCCAGTTGGTCCAATGAAATGATGTTTCCCGGCTTTCTAAGATCTCCGAACTGAATTGTGCCCGGCGTGCCGTGAAAGGGAAGATAGAGAATAGGGTAGCTTGCGTGTGTGGCTAGGAGCCATTTCTTTAGATATACATCCGCGCATAAATAAAGGGACATGATGGCTAGCAAAAAGGTAGCAGCCGGGGTCGGATCAGCTCCGGGTAGGATTGCATATCCTCGAAGACCCGGGTCAAAGTGGCGACCAATT
>JBEKLF010000083.1:0-30075 GCA_050010335.1 Terriglobia bacterium
ACCCCTGAATCTTGACCGCAATGGAGTCGCGACCTCACCCGGATTAACCACGGCTCGCGGCAAACGATCTTTCCACCATCTCAGGAACACCCTACCATCGCTCAATCGCGATTCTTGGGTTGCACAGAGTGGCCGAGCCGCAACCCAAGAAGGATTCTACGAAACACGAGTTGGAGCCTAAGAAAGTGCAGAAGTTAAGGTTGGGGGACAGTTTGGCCGATACCTGACAGAATAGCGCGGTAATAAAGTCGCAATCCGCGCCGGCGCAAGACTTTTCCGTTACTTCGCCACGCAAATTGCATTCATACACACGAGGTGAGGGAAATGCCTCGACGGTGCGGCTTCGGCGGCCAAGGCTTTTGCGGCTGCACCGCCGGTCAGGCTTCCCGACCTCGCGGAGAATGGGGGCGTGTCCAGCGCCTGGAGAGGATGAGGTGAGCAATGATTGAAGGTAAATTGTGTTTGACCACCGTGGAAGGGACGGGTCGCCAATTCGTGGCCCAGTCGGGCACTGGCCACGCATTCGTGATGGACGACGCCGACGGCCACAGCGGGCCCAAGCCAATCGAGTTTGCGCTGCTGGCGCTGGGCGGCTGCACGGCCTTTGATGTCATCAGTATTTTGCGGAAAAAGCGGCAGGAGGTAACAGCTTACAGCATCGAACTGCGCGGTGACCAAAACTCCGAGCCGCCCGCCTACTTTACTCGTGTGGAAATCAAACACCGGCTGCGCGGCCATATCGACCCCGAGGCAGTGAAGGCCGCCATCCATCTCTCGGAAACCAAGTACTGCTCGGTGGGCGCTATGATTTCCAAGACCGCGAAGATCGAGACAACGTTTGAAATACTTCCGGAAGAAACTCCGGAAACGCTCCCGAAAGCCGCTTGATGGATCGCGAGCGGCGTTTACGCAGCGGGTGGCTCTCCGCCCAACGCCAAGTCGATCTCGCCCACGCCGCCCTCGACCTCGATCCGGAGCGTTACCGGCGACTTGCCGTATTGGTCGTTGACGTATGCGTCGCCTTGTTTCTGGAAGCCGCTGGCGTTGATCGCCCCCAGTCCGCCGTGCGCGATCACATGCACACCCACGTCCCTAGGCAGCCGGATCGTCGCTTTGCCCACGCCGCCGTGGATTTGGGCGGAGAGATCCTTCTTCCAATTGCCCGTCAGATCCACCGTGGTCTCACCGGCGCCCATGTTCAGTTCCAACCGACCCAACGCCAGCCCGGCGAGCGTCAACGTTGCGCGGCCGGCGCCCATGTTCACGGTCATATCCATCGGTGTCTTATCGCTCAGGTGCACGTCCCACTCGTTCCGGGTATTGCCCGTCGAGGAGCCTGACCCCGGCTGCTCCACCTCCAGGTTCCCCGCGCCCCCGTTCACCGCATAATTCACTTCCGGCTTCCATTCCGGCACGTTGTAAGTGAAGTCCGCAACCATCAGTTGCATTGCGCCGCCCTCGACTTTAAGCTCGCCGGCTTTCATGTTCAGACTCACCTGCGCCGACGTAGCGGCGCCGAGCGGCACTATCTTCGATTCCCTGCGCGTTTCGCCCGGGGACACACGATCGCCCACCATGTTGCACCCGCAGATCGCCACCAGCGCGGGCAGCAACAATCCTCGACAGAGGTCGGTCCAATGTTTGTTCATCGACTTGCTCCTTGGCTTCGGCGTTTGGGCACCAACTCTACAGCACCTTACGAAATTGGGCCAACTTCGGTTCCCAGCCCCTTGGGCAAGTTGGCTAACACTCCGGCAGACGTTGGTGGGCACGGCGTCCTGTTGAGTTCCTACCACAATGAGTGGTAGCTGACGAAGGCCAGGCGCTGGCTGTCGGGCGACCAGGAAGGGACATTGATGGTACCCTGTCCACCGAACAGCTTGGCCAGGACGGTGATCTTCTTCTCGCCGCCAAGCGACATCAGGCGCAGCATTACATCCTTGCCCCCCGGATGTCCGGTGACATCCCTGTCATAAGTCAAAAAGACCATCCACTTGCCGTCTGGCGAAATATGCGCGAACCAATTATTGAAGCTGTCAGAAGTCACTCGTTCCTGGTCGCTGCCATCAGGACGCATTCGCCAAATCTGCATGGTGCCGGTGCGCACGGAGTTGAAATAGATGTAATTCCCGTCGGGCGAATACTCAGGACCGTCGTCGAGGCCCACGGCCGTGGTCAGGCGCGTTTCTTCGCCGCCGACAGCCGGAATGGTGTAAACGTCAAACTCGCCGTTCCGTTCCCCGCAGAACGTAAGCGTCTTGCCGTCGGGTGACCATCCGTGCCAATAGGAGGGCGAATTCTGGGTGATGCGGCGTGGTGTGCCGCCGGCCAGAGGCACAATGTAGATAGTGGACTTATGGTCCTCCTGCGACTGATCGCTGATGGCCAGCAAAGTTCCGTCCGGCGAAAGGCCATGATCGTTGTTGCACCGCGTGGCAAACCCGGTGTCAATGGTCTGTGGCTGGCCACCGTCCGCAGGCAGCCGTTCGATGTGCCCGTCGCGATTGAAAATAAACCACTTGCCGTCGCGCGTCCAGTTCGGCGCTTCGATGCGCCCCGGCGTGACATAGATGGCCCTCCGGTCCCCCGAGCCGATCGGCACGACCTCAAGCGTGCTGTATAGCGCCGGCTTATCCGTTGCGGTCGCGCTGGAGGTTTCCAAGTCCACATTCGAGAATACAGCCCGCTCCACCACATCTTTGTCGTGGGAGCAAACACCGATTCCCACGTAAAACTCTCCCTGGATCGGAATTCGCGGCGACCCCGCAGCCAACTGGAGTTCCTTGCCGTCACCCAGAAGGATGTGGAAGTAGTCTCCGCGTTTTTCCACCCGCAAACGGTGGGGCGCGCTAATGTTGGCTTGGACCTCATGCGTGGTGGCGCCCTTCTCGTCGCGAAACTGGAGTGAGGTCAACCCACTTCCGTGCAGCGCCACATCGGCGTAAACAGAATCCGCATCGAGGCTCTGCCGGATCATCAGCACCGCCTTGCGATGCGCGTTTCCGCCCGTGCCCAGGAAAGAGATGTCGGCTGTGAGCGTGACATCGCCCGAAGCCTTCTTCCAGGCGAACTGGAAAGCGTCGGCGGCAAACCACATGTTCTCGCCGCTGCCGGCAACCGTGAAGGTCTTCTTGGAAGCGTCGTAATCCACGGACCCGGAGTGAAGAACGGCGCCGATGTCGCCATGGTCTTCGAACAGCCCTGCCGGTGCGCCCGCACTCTGTGCTCGCAGGCGGACGACCGCGACACAAACGAATAAACCGATGGCCGCTGATAGCAGCAGCGGCAATAATCTTGCGTTATGCATGAGAGAAACCTCCACCTCTACAATGCGGTCGTGAATGCGACCGTTGAAGCAAGCGGCGCAGACCTTTATAGAGGAGGTCCGCGGTTCGTCCCCGAATGATAACAGAAAGCCGCGGACCTAAACGACAGGTCCGCGATGCCCCTGCTTCAATGGCTTAATGACTTCATCTCCGCGTCTCTGTGCTCAAGGAATCTATGGCTAGGGTTTCCCCGCCCCCTCCTGCGAGGGCGGACCCGGCACTTCCACGATGCAATTCAACGCTGACATGCCGGTCGACTCGGTGTCCCGCACGACCTCGCGATTGCGGTACGTACCTGGCGCCAACTGAAAGCTGGTGGTGGCATAGAGGCCGGATTGGACGAGCCTCTCCAAGGTTGCGTCCTTCAGGTGGAGGTCGAGCGACGCCTCTTTGGCGGCGACGAACTTCCCGTCGCGATCAAAAATCGTGGTGTGGAAAATCGGCTTGTCAATGCTGCGGCCAGCTTCCTTACGGAATTGGAGCTGACGGACGTCGACATGAATCACCGCCGTGAGCTTGGACTCGCGGTCGTTCGCTTTCCCCACCTGGCCGTTGACTTCCGCTGGCAGCCCGTGGAATTCCTCCTGAGAGAAGACCATTTTCCCCAGCTCGTCCTGACTTGAAGCCTGCCCTGTCAGTGCCGTCGCCGAGGCAAAATAGCCGCGGCGCGCCTGGACTGTCAGCGGTTTCCGGGTATTAAGGGTCACCTTGAGCGAGTGAAACTTCCCATTCAGATTGACGTCCGGCGGGGAAAAGATCAGCACATAGTAGACCTCCGGAATCGCCGCCGCTTGCCGGAAGCCGTCGTTGAAATCGTTGCTGTTGTGGAAAAAGACGCCGCCCGTGCCCGCGCTCAGGCTGGCCAGGACGTCGCGTTCACTCGTGCTGGCGACGTTATCGAGCAGTGTCTTATGGGCCTCCACATCATTTCGGGCCGAGAACACCTTATTAGAGGTCCGCGTGAACAGGCCGGCGGCGTCGATGGCGCTAATGACCACGTTCCGTTGCAAAGCACGATTCGTGATCGCATCGATCTTGTCCGTTTGCGTTTGGGACAAGAACCCCGGCGAGACCAGGATCACCGCCCGCCCACCCGGCATGGCCGCCAGGCGGCGAACAGCAAGCTCAATGCCCTGCAACGAGTACTGCACCTGCATATTGGCATAGTCCCAGATCTGTTCCGCGGTCCGTTCCGCCTTCTGCTCCGCCGGAATTGCGCAATCGGCGCCGGTAGTGTTCCCCATAAGGAGGGCGGGGCGTTCTGTCATCGGATCAACATTATTGATTTGCTGGACGCTGCCGCAATCGCATTGGATGGCCTCCGCATGGACAATGGCCAGGGCGTCAGGCGCATGTTGAGTAATCAGATAGGCTTCGTAGTCGCTGATGTCCGGACAACCCATCCCCGCGGGGCGCGGGCGAGGCAGCAGCCGGAACAGCGCGTCATGGAGTTTCTCACGATCGTCGGTGAAGTCGATCTGGTCTTTTCCGGTCGCAGTGAAGATCGCCACGCGGTCCTGGGGCCGGACCGACGTCGTGACGTAGCGCCACGCGGCCTGGCGTGTTCGGTCAATTTCCTCCACGCCCATGTGCAAATCGTCGAAGTAGAGGATGACATAACGCTGCGCCACAGCTTTCACTGGAGGACGTGGGATCTCAGTGTTTTCCCTTCCCGGGGTGGGAGGCGGCGCCGATTCCGGGGGAGGGCTGGGATGGCCGGTCTCGACCGTGAATCCGACAATATCCTGAGGCTTGCCATCGTCGAACAACCGGAAGTCCTCTTGGCGGAGGTTTCCCACCGGCCGGTCCTTGGTGTCGCGCACCACTACCCTCACCGTCGCCAGGTTGCGTTCGACGTGGAGCTGGAACGACGGTTTGACGTCGTGGCTTTGGCCTTCATGGGCCTGGACTTCGGGTGGGTTCGAGATTTGCGGTGCCGCGCGGAGGCCCGTGGACAGCAACCAAACCGAAAGCGCCGTCCAGGGGAGAAGGGTTCGGCAACGCGTCATGGTTTGTCCTGTTTCTGCTCGACTTGGACTATGAAGAGCCGGTAGTCCGCGTAGCGGTGCTGGTTGTGGAAGGTGTATTTGTCCAGTTGCCCGGTCACGGTCACCTCACGCGGCAGCCACAGCGTCTTGTCATTTTGCGCGAAGGTCACTCCTGAGTAAAGGACTTGGGTAGTCTCCTTTAGCAAGCCAACGTTCGATTCCGGCTGCTGGATGTCGGTACGCAGGCGAATAATCCTGAAGTTCTCGGGATCGATCCAGACCACGCCTTGCATGTAAACGACTCCACTCTTGCCGAGGAACTCAACGCTTGCCGTCTGTCGTGCCACTTTGGGTCGCTGGGCAAAGGCGACGACGAAAGTGTCCTGCTTTTCCATCGTCTCACGCCCCAGGTAGCGGAAGCGCGAGTCAGCTTGGTAGTCGGGATGAAAATGCACGGACAGAGCGACGAACCCGAAGGTGACCACTCCAGTTCTTGCGTCCGGTTGCATAGGCTCGCCCTTGATATCGGTTCGATACTCCCGGAGGCGGCCTTTCGCAGCACCCGCTTGGGCCAAAGCCACATAGTTGTACTTGTTATCGTAATGCAAGGCGCTGATCTGCAATGCGGTATCCACATTGGAGGTGACATGCTCGGTGCAAGCGGTATTGGAGAAGTTATCGAAGAAAACCGCCACTGCCGCCCCCGCGCGCTGAAGGACTTGCGGCAGCATGTCCTGGCTCTCCGCGGGCTTCAAATGCTTCAGCTCCGGGACCGCATTGGCGACCTCAGCAGGAGTCATATCCACGAACGTCTTGTTTTGCTGCGCCATCCCAAAGGCGGCGGACAACAACCAAACCGAATGCGCCACACATGGAAGAAGTTTTCGACTCAGTCGGCGAGGGCAGGCTCGCAATGGAGATTGACCCATGAACATTCTCTCTGACATTTGCGTTGCCAACTATACGCCAAAACCTGGGCGGAGTCTTCTTTTGGGGCAACGCTGAGATGGAGGGAGAGCGAGCAATGGGGGTCCGGAAGAATCCATTCTCCTGAGTCATTCGTGGTTTCTCGACATTCCGTCGTGTTATAATTTTGTTATACCAAGGGAGGCGACCATGATTACTACGATTCGACGTTTGGGAAACTCGCGGGGAATCATTATCCCCAAGCTGATGCTGAAGGAGGCCGGGTTGGACGAGGAGGCCGAGATCGCTCTCGAACGCGGCGCCATCGTTCTGCGCAAGCCGAGCCGCAACCCCCGCCTCGGCTGGGCGGAAGCAAGCCGCAAATTGGCGGACGCCGGGGATGACAAACTCGTCTGGCCGGAGTTTGGGAACCAGAACGACGGAGATTTCCAATGGTAGCCCGCGGTGAGGTATGGCTGGTCACGCTCGATCCCTCGGTGGGCAGCGAGATTCGTAAGACTCGGCCCTGCGTGATCGTTTCTCCGCCGGAAATGCACGACTACTTGCGCACGGTGATTGCGGCTCCTATGACTACCGGGGCCAGGCCGGCCCCTTATCGCATCGCCGTTGCTTTTCAAGGAAAACGCGGGCTGATCCTTTTGGACCAGCTCCGGACGCTGGACAAGATCCGGCTCGTCAAACGACTGGGAAACGTCAGCCCTGCAGTTTTGGTTTTGACGCTGAAAACACTGCAACAGGTGTTTGCCTGAGTTTCACGAAAGGTTGCCCAGGATACGCTTTGATCTTTCTTCGCGGGAGCGGCGGATGGCCTCATCGACGACCTGGGCGGGCAGGGGCTTCCCCGCGCGGTAGACCAGCAGGCCGTTCTCCGAAACCATGCCGCTGCCTTCCAAAGGCGCAGGTTCTGAGGTCACGGCCGGAAGTTCCCTCTCCACGAGCTGTTGGAGGTACTCTTCCACTGAAAGCCCCTGAGCGGCGGCCAAGCTCTCCAAGGCGGCAGCAACGTCAGATTTCAAATTCAGGGTCATGGGTTACTCTTCTCCACTACTCTTGCAGCTTACGCCAGCCTTGACGCTACCGCAAGAGCCTCTTTCCCCCATCTACTACAAGCACCATACCACCTACCCGTGACGCTACCAGGACTCCAGCGCGGCGGTGCGCGACACACGAGCAGTTTAGTGAGTAGCGCCCCGATGCATCAGGGCGGTTCGTCCCCAATTGACAACAAAAAACTGCGGACCCAAACAAAAGGTCCGTGCTGCTGCCCGCTGCAAACGCTTGTTCGACGTTGTCGCTACCGGCCCCTCGGCGCTTTATACTTCCGTGCAGGTGTAGATTTTTTCAGCTCGTCGGCCGCTTCTTCGAGGATGTAGACGGCCTGAAGAAGATTTTCGACAATATCCATGACGTGATCGAGATGCTCTTTTTTAGGCTGGTAACCTCGATGTGCCGCCGCGTTACCTGCGTCAAGCGCTGCCCCAAGAAACTCCCGATTCTTCCGTCCGACGAACCCGTGGCCTTCCAATTGGGCGAGCTTTTCTGAGAACGTACCAAGGTCTCCGACTTTGTCCATCAGCAGCATGTCAACGACGGTCCTGGCTCCCATTAGAGCCAACCGGCGACTGTTCGCGTGAAGTGCTGAATAGATTTCATCCATGAGGGACTTCACCTCCGTGGGCAAGCCCCAAATCCACTTTGGAGTCTGTCGAGCCACAGGGGGCGGATAGTAAGTGACCGTCGGCTCCGGGTCTTCGGAAAACTCATTAGTCCAGCGCATCTCGACAGATTCGCAACCGCAACACTCCAACATCTCGTAAGTGTCCCGCCAATTGAATCCTTTGTCGTCGTCGGAACCTGACGTAATCCGCTTGGACAGCACTCGGTGTTTGGTGTCCCTGTTGCAGTAGTTGCAGGGCGCCTTCGTATTCTCATCTTTGTTCATGCTGTTCTCCGCCGCCAGACTAGCAGGCGCTTGGATGCGGCTCGTTCCGCGCAGCTTGTTCGCCACATCCTCCGCAATCAAGCCTTAGAGGCATACAATTTAAGAAGCTCGCGATTTGCTTTTCGCCATTTGTCTTTAAGTTTGGCGTGCATTTCGAGAGAGCGCGGGTCGAGTTCTAAGCGTCCCTTGAGATTTCTAAAGAGGGCGTCCTCCATGATGCAGGAGCAGATCAACAGGTCAACCAGCGATACGTGGCAGGTTCGCTTGTCTATCTCCAGAAAATTGAAACTTATATCGAGTTGGCCCGGAGATTCTTTTCTGGACAGTCGCGTGGCCAAAGACGTCCATGAGCTGTGTGATCCAAATCCCGAGTATAGCGCCCAATAGCGGCGCAGCCGGCTGACGCCATATTCCGGAAGAAAAAGACCTTGCTCTCTTATCTTCTTGAAAGCGTTTCTCAGTGTACGTCGGGCGCGAAGCATTTCGTCGTCAGTGACCACCGTCTGCTCGTACGTGAAAGGGTTGTGCAGAAAAGCACATCCAAATGCAAAGGATTCAATCCCAGCGCGCATGACCGCCCAAGCCTCGGGCAGGCATCGCGAGAATCCAAGCTCAAATGCAAGCCGAATTCTCACATTGGCCTCAAAAAACAGACTGAGTGGTAGGACCTGTTTTCGGGTGATACCTACACCCCAGTCCACCAGGGCACAAGCCCATGTCTCGTCAAGAGCCTCAAAGGCTTCCACGACTTTGGGAAAGGCCTTTACAGTATTGGCGAAACATCCGTCCTTGGATGCGAAGAAGTCTTTTAAGCCTCCGTGCAAGAGTTCGGCTTCCTCATTTGCTGTCTGCCCAGGCGTAAGATGTATATGTGGCATGGCAACATTCCGAGGCGATCGGTGGCATGGCCACTTTCGCTACGATGAGTCCCCATTTAACAACAAAAAGCCGCGGACCTAAACAACAGGTCCGCGCTACTTGCTTTGGAACCGTATCGTTTACCCTGGTATGGTTGGCGAAGACCTTATGCCATATTCGTCGTGGCAAAGACGAGCCAGATATATCCCAGGATGAAGCACAGCAAGGAACTGAAACCCAATGTTTCATTTAGCGCATACTGGCCTGCTGAATGCGGATTGCCGTGCAAGACATCCTCATAGGTGAGGATTTGGCAGGCCATATAGCAGATCCCATATACAACGCTGGCCGCTATTAAGATGAGTGGAGAGGCAAAGAACCACGCAAGTCGGCCTCCTTGTCCGTGAAAAGCAGATGAACCAATAATCAAAACAATTGACCCGGTTGCTGCGCCAATCACGAATTCTGCTAGACGAATAAATCGGTTCATAATTGGCTCATATTCTCGCGGGTTGCCACCCGGACCTAGGTTATAGGCCGTATGCTCCTTCGATACGCGACGAAAGCACCACATGCCGCCGAGAATGACGAGTGAAGTGATCGAACCGCTGAAACCGGAGAAGGGATGCCACATAGAACCTCCCGATGAGAACCAAAGGAGCACCAAGTACATGATGGAAAAGCCAAGGGGGACGCACGTGACCGTGTGCCGGGTAGTGATCCACGCCTCAAAACCTTTTAGTCGTCGCCGATATTCTTCAGTCTCTCCAAAAAGCCGCCAGTTCGACGGCAGCCGCGCCTCCAATTCCGTAGCTTTAGCGGCGTGATGTCTAACAAATCCAGTAGCCCGTATCCCCAGCGCAAGCCAGACGAGGCTTACGCAGACGCCTGCGACGCAGAAGACCACCAGGCTACATGTCCTAGTAGTACTGCTTTTAGTGGCGAAAACTGCTGCCCAGCCCAACAACAGAATGGTATTCGCAACGAGGAAGTTGTAGAGCACAGTCCAGCGGAGCTGTTCAGCATGTGCCCACTGGTCGTGCGCGATCTGGTAGATGGCAAGCTGGTTTTCGGATGGTATTTCACCGTTTTGCATCACGTCCTCTGACATCGTGCTAGCGAGCCACGGACAGCGGTTTTTCTGTCCGTGGGCTTTTCGGGGGGCTTCAGACCTGGATTGCCTGCCCGAGCTTGGCTCGCTCACGCAGCGCCTGCTCGTGGTGCGGCCAATCATGCAACGTCGCGGGATCAAAGTCTGCGCCGTTGGGCCAAACCAGCGTGTGCACTTCAGAATCCATGCTGACTCGGTTGAACAACGTCACGTCTCTGAGCGGCGCATACAGTTCACCGGCCAGGACGGGCTCGAAGTCAATGGTCTGGGCCGTGGCGTCTTCGAAGTGAACCCGCAAAATGTAGGGCGGCACGATCTCGAAACCAACCACGCGATGGATGGGATGGCTCACATAATTAGCACAAACGCATTCTGCCTCTTAGGACTGCGAGTGACCATCGTCAGTAGTAAGCCGTCAGTTGGCCGTCGCCGGCGTGGCCGCGCTAACCCTCACCCTGCAGACCGGCGTTGGCCGGTCTTTGGAGGGCGGTCCCGGATGATGTGACCGAGCGCGCGAAGAGCTTTATTTACCGATCTCGGATCGGGAAATATTTCGGCTACGTCGGGGTCAAGAACTACCATGATCGTATCCTTCGCAAATCGACTGGCGTATTTTCCGCGAACGCCGCCGGAAAAGTCATACTCCGGAAGCATCTCCTGGGGTTCGCGTCTAGAACGTACCTTCCTCATAGTCTCTCCTTTCACGGCGCGTTGCGAGTCTCGCGCTGATGATACGGATCGCCTCCCCGAACTCGGAATGCACCACGACCAGGGTTCGGCCTCGTTCCGACTGCCCCATGGTCACGAACCGACTCTCCTCCGTCGAATGCAACGGGTCACTAACAGTAACAGAGAGACTATCTCGAAATACCGATGCCGCCTCTTCAAAGGTGACACCGTGCTTCGAAACGTTCGAGCGAGCTTTCTCCGCATCCCACCAAAAAACCGAGGTCATTCAGCCAGATCGGCTCCTCCTCACCTAAGGGCTAACGATTCGTGCCGCTGGTGGCGCGAACGGGCTTGGATTTCTTGGCACGGCGCGCGGGGGGGGTCATCGGCAGCGTCGCCTTATCAGGATGAGTCCTTAAAGGAACGCTCCTCCGGGCAAGCTGCACGAGCAGGCGCAAGGCTCGATTGACCGACGCTGAATCGGTGAACGCTGCGGCCACATCGGGATCGAGAAGCACGACATTCGTGCCGGCGCGGTAAGCCTCAAAATACTTCCCGCGAACAGCGTGGGAGAGGTCGTACTCGGGTCGCATCGTATCGTTATCGTTTTGAGGAACGCGTTGGGCCATATCTTAGTCTACCGCAACTGCAAGCCGGATACTCTATGAAAGCCGCGCCTGATGTTCGCACTCCAGCTTTGGCAGCGGGCCACGTACAGTCCCGTTTTGCCCGTGGACTCTTCGGTGCAAGACGTGCCCACGGTCAATCAAGGGCAGATTGACCGTGGCTACGGCAGGTCATCGTTCCCTGCTCCCCGCCAAGCGGTTGAAAAAAATCGTACAACTCGTGATTTCGGTTTGACTTTGCCCGCAGCGCCAAATATATTGGTTTTTCTTGCCACGGCAAATGAAACAAGTGCAGCATCCGCACTCCCGGTGACCACCTTGCTGCCGTAGTTATGGAACGAAGCACATGTAAAAACTCTGCGTGAGTGGATTCACCTTACGCGGGGGGCCCGACAAATGCTACGAAGGGTGGTGGCCGTTAAGCCCCGAATTGCGCTCCGATTCCTGCTAAGCACCCCATCCTCTGCCCGAAGTGGTTCCCGGAATTTGCGGGTTTGCCGATACCGTACCGAGCGGCCGTGTTGCTTTTTCGAGCACGGGCTTGAATTATTTTGCATCCAATGACTTCAGCCAAGACGACCTACTGCCCAAGGCAAAGGAGCCTTTACGATGTGCAACCTCGCTAACCCCTTCCTCGATATGGATACCCCCCTGCGCACCAGTGCCCTGTCAGGGTCTCGCGCACTGCCACGAGGAGTCACGCCGCGGTTGGCCAAACCGGCTCGCCAGGGCTTCGTTTCCCGCTGCCGCTTTGCTTTGGGTGTGGTTGTGGGGCTTCTGGTGCTCGGTGCATCCCCGGCGGCCTGGGCCACTGCCCCAGTAACATTCAACGGTGTTGTCTCCACCCCAAGCGCCTCGGGTATTGCTACAAGCCTGCCGATGGGTGCGGCTGTCGATACTTCCGGTCGCGCGCATACTGCCGACGCCGGCACGCAGCAAATTGCGCGGGCCGAGCCATCGGCTGTGGGATTTGGCCATGTGCAGTTGGGGGCCACGTCCGGTGTAACCCAAACATTGAGCTTTACCGTAGGATTGGGCACAACGTTAGGGACTGTTCGTGCTCTTACCCTTGGGACTCAAAATCTTGATTTTACAGTGGGCACCGGAACGACCTGCACCTCGGGGACTACGGGTACATCTTGCACTGTAAATATACAGTTTCTTCCTCGGGCCCCCGGTTTGCGAAGGGGAGCAGTGGTGCTTTATGACAACGCGATTCCGCCCAAGCCGCTGCTGACCGTTCCGCTTTACGCAACCGCCGATTCCCCCTTGGCAGCTTTAGCTCCCAGTACACCAACCTTGGTCAACATGGGCGATGTCACCACGGTGAGGCCGTTTCAGATCGCTCTGGATGGCGCGGGAAATCTGTATGTCGGGAATTATGGAAATGCCAATGTGCTGAAAGTCCCGCCAGGTGGCGGCAGTGGTTCAGTGGTGAGCACCGGTGGCATCACCTTGGATAGCGTCGCGGGCGTAGCCGTCGATGGTGGCGGCAATCTCTTCATCGCGGATCAAGGAGCCGGTCAAGTTGTGGTGGTGACGCCGGAGGGCGGTGTTTCCGTGCTGAGCATTACCGGTCTAAGCGAGGGGTTATTTGAGCCCATGGCGTTGGCATTCGATCCGGCAGGAAATCTATATATTGCAGATGCGAAATACGGCCGAATCATCAAAGTCTCGTCCCTCGAGATTGCCGAGGGGGCGTCAGCAGGCGAAGGATCCGTGATCGGAACGGGCAGCTATGCCCTCGGCCCCGGAGTTCCCGGCGTGGCGGTGGATGCAGCGGAAACTGTGTACATCGCCGATCCGGCGAGTCATCGCATCGTCCAGGTTACAGCCGCCGGCGCCGCATCGTTTCTGGTTCTTGCCGGTATCACTCCCGTTTTATCCTCACCCCAAGGTGTAAGTGTAGATGGAATGGGGAATGTCTACATCGCCGATACAGGCAATGGGCGCGTTGTAGAAGTGACCACGGCGGGCGTTGCATCGGTGGTAATTACGCCCGGCCTGAATCCCATCTTGCCTTTTGCGGTGACCGTAGATCCTTCCGGGAATATCCTCATCCCGGATCGGGACAACCATCGCATTGTAGAGGTTCCCACTTCGGAAGCTTCCCTGGCATTTCCAAGCACCAGAATCGGTTTGACAAGCTCCACCCAAACGGCAACCGTAACCAACTTCGGCAACCAGCCCTTAGTTTTTACGGCCCATCCAACTTACACCGCTGACTTCTCTGAAGATACCGGCGACACGAACCCATGCACATCTTCCACCACACTGTCAGCCGGCACGGTCTGCGACGTTTCGGTGCAATTCACTCCCAAATCTGTGGTCAACCGGAGCGCCGGCATCACCCTGACCAACAATGCACTAAACATTTCTCAAAGCGCGCAGCAAGTCTCCGTTCGTGGCGCGCCCTTACTCCCAGCCGACACGACGGCAACCACGGTATCCGCCATCCCCTCCTCGTTGATGATCGGACAGACGGTGACCCTTACCGCCATGGTATCGGATACGACATCGGGCGACACTTCGAACGTTCCCACCGGAGAGGTAAGTTTCACGGATACCTTAGGATCGACCCTCACCTCGCTGAACAATGGTATTGGAGTGAACTTGAGCGCCGGACAAGCCACCTTAAGCGGTGTGCTGCTCCGAGGGATCGGAACTCACACCATCACCGCAGTCTATGGGGGCGTGACCAATTCATATTTGTCCAGCACGGGCACCACGCCGATCACTGTGAGCCAAGCTGCTGTGACCCTCTTAGTGCAGCCGGCCAAGACGGTGTTCGGCCAAACCAGTTCAGTTGGTGTGACCGTTACCGGACCCTACACCACCATCGCGGCGCCCTCGGGGACTGTAAGTTACAGCATCTTGAATGCTTCCAGCGCCAGCGTAGCGTCAGGGACGCTTCCCCTTACGGTCGGGAGCACTAGCTCGACTGCCAGCTTCCCCATTCCCAATACCCTAGCTCCGGGGAGCTACACCGTGAATGTCACTTATAGCGGTGACAGTAATTACCTGGCCGTTCCCACCGCCACACCCGTCCCGTTCACGGTCAACAAGACGAATCCAACGGTTTCGCTTGTGTCTTCGCTGAACCCCGTCCTCTCGCTGAATCCGGTTACCTTTACCGCCACCGTGTCCTCCGCGGCGGGCACTCCGACCGGGTCCGTAAGTTTTACTGACGGACAAACGCTATTGAATTCAGTTCCGCTGGCAAAGGGCGTGGCGACTTATACCACCTCGAGCCTCGCCATCGGCGCACACTCGATCATCGCCATCTACAGCGGTGACGCCAACTTTGCCAGTGTAACCAGCTCCACGCTCACGCAGACGGTGGAGGACTTCACCCTGAGCGTCTCGATGCCCGCAGGGGAGTCAATAACGCCGACGGTTCTGCCGGGAGGCGTACTGAACTATGTCGTCCAGGTGGGTCCATCCAGTGGTAACAATTTCCCCTCCGCCATGACCTTTAGCGCCAGCGGCTTGCCTCCGGGCGCCACAGCAACCTTTGCGCCCTCGACCCTCGGCGCCGGTTCGCCTAGCGCGAACGTTAACCTGGCCATCCAGCTTGCCCAGCAGATTGTGGCAAACGATCCCGCCAACCCCCTGGGACGGGGACTGGCATTGGCGATGGTGGGAGGAATGTTCCTATTGCCCTTCGGTGGAAAGCTGCGCCGGTCCCGAGGGAAGGCCGGAAGGTTCGTGTGCCTGCTGATCCTGGGGTTGGCGGCAATTTGCGCCACCCTGAGCCTTACCGGCTGCGGCGGTACCCGCAGCGGTTACTTCGGGCAGCAGCCGCGGAATTATACGGTCACCCTAACCGTGACTTCCGGCGCTCTGTCACATTCCGCCAGCGTCAACTTCATCCTGGAGTAAAGAGAGAGAACCGATCATGCGAACAACCTTCTTAGTGGGTGCACTTCTGGTGGGCGTCTTGACCTTGGGCGGCCCGATGGCATCCGCGCAAGCGCAACAACCTTCGGCTCCGAAGTCCCAATGGTCCTCCACCGATCTGGCGATGACGTACACCACCGAAGGGGCCAAGGTCACGCCCAGCGGCGGCAACTTCTGGCTCCAGGGTGGAAGCCTTGATGGCGGCGTCACCTTCTTCCGCGGCTTCGGTCTGGCCACCAACATGACGGTCGAGCATGCCTCCAAATTTGCTCCGGGTTTGAACTTGGGCGAGACGAATATCATGGCTGGGCCCCGCTACACTTTTCGCCTGCGCTCCAAGCATGAGAGCAGGATCTTCATCGAGGCGCTCGCGGGGGAGGTGCGCGCTTCCGGGCCCATCTTTCCCACCTCAAGAGGAATAACCGATAAGGCTAACGCTTTCTCGTGGCAAGCGGGCGGAGGCTGGGACATATCGATCACGAAACATATCGCCGTACGAGCCATCGAGGCGGACTATGTTCGCACCTACCTGCCGAATAGCGGCACGAATACCCAGGACCACATCCGGCTTGCCGTGGGAGTGGTTTACCACGCCCAAAGCCATTGAGGAGAGGGGATGGAAACGGGGCAATGAGTTCATAAAGGACTCCTATGATTGTTCCCTACGCCGATTTAAAGGCCCAATACGCCGCGCTGCGCGAAGAGGTTTTGGCGGCGCTTGACCGTGTGGGTAGCAAGGCCGCTTTCATCCTGGGCGAGGAAGTGCAGGAGTTCGAGCGGGAATTTGCCGCCTACTGTGGCGTGAAGCATTGCGTTGCGGTGAATTCCGGGACCAGCGCCTTGCATCTGGCGCTGCTGGGAGTGGGCGTGCAGGCCGGCGACGAGGTCATTACCACGCCGAACACTTTTATCGCCACGGCGGAAGTGATTTCCTATACCGGCGCCAAGCCCGTGTTCGTGGATATCGATCCGCGCACCGCCAACATCGACCCCGGCAAAATCGCGACGGCCGTCACCCCGCGCACACGGGCCATCCTCCCCGTGCACCTTTACGGCCTGGCCGCGGAGATGGACTCGATCCTGGAAGTCGCGGCGCAGCGCCACCTGGCTGTCATCGAGGACGCATGCCAGGCGCATGGCGCCCGCTACCACGGCAAGCGGGTGGGAAGCATTGGCAAGGCGGCGGCGTTCAGCTTTTATCCCCCAAAAAACCTGGGCGCTTACGGAGAAGGAGGCGCGCTCACGACCAACGACGATGCGCTGGCGGCACGGGCACAAGCCCTGCGCTCGCACGCTGAATCGCGCCGCTACTTTCACGACGCCATCGGGTACAACTATCGCATGGACGGGTTTCAGGGCGCGATCCTGCGCCTCAAGCTGCCGCGACTGGAGCAATGGAACGCGCGGCGAAAAGAGTTGGCGGAAATCTACCGCCGCACCCTGGCCGGCGCGCGGGTGGAGATCCAGGAGGGTGGCGCCTCCCGTGAGCGCGTCGATCACCTTTTTGTAGTTTACGTGGACAACCGCGATGCTGTCCGTGCCCGGCTGGAAGAACGCGGCGTGCAGACCAACATCCATTACCCGCTCCCCATCCATCTGCAAAAACCTTATCAAGCTCTGGGTTATCGACGAGATGATTTTCCGCACGCAGAAAGGGCTTGCGAACGGGTCATCAGCATGCCGCTTTACCCCGAAATGTCCAACGAGCAGGCGTCTTACGCGGCCCAGACGCTGCGGGAGATCGCAGGGGAGAAATGAAGTGATAGGGGGCACGGGAAACGGGTTTCGCCTGAGTCTGGAGACCTGCCTATCGGGCCTTACGCGATCCCCGGGCCGAAAGCCCCGTTTCCCGTATCCCGACCGAGGGTGAATCAACCGGCGTGAATCAGCGGCGCAATTTCGCATGGATGGACCTCCTGTGGCTGGCGTTTCTGGCCGGATTGGCCGCGCTTGAGCCTCGTTTGGAAATCCACAAACAGCTCACCCTGATCGCCATTGGATTGTTCCAGATCTTCGAGTACCGGATCCTGGAATGGGTTCCGGAACGCGGGCGCAGCTATAGCGTTATCGTGAAAATTCTACTGGGCTCGCTGCTGGTGGATCACACGGGTAAGATTGAGAGCCCCTACTATCTGATTTACTTCGTGCCCGTGGTCACGGCGGCCATGTACTTTGAGCTTTGGGCGACGCTGGCATGGACTATGCTTACCTCGATGGTTTATTGCTCGTTCGTCGGTTGGGAACTCCTCGAAAACCTCGATCCTTTTACCGGCCAATCGGCGGTGGAGGTCACGGCGGATACCATAACGCAGCTGGCCATCCGGAATTTGTTTTTCTTCCTCGCGGCCGTGGTGGTGAACCGTTTCGTGACGGAAAACCGACAGCAAGTGATACGCTACCGGGAACTCGCCGAGACCCTGGCCGAGACCAACCGGCGGCTCGAGCAAGCCCAGGAGGATGCGCGCCGTTCAGAGCGCTTGGCGGCGCTCGGGCAATTGTCCGGCGGCCTCGCCCATGAATTGAGGAATCCGCTGGCGGTCATCAAAGGCTCGGCGGAAACCTTGATGCGCAAACTCGTGAGTTCCGATCCCATCTCGACCGAGATGGCAGGATACATATCCAGCGAAGTGAACCGGATGAACGCGCTCGTGACACGCTTTCTCGACTTTGCCCGGCCACACAAGCTCGAACAACAGCGGGAGCAAATTCCGCCCTTGATCGAAAGAGGGTTGAAGGCGGCGCGCGACCGCTGGCCCGACGCCAAGGTGGAAGTAGAGCGGCAATTCGCCGCGGACCTGCCGCAAGTCAACCTTGACGCTGACCTGATGGAGCGAGTGTTCGCCAACTTGGCGCTCAATGCCTATGAGGCCATGGGAGCCAGCGGCGGCAAGCTGCGTGTGGCCGTGGTTCCGACTGCCGCCGGCAAGCGCGGCGTCGAAATCACTTTCCAGGACTCCGGCCCGGGCATTCCCGCCGAACAACGCGAGCAGATTTTCAACCCCTTCTTCACGACCAAGGAAACCGGAGTGGGACTGGGGCTCTCCATCGTCTCGAAGATCGTTGACGACCACCGCGGATCGATCCGTGTGACCAGCGAGCAGGGAAAAGGCGCGTGCTTCCACGTGTTTTTGCCCGTGGGCGAAACTCCGTAGACCGGGCCACCAGCAGTCGACCCCGGGCCCGCGGAAAGAGAGGAAAATCAGCCCTGACTATTTCGGTTGAAACGCCTCTCCACCGTGGGGCGAGAATTGGGTCAGCGCCGTAAGCAGCGGCTGGGCTGCGGAGGGCGCGGGCACAGCGCCTTTGAAGAGGATGTCCTCCGGGGGAACTTTCCGCCCGTACAGCTTTTCGTTCGAGTCCCCATCTTGCTTGAACATCTGCCCGTCGAGTGAGACGCCAGCGAAAGCGCCGCGCGCGCGCGAGTAAGTGAGAATTTCCGCATGGAGTTGCAGGTCCGTGCTGCCTGCCGCGTCGCGGCCAACAGGCCCGGCGGCGGCGGAAGCATCGGCGCCAAGCTTGGTGGAGTCATGCAGCAGTTTTTCCGCACCCCGGCCGTTCATCACGAGCAAGACGAAATCCGTGGCTTGACCGCCAATCTCGAAGCCTCCGTTGATACCGCCCACCGTAATCATCGAAGGCGCGCCCCAAGGGCCGTTGCCACCCGTCCGGCAAACCATCGCGCCGCGCCCATAGCTGGCGCCGATCCCCACCGCGAGCTTTTTCTCGGAAGGGATCACGGCTACGCAAACCGACTTGTTCATCAAATCGCGGGGAATGCCCTTTTCGGGAGTTCCCACGATGTCGGTGATGACTTCCGCTGACTTCTCCATGCGCTCCACATCCTTGTCGGCCGCCAAGCCCACATGGGCAGTTCCCCACAACACCAGAGAGAGGCCTATCGCCAATCCGTATCGCATCTGCATGTCCTCCATGAAGATTTGCGGTTGCGCTAACTCGCAGCCGTGGATTTATGTTTTCAGCCCTAGAATACTTTCTGAACTCTTATCTTGCCACAGTCGTGAACTGCGAGGAGGAAGATCACCACGAACATCCAGCGTCCTCCCTGGCACTTCATTCCCCGCGAGCTACTCGAACTCGCTCAGATCGATCCCTTCCAACTCCGGATCGTAAGTCTGATTGGAGGCCAACAGCTCGTCCCAGGTCATTTCCCGCTGGTTGTATGCGGCCTGGCGCGCAAGGATGGTGCTGAGCGTTGTTTCGGCCCCCATCCCGGCTTGGTTATGAAACTTGCCGCTGGTAATGCTCTCAATGAATACCTTCTCTTTTTCCGGGTCGGCTTGCTCCAGGGCGTCGGGAGAAATGCCGGCAGCATTCTTTCCGGGAGGTTCATCTGCGGCCGAATAGATATTGGCGTGCCCCCGGCGCGACGTAACCGGCCCGGTGCTGCCCTCCCATTCCCACGGTTGCTCGCCGTAAATTCCCACCACGCCCATGTAATGCAACTCCGCCACGCCTTGCGCGCCGAACAGCCGAATGCTCACATCGCTCAGCGCCTTGCCGCCCTGAAAGGAATTGAGGCTAAGATGCACGTCGTTGGGATAGGTAAACGTGATGTCATAGTGGTCCCAGCAATCGCCCGCATCCTCCCTGATCCTGCGCCCGCCCGTGCCCACGGCTTTCAGCGGGTGCGCCCCCAGCATCCAATTGCACAGGTCCACCAAATGAATGCTCTGGTCCACAAGGATGTCGCCCGATATGACACGGTCCCAAAAGAAAGTCCTTATGCGGCGTTCCAGAGGCGAGGCGTTGGGAAAAGGCGGGTAGAACGCGCCCGTCGATTGGTAATAGGCCGCCCCACAGGCGATCTTACCCAAGGCTTCCCCTTGGACCCGGCGCGCCAACTCCGCATAGGGAGGCGCGTGGCGGCATTGCAAGCCGACGTCGAGGCTGAAACGATTCTGCACCTTATCGCCAATTCGCATCACGCGTTGGCAGCCGGTCACGTCAACGGCCACGGGTTTTTCGCAGTAGACGTGCTTTCCGGCGTCAACGACTGCCTCCAGATGTCCGGGATGGAAAATGTCCGGAGTGGAGATTTGCACCATGTCGATGTCCGGGCAGTTCGCCAGGGCCTGATACGCCCGCGGTCCGCGAAACATCAGCTTGGGGTCGATCCCGGCATATCCGTGCCTGGCGTTGAGGGCGTCAAAGTGCTGCTTGCCCTTGTCCAACTGGTCTCGAAAGAGGTCGGCTAAAGCGACGACGCGCGCGGTCGTGTTCTGGGTAAACGATGTGGCAACGTGCGTGCCGCGATGCCCGCAGCCGAGCAATCCCAATCGAATGGCCGAGTTCGCCGCTGTGCCGCGCACCAGTTGCGGCTTCAGGATCATGATCCCCGCAGCCCCCGCGGCACCCAGAAACTGCCGCCTGCCCATCTTCCCTTCAGGTTCTGTCATAGTTCCTCTTCCCTTGATTGCAGAATGTCTTAGGTCACCCGGCAGAATTCACGGCGCGGTGCGAATCTTGCTTTGCCCCGCCGCGCCGGAGGATTCTTCACGTCCAAGGAGCTGGCCAAACAGCGGGACTACGTTTGCAGGTTCGCGCCGCAACTCCGGCATTGAGACCGCCGGCGGGCGTTCAGCGTGTGGCATTTGGAACACGTACGGTACATCGCGCGGGCAAAGAGCTGAGTCGCGACGGCGCTGGCCCCCAGAATGCCCACTACCAGGGCGATGTTCAGCAGCGTCTGACGCATGGACCATCACTTTCCCAGTGAAGCCCGCGCATCGCGGACCGCATCCAAGTAGAGGCGCGCATTGGCGGAAATTACTTCCAACTTGCCTTCGCGCAGGGCCTTGAGGTCCACAAGTTCGCCGCCTACCGCGACCGCGGTCGCTCCTGCCTTGATGAACTCCGGAGTCGTCTCCAGATTCACTCCACCCGTAGGCACAAACTCAATTTGCGGGAAGGGTCCCTTGAGCGCCTTGATGTATTTGGCGCCTCCCACCGGTCCACACGGAAAGATTTTTACCAAGTCCGCCCCCGCTTGCCACGCCGTAACGATTTCTGTTGGCGTCAGTGCCCCCGGCATGCACGGCTTGCTGTATCGTCGCGCCAACTCAATGACCTGGAGATTCAAGGCCGGGGTAACGATGAATTGAGCTCCCGCCAGCAATGCCGCGCGGCAGGTCTCCGGATCCAGAATCGTGCCCGCACCCAGCAGAACCTTATCTCCGAACTTATCCGCCACCTTTTCCAACACCTGAAGGGCGTGGGGAACGGTCATGGTAATTTCGAGGATGCCGATATTTCCCGCAATAATCGCCTCCGCGGCGAGTAGCGCATCTTCCGCTGAAGGTGCGCGCACAATCGGGACCAAACCGACCTCGCGAATCAGTCCGAGCGATTTTTCTTTTGACCAGGACATGAGTGTCTCCCTTATTAGGTTTCAGTCGCTGATGTCAGGTTGCATGCGCCAAGTACGGGAGACTCGAAATCGGTAAAGGATAAAGTGTAAAGGTTGAATTGTAAACGGGTTATCAGTTATCCTCTTACCAGCCCCTGACACCTGACACCTGGAACCTGGCACCTTCCTTCTCACCGCGCGACGCGCAGGCTGGAACCCTTGAGCAGGCTTTCCACCTCTGCCAGATTCGCCCAATTAAAGTCACCCGGCATCGAATGTTTCAGCGCGCTGAAGGCGACGCCGTACCGGACGGCGGCTTGGTAAGAATCCTTCTTTAACCGGCCATAGATGAAGCCGGCGCTGAAAGAATCGCCTCCTCCCAGCCGATCCACAATTTCCAGTTCGTATTTCACATCGTCGTAAAATTTACCGTCCGCATAAGCGATGGCAGTCCAGGTGTTCCGCCAAACCAGGGGGTTCTCACGCAAAGTGATCGCCACAGCCTGGAAGTGGAATCTCTCCTGCAAACGCTGCGCAACTTCTTTGTACGGCTCGGCGGTAACATGTGCGTACGTCTTCTGGCCGGTTTTGTCTTCCGCATTGATTTTGAACACCACGTTCGTATCTTCCTCTGTGGTGATCAGGACGTCGACGTATTCCATCAGGGGTTCCTGCACCGCCTGCGCTTTTTCCGGCGTCCAAAGTTTCCCGCGATAATTCAGATCATAACTAACCGTCAACCCCGCCTGCTTGGCCGCCTGCAAGGCTTCTTTTGTAACGGCGGCCGCGGAATCGCTGAGCGCGGGCGTGATGCCGCTCACATGGAACCAGCGCGCCCCTTCCATGACTTTCTTCCAATCCACCTCGCCCGGCCGGATGGCGCTGATGGCCGAATTCCGGCGGTCGTAGAGCACGGCGCTGGGCCGGGGCGCCGCACCGAATTCCATGAAATAGAGACCCATCCTGCTCCCGGCATCGGAGGTCCAGACCAGGTGCGAGGTGTCGACCCCGGCCTGACGCACGCGATTCTCGGCAAGGCGCCCCAAAGCATTCTGCGGGAGGCGGGAAACCCAGGCGCTCGTCAACCCCAGGCGTGCGACCCCCACGGCAACGTTCAACTCCCCGCCACCCACTTGCACATCCAGCGTCGCAGTCTGCTCCAGGCGCTGGAAGTGCGGGGGCGACAGGCGAATCATCGCTTCACCAAAGGTTATAACTTCCGGCATGACATCCTCCGCGTTCGGGTCCGGCTCGACAAACAACCGATTACTATAGATTGTTTAGTGGAAATTGTGGACCATTTTTGCTTCATTCCGCTGGGGGTCTCTAGCCAACGACCGCAACGGTTTCCCGATGCCGCCCGGAATTGCTCTGCACAGCTTGGTGGCGACATGAAAGTCAAAGCGGAAATCCCCGGGACGTATCGTGGGCGTAACGCCCGCTGGCGCGAGGACATTATGCCCGCGCATTCTTGCGGGAGCGGGACGCTCCTGCGTCTGCTGCCCGCCGATCCACCATCGGATTGTGCCCCTGCTTGTCACTCGGAGCTCATCGCGGTCATTCGTGATTTTCAATAACTACATTTATTATCATCAACATCGTGGCATAAACGCTATAGGTCCTTTGTTTTCATGAATATCGTGGGATGCCGGAGTTCGGACATATTTCCTCCATTTGTTTTCAATAACATCGTGGGATTAGCCTTCATTTTTTAGTTCCCCTTTTTCCGCCTGCTTCGCAGTCGAGAATTGACTAAATTATTTAATTTCAACGACATAGGTTTTCTAGAGATTTCCACAATTCTCGGCTAACCCGTTTTATTTCTAATATATCGTGGCCTGCTGGGGGCGGTGTAGCGTCGCGCGTTGTGGCATGGCCATCCTGGCCATGACCGTCACTTGCACGGTGGCGGTGCCGCAATGGCGGACCCAGGGTTCGCGCCAGAGCTGCTAGGATGCCCGCGCTCCCGTTACTTGACACCTATTCCCATTGCGCGATTTCACGTCGAAACAAGCCACCGTACTGTAGCCTAGTACGTTGGCGACCAAAGGCGCGGGAGATCCGTGCGAATTTCCTGCCGGTAGGAAATTCGAGCAGATTTATTTTCAGAGGTTCCGGCGCGTGGGCATTCTGCCCGCGTATTCTTGGTGGGAGCGGGACGCCCTTCCGCGGGAGCCGACGACACGTCCTCGCTACGTTCGCTTTTTCACTCCTGGGTCGCACACCCCGCGCAACTCGCATTCTTGACTTTGCTCGCAACTGCGGCATACATTGACAGACTATCTTTCTGAAGACCGTTTTTATTGACATTGGGAGTTTAACCCCCATGCCGGACGAGGTGGGGAGTACCATCCTTGACGATATTGTTTCGGCGCGACGGCTTACGCTGGAGGAAACGCGTTTGGCTGTCCCGCTGGAGCGCGTGCAGCAAATGGCGGAGGAGCGCCAGGAGCGCCGCGATTTTGCCGCGGCCCTCACTGCGGCAGACGGCCTTGGCGCCGCTCCGGGGTTGCGCGTGATCGCGGAGCTCAAGCGGGCATCGCCCTCGCGAGGGCTGTTGCGGCAAAATTACCGGCGCCCCGATATCGCCTGGGGATATGCCCGTGAAGGTGCATCAGCTCTGTCGGTGCTGACGGAAGAACGATATTTTCTAGGTTCCCTTCAGGACCTGGCAGTGGCGCGCCAAGCCGTCGAGATTCCGGTGCTGCGCAAGGATTTTATCCTGGAGAGTTACCAGATTTATGAATCCGTGGCGGCGGGCGCCGACGCCCTGCTGCTGATCGTGGCCGCATTGCCGGAGCACGATTTGCGCAGCTTGCTTGATTTGTGCAAACAATTGCGAATTGCCGCGCTCGTGGAGGTCCACACGGAAGCGGAATTGGACCGCGCGATCGAGGCGGGCGCCCAAATCATCGGCGTGAATAACCGCAATCTGAAGACGCTGGAAGTGAATTTGGAAACGTCATTCAAATTGCGAGCGAAGATGCCCCGCGGCTGCATTGCCGTCAGCGAAAGCGGCATCAAAACATCCGCAGACCTGCTGCGCATCGGGGAAGCCGGTTTCAATGCCGTGCTCATTGGGGAACGCCTGATGACGCAAATGGATCCGGGTGAGGCCCTGCGCCAATTGTTGGCAGAGTTTGCGCCACTCGAAACTGGAAACTCGAAACTGGAAACTCGAAATTCGAAACTCGCAACTGGAAACTCGAAACTGGAAACTCGAAATTCGTAATTCGATATGTGCTGAGAACCGTGCCGCCGATTTCATGCCGAAACCCTCGCTGCCATCGAACGTCGAGTTTCGAATTTCCAGTTTCCAATTTCGAGTTTCTAAAAGATGTCGACACGCATAAAGATTTGCGGCATCACGCGGCGGGAAGACGCGCAACTCGCCGTCGATCTGGGAGCCGCGGCGCTGGGCTTCAATTTCTATCCCCGTTCGCCGCGACATATCGATCCGGCGGCTGCCCGCGCCATCATCCTGAAGCTGCCTCCGCTGATTACGCCGGTGGGCATCTTCGCGAATGAATCGGATGATGAGTACGTGGCGCGCGTAGCGAGGGAGTCCAGAGTCAGCGTATTGCAGTTGCATGGTCCCCAATTCCCCCCACGGGACGGCGCTTTGGCGCAATTCCCGTGTATTCGCGCCGTAGCCGTCCGTGAGGGATTCCAGCCGGAGACGCTGCGCGAGCTCAGTGGTGACGCGTTTCTGCTGGATGCCTTCGACGCTGAACTCCTGGGCGGAACCGGTAAACCCTTTAAATGGGTCTTAGCCCGCGATGCAAACCGCTTCGGAACCATCATTCTGGCGGGCGGGCTTACGCCCGAGAATGTGAAAGAGGCGATCCGGGAAGTTCGACCGTTCGCGGTGGATGTAGCCAGCGGTGTGGAATCGTCGCCTGGGATAAAAGACGAGAAAAAGCTGAGGCGGTTCTTCGCGGCGGTCAAAGAGGCCGACAGGTTTATGGAAGGGTAGCCACAAGCATGGTAGTCGCGAAAACGCCGGTACCTGTATACTGAATCATGGCTGCTGGCGTAGGTCTAGCCGATCCTTACAAGGTCGGCCCGCTGCCGGTGTTTTTTTGTTGGCGCAAAATGGGGGATTGGCATGGACGTCGAGCGGACCATTGAGCTCTTGCTCAAGAATCAGGCGCGCATGGACGCGCGATTTGACGCCAAGTTCGCCAAGGCCGACCAACGCTTTGCGCAAGCAGAAAAGCGATTTGTTCAAGCAGAAAAGCGGCTGGATCGTCTTGAGCGTGGGCTGGCGGAGAATAGTCGTCTTGTGGCTCAAAATAATCGTATCGTGACTCAACTCGCGCGATCCGGTGTGACTTTGCGAAGCGACGTGCGCAAAACCGAACGAAACCTGGCCAAAATCACTGAGAGTTTGTCGGAAATGGATTACAAGCTGAATGCCCTCGTTGACATTGTGGATCGACAGATTCGAGGTAATGGCGGGCAGCGGTGAATGCAGGCGAGGCCACAGAGGAAGTCACTTCTCGAACAGGTATTACGAAAATCATGTCAAGCACCGCAGATATTCTAATGAGCTTGCCCGACGCCAAGGGTCGGTTCGGCAAATTCGGCGGCCGCTTCGCGCCGGAAACGCTGATGGCTCCCGTCGAAGAATTGGAGGCGGCTTACAGCGCCGCGCGTAGCGATCCGTCATTTCAAGCGGAGCTGGCGCGATTGCTCAAAGACTTTGCCGGCCGGCCGACTCCCCTCTTTCACGCCCAGCGGCTCACGGCGCGCCTGGGTGGGGCGCAGATTTATCTCAAGCGCGAAGACCTGCTGCACACCGGGGCGCACAAAATCAACAATTGCCTGGGGCAGGGATTGCTGGCGCAGCGAATGGGCAAGACTCGCCTGGTGGCGGAAACCGGGGCGGGACAGCACGGTGTGGCGACCGCTAGCGTGGCAGCATTGCTGGGAATGGAATGCGTCGTGTACATGGGCGCGGAAGACATGGCGCGGCAGGCTCCCAACGTCTTCCGCATGAGGCTGCTCGGCACGACGGTGGTCTCCGTTTCCTCCGGCACCAAAACGCTGAAGGATGCGATTAACGAAGGAATGCGCGACTGGGTGACGAACGTCCAGAACACGCATTACCTGATGGGATCGGTTCTCGGACCGCACCCATACCCGATGATGGTGCGCGACTTTCATCGGATCATCGGCCAGGAAGCGCGCCGGCAGGCCCTGGAGCAAGTTGGGAGGCTGCCGGATTTGCTTTGCGCCTGCGTGGGCGGAGGAAGCAATTCCATCGGCCTCTTTTTCGATTTCATTCCCGACGCCAGCGTAAAGATGCTAGGTGTGGAGGCGGGTGGCCGGGGCCGGAATCTGGGCGAGCATGCAGCGCGTTTTGCCGGGGGGAAACCCGGAGTGCTGCACGGGTCCTACACTTACGTGTTGCAAACGGAAGACGGCCTGATTGCAAACACGCACTCGGTTTCCGCCGGGCTCGATTACCCTGCTGTAGGGCCCGAGCATGCCGAACTTCATCGCCGGGGTCGCGTGGAGTACACCCACGCGAGCGACCAGGAGGCGCTGGAAGCGGCCAGCCTGCTGGCGCGGGTGGAAGGCATCATCCCCGCCCTTGAATCCGCCCACGCGCTTGCGGAGGTCATCAAACGGGCGCCATCGATGCCACGCCATAGCGTCATTGTGGTGAATCTTTCGGGCCGCGGCGATAAGGATTTGGGAATTTTTCAATCGGCCGGAATTCTGTGATTCTGGATTTTTGATTGTGGATAAAAGGCCAATGCCCGCCACAGGGCGCTGCTGGGCGACAGGGGGTGCGCCGGGTTTGCAGACAGAATGTCCCACGTGGAAAATTATCAGTCAAAATGACCGAAGATGTCTGACCAACTCACAACTCGCATTACGGACCGTTTCCGCGACCTGCGAGCGAAAAGCGCCAAAGGACTAATTGTCTATCTGACCGCGGGTGATCCCAACCTGGACGCCACGGGAGAGCTGCTCCTGGCGCTCGACCGGGCGGGCGTGGATGTGATCGAGCTGGGTGTGCCGTTTTCCGATCCGCTGGCCGACGGCCCCGTGATCCAGCGCGCCTCCGAGCGGGCGCTGCGGTCCGGGACGACGCTGCGCAAGATCCTGGAGCAATTCCCTCTCTGGCGCAAGACCGTCAGTGCTCCCATCATTCTCTTCAGCTATTTCAATCCCCTCCTTCAATACGGCCTGGAAAGATTTGCAGCCCGCGCGGCGCAAGTGGGAGTCGATGGCGCGTTGGTGGTGGATTTGACCGCGGATGAGGCGGAGAGTTACGTTCGGGCCATGCGGGCGCAGAATCTGGACACCATCTTTCTGGCTTCGCCCACTTCGACCGACGCGCGCCTCGCGCGCGCAGCGCAGCTTTCCACGGGCTTCTTATATCTAATCTCCCGCACCGGAGTCACCGGTGAACGGAGTGAGATCGCTTCCAGCGTGCAGCCGTTGGCGGAGCGCGCGCGCCGGCTCACCTCCCTGCCGCTTGCCATTGGATTTGGAGTCTCCACCGCGGCGCAGGTCCGCGAAGTCCAGTTGTACGCCGATGCTGCCGTGGTGGGAAGCGCCGTCGTGCATGCCATTGAGGAACACTATTCCCAGCAGGGACCGGCGGGCATCGAGAAATTCGTGCGAGGGCTCAAAACCGGGACGGAGAATCAACTCGTATGAGCGATATGGCGGACTGGCGCAAGCGCATCGACGAGATTGACCAACAACTGGTGAAGCTTCTGAACCAGCGGTCGCAATGCGCGGTGGAGATCGGGCACCTGAAGAAACAACTGAGCCTCCCCGCGTGGCAACCGCAGCGCGAGGCCGATATCCTGCGCAACGTGGTGAAGTCGAACGAAGGACCGCTGGATGACGCCGCCATCCGCCGCCTCTTTGAACGCATCATTGATGAGGCGCGCTCGCTCGAGCGGCATTCCATGGATGGCGGAAGTTCCTTCCGCAAGGAGTGATTTCTTATGGTTGTAGTCATGCAGGAAGGCGCGACGGAAGAGGATATCCAGAATGTCATCAATAAATTAATGGATATGGGGTTTGATATACACCGCTCGACGGGAGCGCGCCACACCGTGCTGGGGGCGGTGGGCGCAAAGGTGGACTTCGATACTCGCGACATCGAATTACTGGAGGGCGTGGAAGAGGTGGTAAGAATTACCGCGCCGTATAAGCTGGCCAGCCGGCATTTCCGGCCGGAGGGATCACTGGTGACCGTCGGTCCGGGGGTCACCATCGGGGGGGGAGAAGTGGTGGTGATGGCCGGGCCGTGCAGCGTGGAGAGTGCCGCGCAGATAGATAGCATCGCCGCATCCGTGGCGGCGATCGGCGCGCGCGTCCTGCGCGGGGGGGCCTTCAAACCACGCACTTCGCCTTACAGTTTCCAAGGCATCGGCCAGCAGGGGCTGGAACTGCTGCGGCGGGCAGCGGACAAGCACCGGCTTTATGTGGTTTCCGAGGTTATGGACCAGACCCAGATTCCCATGATGCTCGATTACGTGGATATGCTCCAGGTCGGAGCCCGCAACATGCAGAATTACAATCTGCTGAAGGACCTCGGCAAGGTGGCCAAGCCAATTTTGCTGAAGCGTGGGATTTCCGCCACCATCGAGGAGTTGCTGCTTTCCGCCGAATACATCATGGCCGGAGGAAACTACAACGTCGTGCTGTGTGAGCGTGGCATTCGAACATTCGATAGTTATTTGCGGAACACCCTCGATATCTCCGCCATTCCGGTAATCAAGAAGCTCTCGCATCTGCCCATTGTGGTTGATCCCTCGCACGGGACGGGCCGCCGCGATAAGGTTGCGCCCATGGCCCGCGCTTCTGTGGCCGCGGGAGCAGATGGGTTGCTGATTGAGGTCCACAACAATCCGGAAAAAGCGTTGAGCGACGGCGCGCAGTCCCTTTTTCCCGACCAGTTCGAGCAATTGATGAAAGAACTTCGAATGATTGCACCAGCAGTGGGCAGAAAGGTGTAGGTCGAGGCTCTAAATTCGAAACTGGAAACTCGAAAATCGAGCAATCATTCACGAGTTTCCAGTTTCCAGTGTCGATCTCTGTTCATACTGACAACTGAAAGCTGAGGACTGAAAACCGGCCCCTGCTGTCAGTCGGCGAGGGCCAACTCTTTTTCAATCACCTCCTTGTGGGTCTGCATGAATTTGGCCTTGGCTTCAATACCCAAGCATCCTGCATAGTAGAGCAACTTGTCGACACTCTTGTTGGCCCCAAGAATCGCGATTGAAACGAGCGGGAGACCGCAGAAAAGGCGTTCACCCTCACGGGATGTGTGTTATAGAGATTTTGCGAAGAAATCTAGACCCACACCCGGAGGGTGAACGATGGAAG
>JBEKLF010000084.1:0-30023 GCA_050010335.1 Terriglobia bacterium
GCCACGACGTTTTTTCGCATGAGGTCCTCCCTCCGATCACAACAACGCGGAGGCTGGGTAGCGCGATCTGTTCCATAGGTCTGCAGTTCATCGCCTACAGGCAACGGAAAGCCGCGGACCTACAGAACAGGCGCGCTACGCCTACTCCACGGGGGTTATCATACGCCCATGATTCGAGAGTTAACGCCCAGGTTGCCCGGCGACGACTAAATGTCCAATAGGGCATCAAACCTTAAGAATATTTCTTCCCTAAGTTCAAGGGCAGTCTTAGTGGGACCCAACTTGCGGAAGCTGCGGCGTGGTTGTACACTCAAATTCTCAGGGTGATTTTATTAGAGAGTGAGGTTGTCTTATGACGTCTCCAATTCGCGCGCCGTGGGTCGAGAAGCGCTCCGGCCCCATCGTGACGCAGATGCATTACGCCCGCCAGGGCATTATCACGGAAGAGATGGAGTACATCGCGAAGCGTGAAAGCCTGCCGGCGGAAACCGTCCGGGACGAAGTCGCGGTCGGCCGCATGATCATTCCCGCCAACATCCGCCACGTGGAGCTGGAGCCCATGGCGATCGGCGTCGCCGCGAAGTGTAAGATCAATTCCAATATCGGCAACTCCTCCTCCGCTTCCAACATCGACCAGGAACTGGAAAAGCTGCACACGTCGGTACACTACGGCGCGGACACGGTGATGGATCTGTCCACCGGGGGCGACATTCACGAAATACGCGAGGCGATTCTGCGCGCCAGCCCCGTGCCCATCGGCACTGTGCCCATTTACGAGGCTCTTGCCCGGGTCGCCAGAGTCCGCGACCTCACCGCTGAAATTATGTTGGAAGTCATCGAAGAGCAGGCGGCGCAAGGCGTGGATTACATGACCATCCACGCTGGAGTGCTGCGCGCGCACATTCCCCTGACACGCAAGCGCATTACCGGCATCGTCAGCCGCGGTGGCGCCATCATGGCTCAGTGGAGCGTGGAAAATAACCAGGAGAACTTTCTCTACACGCACTTTGAGGACATTTGCAGGATTTTCCAGAAATACGACGTTTCGTTCTCGCTCGGTGACGGCCTGCGGCCCGGCTGCCTGGCGGACGCGAGCGACGAAGCCCAATTCGCGGAATTGAAAACCCTGGGCGAGCTCACCCGCAAAGCCTGGGAATACGATGTGCAGGTGATGATCGAGGGGCCCGGCCATATTCCTCTGGACCAAATCAAGCTCCAGGTGGACAAGGAAAAGGAACTTTGTTACGAAGCGCCTTTCTACACGCTGGGGCCACTCGTGACCGACATCGCTCCGGGTTACGACCACATCACGTCGGCGATCGGCGCCGCCATGATTGGCTGGCACGGCGCGGCCATGCTCTGCTACGTGACTCCCAAGGAACACCTGGGTCTGCCCAACAAGGACGATGTTCGCCAGGGTATCATCGCCTACAAGATCGCCGCTCACGCGGCGGACGTGGCCCGGCACCGCCCCGGCGCCCGCGACCGCGACGACGCGCTCAGCTACGCGCGCTTCCTCTTCGATTGGAACAAGCAATTTCAGCTTTCCCTTGATCCGGAAACGGCGCGCTCCATGCACGACGAAACCCTTCACGACGAGTACTATAAGGAAGCCGCCTTTTGCTCCATGTGCGGCCCCAAGTTCTGCTCGATGAATACCACGCAGGTCATGGAAAAGCACCTGGGGTTGGACCAGAAAGGCCGCGAGCAGAAGTTTGTGGAGCTGTTAACGAAAGTGCAAGGATGATTGGACAATCACAATCGCTGCGCAAATTGCGAGAATTTGTAAGCTGCTGACGAGGTTCGATCTGGTGATGCAAGAAGAAGCCGCATTTGCCAAAATGCAGGGTTATATAGCCAATATCGCGATCACGCCCTCGGCACTCAGAAATCTGGGCGCCAGAGGTCTGGTGGGTAGGGCGCAGGGATTTCTAACATCCATCGACCTGAAACCATTGAAGACCATTAACCCATCAGACTATCAAAGCTGGCTGAATGGCCAGACAGACAAACTCGTGACAATCTTCGGGATCGGGGCCCTATGGGGGCCCGCCAGGAAGTCCATAAACATTTTCATGGTCATGGCGGCACTGAACAGATTCTTGTGCGCTGCCTATTCGCTGGATCGTTTGGAAGACGTGCTTGAGGTACCGCTGGATAATCGGGTCGCAGTAAAAGTGTTGGATTGGGCAAAGAGTAAAGAACCTGTTTGGACGACGATCAAGAATCTCGATAAGCAGCAGAGTGAAAAGATTCAGAGTTTGGCGGCAGAAATGGCAAAAGAACAAGGCATTCCGAGGGGTCAACTCGATGTCATTCTATGGTCCAAAGGGCACGACCAAGATGACTGATCAGGAATATTCCTTAATTGTCGAAGCAACCGAAGACCCAAATTTCTTCGGGTTTTATTCGCCCGATCTTGGGGGTTTTACCGGAGTCGGGAACTCAATTGAAGACTGCTTGTACAAGGCACGCTGGGGAATGGCAGAACACGTTTCCTTGCTTCGCGGGCAGGGTTTGCCCGTTCCACGCAAGTCCAAAGACCCGAAGGTAACGATTCAAAACACCAAGCCGGTCCCTGCGTAAGGGAGCGAGGGTGAGAGACAACTCGTCTAGCAATTCACGAAATGCAGGAAACGGCCCATGGGATTGTCTGAGGTAAAAGTAAAACTGGCGAATCTAGCCGCCCCGATGCGGACCGAGGAGCTTTCGCTGCTGGTGGACACTGGGGCGACCTTGTCCTGGATTCCACGAAATGTCCTGGAAAGACTCGGGGTCGGAACTTTCTCCCGTCTGCCCTTCACTCTTGCCGACGGGCGAATACTGGAAAGGGAAATCTCCGCAGTGTCGTTGACAATAGACGGAAGAAAAGCTGCGGTGCCGGTGGCGGTGGGGGAGCCGGGCGAGGAAGCTGTTCTGGGAGCGACGGCGCTGGAGACTTTGGGGTTGTTGGTTGATCCGGTGGCCCAGAAGCTGATTCCTCGCAACTTGCTGGCACTCGTTGAACGGCAATGAGCTTTGCCGCTCGGACGCCACAGGGCCCCTCCGAGCGGTCATCGATCAGGGCTTGATAGAAAACTGAAACTCTTAGCGCGACTGAGCCGCTACCCAAAGGAGGCTCTCCGTGTTCTCTGTGCTTTTCAAGCCTGAACACAGAGTCCACGGATGACCTCAGTGCCCTCTGTGTAAATGCCGTTCTGAGCACGGAGGTCCCAGAGAAAGTACGCCCGATAGGTGGCAGTCGTAAATTTGAAACACATAAATCCAGAGGAGGATTCCGATGAGCCAACCCACAGCACCCGAAGTTGTAAGGAAACCCCAGGGGGAATCGGCGGGAACGCCTCCGGCGGCCGCTGCCATGCCCAACCCCGGGCGGCTTTTCCAGACTTTTAACGCTTATCAACAAACTGCCGCGATGAAGGCAGCCATTGAGCTCGACGTTTTCACTGCCATCGGCGACAGGCAGACGACGGCTGAGCAAATCGCCCAACGCGCGGGTGCGGCCGAGCGCGGCATTCGCATCCTTTGTGATTTTCTTACGGTAATGGGTTACCTCACGAAGAAAGACCTTCATTATGGGCTGGCTCCCGACGCCGCCATGTTTCTCGATCGCCGCTCGCCTGCCTATATGGGCAGCGCCGCGCGCTTCCTGGACGCGCCAGAGATGCTCAAGGCCTTCGATGACCTTACCGCCGCGGTGCGCAAGGGCGGTACGGTGATGGGCGATGAGGGGACACTCGGCGTGGAGGATCCGATCTGGGTAGAGTTCGCTCACTCCATAGCCCCCATGATGAGGATGCCTGCCGAAGCCATTTCCCAATTGGTGGGAGCGGACAAGGGCGGCAAATGCCGGGTGCTGGATATCGCCGCAGGTCACGGGCTCTTCGGAATTGACATCGCGCGCCATAACCCGCAAGCCGAAATTGTGGCCGTCGACTGGGCCAATGTCCTGCAAGTGGCGAAGGAGAACGCGCGGAAATCCGGAGTCGAATCCCATTACTCCACCATCGCCGGAAGCGCTTTTAAGGTTGAATTCGGCGAGGGCTATGATCTGGTCTTAGTGACTAATTTCTTACACCATTTCGATCCTCCCACCAACGAAGATCTCTTGCGCAAAGTTCACGCCGCACTTGCTCCCGGGGGCCGCGCGGTGACTTTGGAATTTGTGCCCAACGACGACCGCGTCACTCCGCCCGAGGCCGCTACCTTCAGCATGATTATGCTGGGCTCGACCCCGCATGGCGACGCATACACGTTTGCGGAGCTCGAGCGGATGTTCAGCAACGCCGGCTTCACGCGCAGCGAACACTTCCGGCTACCACCGATGCCGGAGTCGGTGATCATTTCTTACCGATAATCGGGGAACACACACGAGTCAATTTCGAATGGCCACCCCACCTGGAGCGGTAATCTTAGTGTGACACATTGTGCTAGAATGAACACAGGAGATTACAGACGATGGCCGAAACCGCGACTTTCACCGTTCGGGTTCCCGTAGACCTGAAAAGGCGCCTCGACCAATTAGCCAAGGCCGCAGATCGAAGCAGGTCCTGGCTGGCGACGGATGCCCTTCAGCACTATGTCGAAGACCAGCAATGGCAGTTGGCGGAAATTGAGGCGGGGATGCAGGATGCGGATGCCGGTCGCGTTGTCCCCCACGAAAAGGTCGAGCGCTGGCTTAAGTCCTGGGGAGGCAAACGGAAGCTTCGCCCGCCCACATGCAAATAGTTTGGACCGCGACGGCCGTGCGGCACCTCGATGCCATCCAGGCCTATATTGAACAGGACAAACCGGAAGCCGCCCAACGCGTAGCGGCAGCCATTCGCAAGGCTGTCGCCCACCTTGCAGCCCATCCTCACTTGGGGCGTGCGGGACGGAAGCCTGGAACTCGCGAGTTCGTCATTGCCGATACTTCCTACCTGGTTCCCTACACCGTGAGGGGCGACCGATTGACGATTCTCGCGGTATTGCAGGGGGCTCAACGCCGCCGCGATACGTAAGATTGCTCTGGCCTTTGCGACCGCCAGAGATTACTTTCATACAGTGCCTGGGGATTACGCATGTCTGACAGCACGGGTAAGGAACTGCTTCGTGAAGAATTCAACCGCTGGGCGGAAGCGGGCCGCGGCGAAGAGATGGAGGAAAGCCACCTTCCTATTGTCGAGCCCACGCTTGCGTTCATGAATTTGCAACCCGTCGATCGGGTGCTGGATGTCGGCTGCGGAAGCGGGTGGCTGGTCCGGCGGCTCGCCGCCCGCGTGCCGAATGGTTCGGTGATGGGCATTGACGTGTCAGATGAAATGATCCGGCGGGCGCAGGTCGCGAGTGCCAGCTTGCCAAACGTTCAATTCCAACTCGGGACAGCCGAGGAGATCCCCGCGCCCTCCGATTCATTCACCCGAGTTCTCTCTGTAGAATCGGCATATTACTGGCACGATCCGGCGCGCGGCATGGATGAAATATTTCGCGTGCTTGCGCCTGGCGGCTCCGCGTGGATTTTGATCAATTATTACCGCGATAACCTCGACTGCCATCAATGGAAGCTCCACTACCAGATTCCGACGCATCTGCTTTCCGCCGCAGAATGGCAGGACCACTTCCGCGCTGCGGGTTTTCGCGATGTTCAGGGTCGACGCATTCCTGATCTCTCGCCCACTCCCGAGGTTTACACCGGCCGATGGTTTCGCGACGCAGCCCAGATGCACCGCTTCAAAATGGCGGGAGCCCTGCTCGTTACGGGAACCAAGCCGTGAACGACGTGGCGATGGGTCCCATTTGATTTCGCCAAGAAATTCGTCATGATTTGTGCGAAGAGTTCTTAATCCGTAACTCCGGCGAATAATGCAAGTTGCGACTTCCTCCGAAAATACAGACGCGGTAAGTTGGATCGCCCGGCGCGGCGTCGCTCGGACGCTTGCTTGCGCCCTCGCGTTTCTGGCTTACGTCCCCACTCTCGGCTTTCAATTCGTCTATGACGATAAACCGCAAATCATCGAGAACCCTGCCATCCACGCATGGCGCTATTTGCCGAATTATTTCACTTCCCATGCTTGGGCGGAACTGTATCCGCATGTGAGCGGAAACTATTACCGCCCGCTGTTTCTGCTCTGGTTTCGTCTGAACCACGCCCTGTTTGGGCTTGACCCGAAAGGGTGGCACTTCACAACGATCCTTTGCCATGTCGCGGCGACCTATATGGTGTTTGGACTGGTTCGACGCCTTGCCGCCAGCCCTTGGATCGCCTTTAGCGCCGCGATGCTCTTCGCCCTCCACCCCGTTCACATCGAGAGCGTCGCCTGGGTGTCCGGCGTTACTGATCCCCTGATGGCGATTTTCCTGATCGGAAGCTTCTTGGCTTATCTGCGGTTCCGCGAGGCTTGGCGCTGGCAATGGATGGGTTTGGCCCTGGCTTTATTCGCGCTGGGACTGCTCGAAAAAGAGACGACCGTCATTCTGGGCCCCCTGGTGTTAGTGTACGCGTGGCTCTATGCGGAGCAGCGGCCTTGGCTTTCGCGGGTTGTGATCGCGGTGAAGCACAGCGCAGGGTTTCTTGCCCTGACAATCCTTTATCTTCCCTTGCGCGCCTTTGTATTGCGTGGGTTGTCCCACTCGGTGACTCCCCTGAGCTGGGGCACCATGGCGCTGACAGAGCCGAGCGTTTTATGGCTGTACCTCCGCCACCTGCTGTTTCCCGCGGGCCTTAGCGCGCTTTACGGTCTGCCCTACGTTAACCACCCGGCGTCCGCGGCGTTTCTCGTTGCCGCAGTCTTGTTGCCGGCGACAATCCTGGTGCTGGCGTTGGGCATCAGCCGGCTCGAAGACACCCGCTTGGCTCTATTTGCTTGCTGTTGGATTGTCTTGCCGATCGTCCCCGTCCTCTGGCTGCGTGCCTATGCCGAGGGCGACATTGCTCACGACCGTTACTTGTATATCCCTTCCATCGGTTTTGTCCTGCTGGTTTCGCTGTTCTTTGTTGAGATTGCCGGGCACTGGCACCCGAGCCAGAAAACGCTGCAATTCACAGCCCTCGCGGTCGTCGCCCTGGCTTACACGTTAGGAACCGTGACCCAGCAAATCTATTGGACCAGTGACCTGCTTCTCTACGAAAGGGCTTACAGGATTGCTCCCCACGACAATTTGATATGCAACAATCTGGGGACAGCGCTGACGGACGCGGGGAACTCCGCTGACGCCATCGCTCTTTATTCGCAAGTATTGGCGCGTGAACCCGGATTCTGGCTTTCCAATTACAACCTCGGCTACACCTATTACAAGCTGGGAAAGTTCCCGGATGCGGAACATTATCTACGGCGGGCGATTAGCATCAACGCCGCGGATTCCGACGAGTATATCTACCTTGGACTCAGTGTTTGGCGCGAAGGGCGGGCCGCCGAAGCGGTACAGTACATACAGCAAGCGATTCAAATTCGCCCATCTGCCCCCGGCTACCATTTCGTTCTAGCGATGATTCATCGAGACCAGAATGACATCCCGGGCGCAGAATCCGAATTCAACCTGGAACTCCAATATCATCCGGAAAGCACTGCGGCGCGACAGCAGTTGGATGCCTTGGTTCGCGGGGCCGCATCCGGATCAACCCACCGATGAGGTTGCGGTGATCCACAGCCAAATCCGGGTCAGGAACGTGTAGATAATAAGCATGTACAAGGGAACGCAGAACCGACGGTTCTCTCCAAACTCCGTAAACGCCGCGAATACAGAAACCCACAGGGCAATAGCGAAAACAAGATATTCAAGCTTAGTAAATGCTTTCAGGCGAAAGAGCGCGCAGGGGATGGAGAGCAAAGCCAGAACAAGAAAAAAGGCCTCGACTTCGCGAACCAAGAAATTAGCCATGGTCATCAGAAACTCGTCCAGTGTTACCCTGCCGCCCTCCGGCCACACGACCTCATCCCAGGTGGGTTCCCCCCAGAACTGCATCCAGCTTTGTTCGGCGCGCCGGAGACAGAGAAGGGGATGATGGATTTGCAAATAAAGGGCGAGCGATTTGTATTCGTGGGAGATCTGGAATCCTGTTTCCCCCGTTCGCCTTTCCAACTCTGACACCGCGTCGCCATAAACAAGGGTAGCGTTCTTGTTGGGGGTACCTTTGAGTTTCCAGCGAGACTGTAGCCAGGTATCCCGCAGCAATGCAAACCGCCCAGGCGCCAAGTCAACGTAGGGATCAACCTGGTCCATCAAATTCTCGCCGGAGAGAGTAGTGGGAGTGAAATATCCACTATTGAAATAGTTGAATCCGCACCAACCCAGAAGGAAAACGATCACCTGGAGCGCAAAAAAGAGTGATCTTTTGAGGCCCTCCGGCCGAAAGATCTTCGCAAGGGGCCAAAGCGGGACCAGGAAGCAGTAGTATACGGGCACCAAACAGATCGTCAAGGGACGAGTCAAAGCCGCCAAAGCTACGATCGAACCCAGCGCCAACGGGTAACGGACATTGCCCTCCCCAGCGCCGTCATACCGGGTGATGAGCCAAAGCGAGGTCACGAGGAGGAAATTCGTCAGGGCTTCGGTCATCAGCGAGGACTCATAGACGAGAACTTCCGGAGCAAGGCTGCAGGCGAGTCCAATGAGGAGCGAGTAAAGGCCGTGGCGGGTACGTCGGAAGGCCATATCGAAGATCATTAAACTCGCCGCAATTCCGAGGATCGATTGTGCAATCCATATGACGTGAGGATTGAGGCCGCACAAGGCAACCAACAACGGGTAAACGGGAACGCGATCACCCAGGGCATGGAAGTTGAGCCGCAGAATAGCCTGAGCGGTCTGGGCATATGAAAAGTCAGAGTAGACGAAGATCGAATCATGGCGTAGAAAAAGCATCACTGGGAATCGGGCCAGCACACCCAAAACCAGCAGCACCACCGCGTACCTGGCAAATTGGTTCGATTGCTCCGGCATTGCAAACCCTCCGGCGATCGTCGCGCTCGCCACTCAGAATCCGGCACGACCCTCCAGTATAGTGGCTTTGTCCCCCAGCACTTTGCAGTTATAATCACCCTGGATTTTCAAACATCTCGCGCGGGCTAGGCAAGTGTCTCAACCCGGAGCGGTAATCCCGCGATATGGTTCGAAGTGAGGCAAGCTATTGCTTGAACAGTGGAACCGGTGGCTTGAAGATCATCCGCGTCTGGCCGGGGGGATATTGTTTCTCTCGACCTATGTGGTTTTTTCCGGCACGCTTGCCAACCTGTTTGTTCACGACGACATTCCGCAGGTTCTCGAAAACCCTTTCCTCCGGAACCTCGGCATGTGGACACGAATCTTCACCGGATCAGTCTGGTCGTTCCGCGGGCCGGCACAGCACGATAACATGTATCGGCCCCTCCAGTTCATGACCTATTGGGCCTTGTACCGCCTGAAGGGCCCCGATCCGGTTATCTTCCATCTCTTCCTCTTGCTTTTCTATGCCGTCTCAGTATGGCTGGTTTTCCGTCTCGCGTTCGCACTGTTCGCGAACTCCCTGATAGCTTTTGTCGGGGCTTTGCTTTGGGCTTTGCACCCCTTGCACGTAGAAACGGCCGCGTGGATTTCGGCGCTCCCTGATCTTGGCTCGGCGTTCTTCTATTTGCTCGGCTTTCTCCTCTTTGTCCACGCCGACCGATCGGAAGACCGGCCCGTCGGCCGCCACATCCTCGCCGCTGCCGCCTACTTTCCCGCATTGTTCTTCAAAGAAATGGCGCTCAGTTTCCCGCTCCTCATTTTGGCCTACTGGTTCCTCTTTCCCGGAAAACATTCCTGGAAGAGCAAGGTTGTTCACGCGACGATTTACGCGGCCGCCGTGGCGGTTTACTCGGCCATCCGCATCGCGGTGCTGGGACGCTTCTCGGAAGCGCCGCATTTGTTTCAAGCTTCGTGGCGCCTGGGGGCAGGAGCCGTGGCCCTGCTGGGCGAGAACGCCAAACTTTTCTTCTGGCCCGCTCACCTTTCGATATTCCGTTCGTTTAACCTGGCCACAAGCTTGCATTCGCCCTGGCCCGAGATTTCCCTGCTCATTCTCGCGGCCGCGCTTTTCCTGCGCAAACGGGAACCGATGGTGGGATTCCTGATCATCTGGTGGGGAGTAACCCTGTTGCCCTGCCTGGATATTCGCCAAGTGAGCTCGGCGGTGTCGGACCGTTTTTCGTTACTGCCCAGTGTGGGGCCGTGTCTGGTTCTTGCATACTTCGCCTTGGATTGGTTGCCCCGCCACGTGGCGCGTCCTCAAACCACTCCGGCTCTGCTCCTGGCGGAGGTAGTTCTGATGGCCCTGTGGACAGTTCAGGACGTGCGTACGGTCCGCCACTGGCACGATAATGTCTCCTTGTGGGATCAGGCCTACGCGGCCTCGCCTGACTCACCGGTGGCCCACATGCTGCGAGGCGCCTTGCTTCAACAGAGGGATGGAAAGCTGGACGCGGCGGCCGAGGAGTATCGCATCGCCCTCAAGCTCAATCAGGCCAGCGAACGGCCCCTGCCCGGGGTTACCGCCGAATGCAGCGTGTTGCTCGGCCAGGTTGCCAACATGCAGGGTCGGATGCAAGAGGCGCTCGATGATTACAATCAAGCGCTTCGAGCGGTGCCGGGTTACAGCCTCGCTTACAAAGCACTGGGCATCGTCTATTTTCCGCGCGGCGACTATGCCCAGGCGAAGCGGTATTTCCAGAGGGCGGTGGAACTCGCTCCCCAGGAGGTGGAGTCGCGCTTTTATCTGGGGACTTGTGATATGAAACTCGGCGAACCCCGCGACGCCGCCGCGCAGTTTCATGCCGCGCGCCAGGTCGACTCGACTTATCTTGAAGCCTACGAGGCCGAAGCGCGCGCCCTCGATGCGGCCGGCGATTATGCGGAGGCGGCGCGCGTCCGCTCGCAGATTCCGAAACATTGACCAAGGCCTGGCAAGCGAGGGCAAGGCTGATCAGGTGTGGGGAGGCCGGGATTGCTGAACCGTTGCGATGATCTCTTGAGGAACCATTCGGTGGTGGCGAAGTGGCTGCTGGTCCTGGCCACGGTTGCAGCTTACGGCGACATGCTGGGCAACGGGTTTGTTTATGATGATGGCAAACAAGTTCTGGAGAATCCCTTTGTACGCAACCCTCGCCTCTGGCGGCGCATTTTCACGGGGTCCGTCTGGTCCTTCCAGGAAGCGCCATCGGCGGGGAATTTCTACCGGCCCCTCCACATTTTTTCCCACTGGCTTGTGTGGCGCATCGCGGGACCCAATCCCTCGGTGTTCCATCTGTATCAACTGATATTTTATGTGACCGCAGTGCTGCTGGTTTACCGCCTGGGGCGCGAGCTGTTTGCGAATCACTTGGCGGCCTATGCGGGCGCGCTGCTTTGGGCGCTGCATCCCTTGCATGTTGAGCCGGTCTGCTGGATCGCCGGAGTCCCCGACGTTGGCTGTGGCCTGTTCTTTGTGCTGGCCTTCCTGCTTTTTCTGCGAGCGGAGAGTGCAGCCACCGGGCGATGGGTCCGGCATACCATCGCGGCAGGGGCATTTTCCGTGGCGGTCCTCTTCAAGGAAACCGCCCTCAGCTTCCCGCTGCTCCTGGGCGTTTACTGGTTCGTGCTGGGGAAGCAGGAGAGTTGGTGGCAACGAATTCTCCGTTGGCTGCCTTACGGAATCGTTGCGGGAGTTTACCTCGAGATCCGCGTCATGATCCTGGGGCACTTTTCCCATGCCCCGCACCTGTGGCGTGTTCCGCCGCGCGTCGCCGAGGCGGCTGTGGGGCTGCTGGGGCAGCACGCCAAGCTTTTTTTCTGGCCCATTCCCCTGAGTGACTTCCGTGTCTTCGAGTTGGCGCCCAGCCTGCTTTCGCCCTGGCCGTGGATCACACTGGTGGTGCTCGCGCTGGCCCTCCTCCTAAGGCGGCGCGACCCCGCCCCGCGATTCCTGATTCTCTGGTGGGCGGTCACGCTGCTTCCTTGCCTCGATGTGCGGCAGCTCAGCTTCCCGCTCCTGGCAGAACGCTTTTCCTTTCTTCCATCCGTGGGGGCATGTCTGGCGGTCGGCTGGTTCTTGATGGAAGTCTTGCCGGAGTGGATCGCGGCCCGGCCCCCCATTCGCGCGCTGATCCCTGCCTTGGGCCTGGTTCTGGTTCTATTTGCCCGGGAGGATCTCCAAGCCATCCCGCGCTGGCGCAACAACGATGCCTTGTATGACTATTCCTACCGCGTCTCGCCGAAGTCAGCGGTGGTGCACGTCCATCGGGCGCTAGACCTGCAATACCGGAACGGCGACTTAGCCGGCGCCGCCCAGGAATATGAGACGGCGATGCAGCTCAGCCGCTCGAGTTTTGTTGGCTTGTCAGAAGTGACCTACGACTGCCAAATCGGCCTTGGCCAGATCGCCTCCAGTCGAGGACACGGTGACGAAGCCCTCGCCTATTTCCGGAAGGCAGTCAGCATCAACCCCAACTCCAGCCCAGCCTATGATGAATTGGGTTCCTTGTATTTTCCGCGTGGTGACTATGCGCGGGCGGCAGAGTACTTTCAACAATCGGTCCGCGTGAACCCGCTGGACTTTGGGGGGCGGTTCTTTTTGGGATCATGTTTGATGAAATTGGGCAAGCCGGCGCAGGCGGCGGAACAATTCCACGCAGCGCGCGAAGCGGATCCCGACTATGTCCAGGCCTACCAAGCCGAAGCTCAAGCTTTGGAAGCTGCGGGTGATTTAGCGGGCGCGGCAAAGGTGCGACAATTGGCCGACAAGAAATGATCCTAGCCCCAGACAGGTTGAAAATCTGTTGAACAAATCCAATTGGGAAAGAATATTCAGACATAAAGCTCATGTGTTAGGCAAATTCAGAGGTATTTGCAGCAGAGTGGTCGCCAACGTGCTAGCCTACAGTTTGGCAGACGCTGTCGGGGTGAAATCACGCAGTGGGGCTAGGGGTCAGGTGCTGGAGGCAGGACTGGAGCAAGATGCGGCTGTCAGTTGTCTACCGTAAGCTGAGAGCTGGAGGACCGTCACCCGCACAGGCGGGGAAGTCAGGCATCTCGCAACCTGCCACAGACGATTAACCGCCATGAGCGCCAGATGGGAACCTTATCAAAAGCTCCGGCTCTCCACGATTTATTAGAAACAAAAGCGGTTAGTTGTTTAGCGTCAGAATGTCTCAGAGCTGTATGTCATTAAAATAAGGAGAGTTAGGTTGAAATGCGGGGGCCGAAAGAAAAAAAGAGGCGTGGCTCTCCACGATGTTATAGAAAGGAAAGTGTGTTAGCGATAAACAGCGAAAATCTCTAAAAACCTATATTATTGGAAATAAAACAGTTAAAAGATCGTCGCTGATAGAGAGCGTGAAAATAAAAAGGGGAAAAAAACGGGAAAAACTTCATTATCTCATTGAAAACAAATGTAGAAAAAATGTCTGCTTTCCGGCTCTCCACGATGTTGATGAAAACAAACGACCTATAGCCTTCTCTCCACGATGTTGATGAAAAGAAAGGTACTTGTTAAAAATGCCGGGAAAGAGGATAGAAAGATCCAGTGGCCCGGAAAGGGCTGGTGATCAGCTCGTAACTAAAGAATCGGAGGCCGTCCTGGTCGGCGAAAAGTGGCTCTATCCGGGACTCGACGAGGTAATATGTAGCACTTATAGTGCAGTCTAATCGACGCGATGAGCGGGGCGTTGGGGCGCGGGACCTGTCGCATGCGAGAGCCCCAGCAAAACAGAATGGATTGCTCGGTTTGTCGGGGGTAATTTCATGAACAGCGCACTCTTACTTTCAAAATACTCAATTGGGGTCGGCGACAGGTTTGCTCATCAGGCCAAGGCTCAACTGCAAGCATGCATGAAGGCCGCAGAGAATGGCGTTGATATCATCCCGGTGTGGAACAAGTCGAACCGGGAACACAACATCATAGGTTCAAATCCGGCCAGCGCGCGGGCGGCGGCCGACGAAGCCGTAAGGGCGCTAGCCTGGAGCAAGTCCTACTTCGTGGATGCTGACCACATCAACCTCAATACTGTAGACAAGTTCATCGATGCTTGTGATTTCTACACCATCGACGTCGCGGATTCGATTGGCCAGCCTTCCGAAGCCGCCACCGTGCAGGCGTTCGTAAAACGTCATCCGGAACTTCTGGCGGAGCTGCACATTCCCGGCGTCGATCGTCCTTTTCGCATCGACCATGACTTCGTGGTCCATGCCGCGAGCAAGTATCTTGCCGCTGTTCAGGAGGCAGGCCGGATTTATCGCCACATTGAGGGAAAGAAGGGCGCGGGGCGATTCGTCACGGAAGTGTCGATGGACGAGACGGATTCACCCCAGACTCCGGTGGAACTGCTCATCATCCTTGCTGCCGTTGCAGATGAAGGGATTCGGATTCAGACCCTTGCACCCAAATTTACCGGACGCTTCAATAAAGGCGTGGACTACGTCGGCGACTTGGCAAAATTCAGCGAAGAGTTTTCCAGTGACGTCGCCGCGATCGCATTTGCCATCCGGAAATACGGGCTGCCCGGCAACCTGAAACTCAGCGTCCATTCCGGCAGCGACAAGTTCTCGATCTACGCCCCCATTCATCAGGCGCTCGAGAAATTCGATGCGGGTGTGCATTTAAAAACCGCTGGAACCACGTGGTTGGAAGAGTTGATCGGCCTGGCCGAAGCCGGGGGGGAGGGGCTTCGCTTGGCCCAAGAAATTTATGCCGAGGCCTTTTCCCACCGCGAGAAGTTGTGTATGCCCTATGCCACGGTGATCGACATCGATCCCGCCAAGCTGCCTGCTCCGGCCTCGGTGGCGCAATGGTCATCGGAACAATTTGTGTCCGCCCTTCGTCACGACCCCAAGTCCCCGGCTTATAACAGTAGCTTTCGGCAACTTCTCCATGTGGGCTTTAAGGTAGCCGCAAGATTGGGAACCCGCTACCTCGATCTCTTGACGGTAATGGAGACCACGATCTCGAGAAACGTGACGGAGAACCTTTTCGCCCGCCATATTAAGCCTGTATTTATCGGAGGTTGAGGTGCGGACTTAGCCGTAGTGGCGATTGTTTAGAGACGAGTCAAAGGAGGTTTTATCCATGGATTCATCGAGTCAGGTATCCCGCCGGAAATTCCTGAAGACCACCACTCTTGGCGGCGCGGCCCTCGCGGCTGCCCCGGCTTGGGGCCGCATCCTGGGGGCGAACGACCGCATCAACGTCGCCCTGATCGGCGTCGGTTGTCGCGGCAATGACCATCTTGACCTGCTGCTCCAACACCGCCAAAACAAGCCGGACATTGAAATCGTGGCAATCTGTGATACCTACCAGAAACGCCTGAGCATGGCGTTGCGCAAAGCCCCCGGCGCCAAGACCTACATTCACCACCAGGATGTTTTGCAGCGCACGGACATTGACGCGGTCTTCATTGCCACGCCGGACCATTGGCACGCGCCCATCACGCTTGCGGCGATGGAGAGCGGCAAGGATGTCTATGTGGAAAAGCCCATGACGCATACGGTGGAGGAAAGCAAAGTGGTGGCCCACCGGGCGAAGGAGCTGAAACGCGTTGTGCAGGTGGGCGTGCAGGGAACCTCTTGGACCCGCTGGCACAAGATTCACGACATTATTCAATCGGGGATGATCGGTCAGGTGGTGGCCGTGCAGGGCACTTATAGCCGCAATGCTCCGGATGGAGACTGGAACACCGGCGAATGGTGGTCGATTGATCCCGCCGCGGGCCCGGACGCCACCGGCGACAACCACATCGATTGGAAACAATGGCTGGGGCCGGCCCCGCAGATGGCCTTCAACGCCGACCGGTTTTTCCGTTTCCGCAAGTATTGGGACTACTCGGGCGGCATCGCTACGGATCTGCATTACCATATCGTGGCGCCATTCCACGTTGCCGTTGCCAACGATTTCCCGCTGCGCGTGGCCGGTATGGGCGGACTATGGATTTATGACGACGGCCGCGAAGTCCCCGACACGTTCTTGACCGCCGCCGATTACCCCAGCAAATACTCCATGACCGTCCAATCCTCGCAGGTCAACGAGAACGGACCTACGACGATGATCCGCGGAACCAAGGCCACAATTCATTTGAGCGATGAATGGGAAGGACCGCCCTCGCGGCAATATGATTACGCGGATATTTTCCCCGAGTCGACGTTCCTGGATGAATTCATCAAAAAGAACGGCAACGACCAAGTCCGCATCGATGGTGTGGGGAATGAAGGCGACCTCAAACACGTCGACAACTTCCTGGATTGCGTGCGGTCGCGGCAGCAGCCGAACTGCCACGTGGACCTCGGTTATAAGGTCTCGGTTGCGACAGATCTTTCCGTGCGCTCTTACCGGAATGGCAAGGTATATTACTTCGATGCGGAACGCGAGCAAGTGGTGGAGAAGGGATAGGCGGTAAATAGCAATTGTAGCGCGGACCTATTTTCTAGGTCCGCGGCTCTTCCTTGCCGCCGGGAATACGTTGAACTCACCGGGGGAAATATTGGGAAACGCAAAGGTCATAGGAGCGGTCGACATCGGCGGAACTAAAATTGCCGTTGGCGCCGTAACCCGAGAAGGCGACATAGTCACTCGCCTCGAATGTGCCACAGCCCCGGAAGAGGGTTTTGCACTCGCGATGCAGCGGACCAAAGGCATGCTTCGGGAGGCGGCGGCCCGGGCGGGCGCAGAATTTCAAGGCATCGGAGTGGCCTGCCCGGGGCCCCTCGATCCGTTCACCGGCATCATTGGTGATGTGGGGACACTTCCCGGTTGGCAAGGGTACAACCTGGTGGCAGAACTCGAGCCCGAGTTCGGCGTGCAGGTCGCCGTTGAAAACGATGCGGATGCTGTCGTCCTCGCAGAGGCGCATTGGGGCGCGGCGAAAGGTAGCGAGCACTTCATCTACATCACGGTGAGTACAGGTATCGGCGGAGGGGTCATCCTTTCCGGCAAACTGTACCGCGGGGCCCACGGCTCCCACCCGGAGTTTGGTCATCAGGTAATCGACGCATCCGGGCCTCTCTGCTACTGCCGGGCGCGCGGTTGCTGGGAAAGCCTGGCGAGCGGTCCGGCAATGACCTCCTGGATGCGCGAGCAGCAGCCTTCTGCCCCGGAACTGACGGCAGCGCAGATCTGCGCGCTTGCCGAACAGGGCGACCCGCTGGCGCAACGCGCGGTGGAGAGGGAGGGATACTATTTGGGGTTGGGCCTGGCCAACCTCATTACGCTATTCGCCCCCGACACTATTGCCTTGGGAGGGGGCGTGATGAAGAGCAGCCACCTTTTTCTTGATCGAGCAAGGGAAGTCATTCGGGAAATCTGCACGCAGGTTCCCGACGCAAAGACCCAAATTACTCTCGCATCGCTGGGCGGCGACACGGGACTCGCCGGTGCGGCCCAGGCCTGGCTATGCAGGTATCAATGAAGAATTCGGTAGTGGTTCAGTTTGATGTAGAGGCGGCTTTACACCGCCATGTGGCGGGAGAACCCGCCGCTACGCCAATGAGCGGGATAAATACGCCGCTACAGTATCAAACTGAACCATTACCAAAAACCCTACATTTTGGTATCGCGGAGGAATTCATGGATCGTATAAAGTTCGGCCCAGAAGTCCGCAGCTGTATTGTCAATGCACTGCTTAAAAGATGTGCCGTGATATTTTTCGTTTTTGTCGTTTTAGTTCCCGTCTCAACCCTCAGCGCGCAAAACTCACTCAAGCCTTTTCTGGGACGGTGGGATATCACCATAAAAACGCCGACAGGAGAACTGCCCTCCTGGATCGAGGTTTCTGAGGCGCAGGGCCAACCCAAAGTTGTCATGGTCGGAACCTCGGAACATGCAACGCCACTGGCGAAGGTCCAAGTGACGGATGGAGAAATCGAATTCGTATCCCCGAAGGGGGAAGAAGGTTTTAGTGAAGACACCACCTTTAAAGGGAAGTTGGTGGGTGGCCAACTTGCAGGCACGGCGACGGGCTCCGGCGGAACTTCCTGGCCTTGGATTGGCAAAAGAGCACCCAGCTTGAAGCGGAGTGGTACGCCCGTCTGGGGCAAGCCCATCGCTCTATTTAACGGGAAGGATTTCACCGGCTGGAGGTTTAGTGATCCAAGCCACGCCAGCAATTGGAAGGTGGAAAATGGTGAGCTGGTCAACCACGGACACGGCGCTGAAATCATTACCACCTCCAAGTTCGAGGATTTCAAATTGCATCTGGAGTTTAACTGTGGCCCCCAATCCAATAGTGGCGTGTATCTGCGAGGCCGCGATGAGGTGCAAATAGAAACCGACTCCGTGCAGGAACCGCCCAGCCACCACACGGGCGGGGTGTACGGATTCCTTGACCCCACGCCGGAGCTGCCACGTAAGCCGGGAGAATGGCGAACCTTCGATATCACGCTACTGGGACGAATCGTTACCGTTGTGCAGGACGGCCAAACCGTGATCGATCACAAGGAAATTCCTGGAATCACCGGAGGCGCGCTCGACAGCCACGAAGAGTTGCCGGGGCCAATCTACCTTCAGGGTAGTGAGCAGGGGCGGGTGGCGTTCCGCAACATCGTTATTACGCCCGCGCAGAGTGGCGTGGCCGAAGTCAAACACGTACTGTAGGAGTGGGCTGAATGGCTTTAAGTGATGCTCTGAAGGCACGTTGGTTTTGGTATTCCATTCTGTGTGTACTTTGCTGGGGAGGGTGGGCGCTCCTCTCGAAACTCGGCTCCCGGGAAATTCCCCCGGAAACCATGCAGTTTCTTTTCACAGTGGGTGCTTTGCCCGTCGGCGTTGCTCTGCTGCTGGCGCGCCGTTTCAAACTGGAAAAAAGTAAGAAGGGCATTTCCTATGCCGTCTTGAATGGGATTCTTTCCGGGATCGGCGGCCTTACGCTTTTTGCCGCTTATCACACCAACGGTAACACCTCGCTCATTACGGTCGCGACTTCGCTTTATCCGACGATTACGGTGGTGCTCGCCGTGTTGGTTCTTCGCGAACGGCTGTCGGCCACCCAGGCACTCGGGCTCGTTTTTGCGGGAGCCGCTATTGTGCTCTTCTCACTCTAAGGGGTCTTCAAGTGCTGCATGTCGCTCCGTGGTTTTGGTTTGCAGTTGTCACGCTGGTTTCCTGGGGAATCGTTGGACTGCTCCAGAAGCTCTCGACGAATTACATCTCGGCCGAATCTTCCCTGATTTGGCTGGTGGTCGGATTCCTCCTGCTTGAGCCATTGTTTTATCCAGGGAAAGCAGTGCTGCATTACGGCGGGTGGAACCTCACCTGGGCGCTGCTGAGCGGGATATTAAATGCGCTGGGGGCGTGGGCGCTGTTTGCTGCCATGAAAAGCGGGGGGAAGGCTTCCATCATTTCCCCCCTCACAGCCTTGTACCCGCTGGTAGTGGTTATGGTGGCTCCCATCATTTTGCGCGAATCCATTACTATGCTCCAGGCTGGGGGAGTTGTATGCGCATTAGTCGCCGTTGTGCTGCTGTCGACAGAGCCGCAGCAGGAAACCGCTGGTAATACGAGCAACCTTACCCGGGATACCAAGGGAAAGATTATCTGAATGCCTGACCTCACCTCGCGAGACCGCCTGGCGCGAACCCTGCGTTTCGAGGCGCCGGATTATGTGCCCTGTAGTTTTATGAGTTTTACCGCCCTGCGCCGCCGCTGCCAGGAGAACATGTACGAGTTGGTCAAAGCCGAGCGAGCGATGGGGCTGGATTCGTTTCTCTTTATTCCTACCTTGTCGCGCCCCGAGCGTCCGGAGCACCCCGAGCTCCGCGGCTTGCCGGTACGCTTTGATCCCACGGTGACAACGCGGGAGCGACGGGAAGACGTTGCCGGCCAGCATGCTGTCCTCCATAAGGAATACTCGACGCCGGCCGGCAAGCTCCGGACCAGCGTTCGCCTCTCTGACGACTGGCCACACGGCGATCACATCCCATTTATGGATGACTATCAGGTGCCGCGCGCCATCAAGCCTCTGCTATCCGGAGAGGAGGCGGAGTTGGAAGCTTTGCAGTACCTGTTGACGCCGCCTCGGTCGGATGATGTCGCGCAGTTCAAGGCCGAAGCCGAGGGCGCCCACGCCTTTGCCCGCGAGCACGGCGTGCTCCTCGCAGGGGGTTGGGGCGTCGGCGCGGATATGGCTGACTGGCTTTGCGGATTTGAGAACCTGATGCTACTCGAACACGACCGACCGGCGTTTGTCGAAGGGCTCCTGGAAATGATCCACTTCTGGAATCAACAGCGCATGGCCGCTGTGCTTTCGGGTAAGGTCGATCTTTTTATTTATCGGGCATGGTATGAGGGCTGTGATTTCGTGAACCCCAGGTTTTACCGGAAGGTGATTCTTCCGCGGCTCAAGAGTGACGCGGCCCTCGCGCATGAGCACGGGGCAATGTTTGGTTACATTTGCTCCAGCGGCATACTCCCGCTTCTCGACGATTTTATCGAAGCCGGAATTGACGTCCTTATCGGGGTCGATCCCGTGCAAGGCACCAAGACCGACTTGGCGGCGATCAGGAAGAAAACCGTCGGGCGGATCGCGTTATGGGGCGGGGTCTCGGGGGCAGTCACGGTGGAAATGGGCGAGGAGGAAGAAATTCGTGCCTCTGTCCGGCGCGCCATCGAGACCCTGGGGCCGGAGGGTTTCATCCTTTCGCCGGTCGATAACATCACCGTCGACGCGCCCCGGACGTGGCAAAACCTTGAGGTGTTCATCGATGAGTGGAAGCGAAGGCGAAGTGCGAAGTGGCCCGATTCCGCCACAGCTACCTTTCCCCTGCGGGCGTCAGTCTGATGCGCAGCGGCTTCATGGCTTGAGTTTGGATCCAGACAACCAGGTCAGTCCCTTCCAGCCGCTGAACATGGCCGAATCGGAGGTCCTTCCCCGGCGTCATGGGTTTTCCATCAAGAGTCATGCGGGCTTCGCCGTCACCCCAATTCTTGATCACGATGGCCGGGTTGACTGCTGGCGATTCTTCGCTCGCCTTTATTGTTAAGTCCAGAGCCGTAAGCTTGACAGCAGCATTATGTACCAAAATGAAAGCACGTTCGGCCGCATCATACCCTTGGCTGCGGAAGCCCTCACCGGCCGCATCGATCTCAGGAGGCGACAGCCACGACTTTGCCAGAGGCAGCAACTCACTTGGCGGCTTCGTCGTCAGGCCATTGAGCAGCAACTTGCTCATGGTGTTCTCGGAGGTCTGGCACGCGTCCCAATAAATGTGGGAGAGCGAAGAGTGGGAAGGACGATCTGGCGCTACGCAAGGCCGGCCGCTGGAAGGGATTTGCGCGACAGGCCAGTGGTTCCAGCACTCAAATGTGAAGTAGGTCTTCTCCCCGTTATAGATGTCCCACTTCGCGTTGGCGGGCGGAACGATCTGAAACGGTTTCCAGGTCGACTTAAGATTCACAATCTGGATGTTAGCATTGGGCGGCCCGTTCACGGTTTCGGGACCGTCCGGTCGCGTGAAGCTCATTGCAGGTTTGGGTTTCCAAGCATAGGTGGCGGATTCTCCCTTCATGTTGGCCAGTGTCAAGGCGTCCAGGTTGATGTTGTCTTCTGGCTTCTGCCCCGGCCCATTGATAACGATCGTTTCCTGCCATTCGAACGGCTCCGATGTATCCGTTGTGCGGATCACCTGCTTGCGTACCGCCGCCCCATCCGGATAAACCGTCCAATATTCGCCGGCCCAATCGAACCAACCCGTAAGGGGGTCGGCGTGCGCGCCTTTGTGATGCTCTACCTCCGCCAGTGCATACCGCCAGCGGATCACGACGCGAGCATCGCTACTTTCCATAATCCTGGCGTGCGAATAGACGCTCTGCTTGTCCGACATCGGTTCGCAGTCCCCGCCGTCAGGGCAAGTCGGGCCCCAAGTTTCCAGGAACTCATCTGTATACCACTTGCCGTTCTCGGTGACCCAAGCCGGAATGTAGTTCGTACCCTGCCAGAAGACCAGGCGAATGGGCGATTGGTCGAAGCGTACCACGACGTCGGACTCTGGCCCGATTCGCCTCGGTCGGTCCCAAATATCCTCGAATTTGAGAGTGGCATAGTATGCTCCGAAGTGTCCCGCCCCTGCCGTCCCGGAGGGAAGCACAGGCCAAGGAAGAACCTCACCCGTCGGCGCTTGGACATCCGCAAAGTTCTTCTGCACGTCTTCCGGACTCAGGCTGCGCGAGTAGATCCTGACTTCATCCAAGATGCCGTCCAGCGAGTACCATACCGGATAGATGGGGTGAATGGCCTCAGCGGGAAACGGGAGCGCCGCCTCGCGAATCCTGCCGATCAACAAGTCCGCATGCTCGGGCACCTTCATGCTGCCCGTGATCGGCAGCCTTCCCACTTCTTTTCCGTCGATGTAGATCGCCAGGCCGCGCGTCGGATCAAATGTGCCCGCCACGTGCGCCCATCTCTTGAGTGGCAACTCGGCCGTCGAGACGAGCGACTGCCACACTCCATCAACTGCCAACCGCAACCCCACATGACCGAAAGCGTCGATTCCGAAGGAGTAGCCGACCTGCTGATAGAGCTCATGGTCAACGATCGGCACCCAATTCCAAGGAAGCGTGTTCAGCGCCACCCAAGCTTCCACGGAAAACGCGCCATTGAGCTTGGGAGCCTTCTCGGCGGCCCGAATGACTTGGGTGGTATAGCCGTCGAATCGCAGGCCCTTCCCGGCAACCCCTGGAACGTACTTGCGGAAGCCCTCCACCTTGTCGTCGACGCCACTCGTGGTTTCATGCGCTGTGGGCATGGCAACCTCTTCAAAGGACCACTTCGCCACCAACCCCTGGTCCTGGGCGGTCACCTCCGCAGGAAGCAAAGTCAAGGTCAGCGAAGTCAACAAAGCTATGAATAGAAAAGTCCGCAATCTCATTTTTCAACCTCCCTATGATGACCCCCAAGCGTGTCCAAACGTGGGCCGGGTCAGGCGGTTGCCTTTTAGCGCCGTCTCCCTCCCCGCCAATTCACTGCATGGAATTTTAGGTTTGGCTCGTGTCCGCAGGCTCGTCCAGATCGATCATGACCTTCATCACCGCTTCGCGATTCTCCTCAATGAAGGCATAGGCCTCAGGGTAATGGCGGAAGGAAAACGATTTCGTCAAGAGGGGCCCCGCCGTGATGCCACCTTCGGCAAGGCAACGAATGGCATCCACATAGTCCTGGCGCTGGTACATCAAGGTCCCCCGCAGCTCGAGCTCCCGGTCCTGCACAAGCCCCAGGTCGATTGCGGGATGGTCCCCGAACACTCCCACCACAATGACCGTGCCGCCCTTGCGCACGCAGCGGATAGCATGGTTGGCGGTCTCGGCAAGCCCCACGCATTCAAAGGCCACATCGGCACGACCCGCTCCCAAAACTTCGGCCACGCGGATCTCCAGGGATTCAATGCGGGGATTAATGGTGTGGGCGATCCCGCATTGCCGGGCGATTGCGAGGCGGTGGTCGCTCACGTCGCAAATCAGGACTTGTCGGGCTCCGCGCCATCGCGCCACCTGCGCCACCAAGTTTCCAATCGGCCCCGCGCCCAGCACCAGCACGCCGAGCCCGGCGACACTTCCGGCGCGACCGACAGCGTGGATGGCCACCGCCGCAGGCTCCACCAGCGCCCCGGCTTCTGGAGTGAATCCCGCGGGCAACTTCAGCAAGGCGGACTGCGGGAACGGGAAGAACTCCTGCGCCACCCCCGGCGCCTGAAAGCCTATAACTTTAAGGTTCTCGCAAATGTGATACCGCCCCTCGCGACAAGGCAGGCACTTGCCGCAAACAATCTGCGGCGGAGCCGTGACGAGGTCGCCCGGTTTGAACCCGTGCACGTGGCGGCCAACTTGGGCAACCTCGCCTGAGAACTCGTGGCCCTGGACAACCGGGTAGGAAGTGTATGGATGTTTGCCGTGATAGACGTGCAGGTCGGAGCCGCAGATTCCGATGCGGCGAATCCGCAGCAGGACATCTTCCGGCCCGAAGCTGGGTTTGGGGACAACCGCGAATTCAACCTTACCCGGACAGGTCATGGTGGCGCGAAGCATATTGGCCCTCTCAACCTGCAGAATGCGGAATGCGCATAATCCTCGTTTCCGCCGGAATTTGCAAGCGGCGCTCGCGCTAAGGTAGACTCTTGCCCGTCCGAGAAGTTGCTGGCGCAGGGGCGGAATGGAATTGTCCAAATTGCACTAGATCTGGCAGACGGTGACGAGCGGTCTGCGCGCTGACTTCGCATGGAACTGACTTGGAAAAAACTCGGACTGCTGGTAAGCGCCGCGCTGATCGCGTGGGTTCTCTACCGTCCTGGAGGGCGGCCGGAGCTGACCGTTGCCACTGTAAACAACACTGACATGATCCTGATGCAGCAACTCTCCCCGGAATTTGAAAGACAGAGCGGGGTCAAGTTGAACTGGGTGGTGCTCGGTGAGAACATCCTGCGTCAGCGTCTAACCATAGATATTTCTACCGGCAGCAACACTTTCGATGTCATTACTATCGGATCGTACGAAGCGCCCCTGTGGGGGGAGCGCGGCTGGCTGGTTCCGCTCGATGACCTGGGCGCGGATTACGAGTACGACGACATCTTCAAGGTGATCCGTCAGGGCCTTTCGTATCAGAACCGCATGTATGCGGCCCCTTTTTACGGAGAAGGTTCCTTTACCTACTACCGCCGGGACCTCTTCCAAAAGGCCGGCCTCGAAATGCCGCTCCAGCCGAGCTACGAACAGGTCCGCCAGTTCGCGCGGGAACTGCACGACCCGGAGCACGGCGTTTACGGCATCTGCTTGCGCGGCGAGCCGGGCTGGGGTCAGAATATGGCCTACATCAGCACGCTCGTCAACACGTTTGGAGGCCGCTGGCTGGACCTCGACTGGAAGCCACAACTCACGAGCCCCGCCTGGGCCGAAGCGGTGAGTTTTTACGTCGACTTGCTGAGCAACTACGGGCCGCCGGGCGCTATCACCGACGGTTACAATGAGAACCGCGCCCTGTTTGCCAACGGCAATTGCTCCATGTGGGTGGACGCCACTTCCGCCGCGAGTTACTTGCTTGATCCCAGCCAGAGCCGTGTGGCGGCCACCACGGGTTTCGCCAAGGCGCCGATCGCCAAAGTGCCCAACGGCGCCTCCTACGTTTGGAGTTGGGCATTTGCCATCCCAACTTCCTCGAAACGCGCCGCCGTCGCCAAGCAATTTATCAAGTGGGCCACCAGCCGCCAGTATATTGCCACAGTGAGCAAGCGCTTCGGATGGCTGCGCGTTCCTTCCGGCTCGCGAGAATCGACTTACGAAAATCCCGCTTACCTCGAAGTGGCTCCCTTTGCCCCGCTGGTTCGCGAAGCCATTTTGAACTCGGATTACACCAAGCCGAGCGTGTTGCCGGTTCCTTATGTGGGAATTCAATACGTGGGCATTCCCGAGTTTCAGGCCATGGGCACGGAAGTTGGACAGGAAATCAGCGCGGCGCTGGCAGGCCGCGCCACGGTCGAGCAGGCGCTGGCGCTCGCACAGGCCGAAGCCGAACGCGACATGCAAGGCAGGTCCCACAAGTGACCGCAACCGTTGCTGCAAAACCCCCCCGCAACCTTCACACCCGGTCCCTGCTGGCACCGTCCGTCGCAGCGCTCCTCCTGTGGATGATCGTGCCCCTGGTCATGACGCTCTGGTTCTCCGCCGAGCGCTATAACCTGCTCAGTCCAGGAAAAACCGTCTTCGCCGGATGGGGGAATTACCGCGACCTGCTGACCCATCGGGCGCTATGGGTGGCGATGGGCAACACGCTGATCCTGGTGGGGCTGGTCCTGGCCATCACCCTGGTCTTTGGCACGCTCTTTTCCCTTCTGCTCGACCAGGATTTTCCCGGCCACCAGGTTTGCCGCCTGCTGGTCATCGCTCCCTTTTTCGTGATGCCGACGGTGAGCGCGCTGATCTGGAAAAACATGCTGATGAACCCGGTGTTCGGCCTTTTGGCGTGGATCACGCGTTCCCTGGGATTCGGCGCCATCGAGTTCTTCTCGCGCATGCCGCTGCTCTCGATCGTCGTGATTGTGGGCTGGGAATGGACCCCCTTTGCTGTGCTGATCCTTCTGCCGGCCCTGCAATCACTCAATCCCGAGCAGGTCGAGGCCGCCCGGCTGGATGGCGCCGGACCCATCGCGCTCTTTCGCCATATTCAATTACCCCACCTGTTGCGGCCCATGGCGGTTGTGGCCATGATCGAAATGATTTTCCTCCTCAGCCTGTTCGCGGAGATTTATGTGACCACCAACGGCGGTCCGGGGCTCGCTTCCACCAACCTGGCCTACCTGATCTTTCGAGATGCGCTGCTGGGATTTGACGTGGGGCGCGCCTCGGCGGGCGGAGTCATCGCCATCGTCCTGGCGAACATTGTCGGCCTCTTTCTGATGCGCCTGGTGGGACGCAACCTGGAGGATTTGCGGTGAGAAGCACCAGACGAACGCGCTGGGGGCTGGCGATCGCCGGTTGGGCCGTCGCACTGGGAATGTTTTTCCCCATCCTGTGGATGTTCATCTGTAGTTTCAAAACGGAAATTACCGCTGTCGCCACACCGCCCGCTGTGTTCTTCCACCCGACCCTCGAGAATTATTACGCCGTGCTCGAGCGGGCTGATTACCTGGCGTTTGCGCGAAACAGCATCGCGGTTTCGCTGGGATCCACGTTGCTGGCCCTGGCGCTCGCCATCCCGGCGGCTTACAGCATGGCCTTCTTTCCCACTCGGCGGACACGCGACATTCTGCTTTGGATGCTCTCGACGAAGATGCTGCCGGCGGTGGGCGTCCTGGTTCCGATTTACCTCCTGTGGCGGGATCTCGGCCTGCTCGATACCGTTTTTGGTTTGATCCTCATTGACAGCCTCAGCGTTCTGCCTATCGTGGTGTGGATGCTCTTCTCATATTTCCGGGAAGTGCCGGCCGTGATTCTCGAGGCCAGCCGCATGGATGGCGCGACGCAAACCGAGGAGTTGATGCACGTCCTGCTGCCGCTGTGCACCCCGGGAATCTCCGCGACGGCGCTGCTTTCCATCATTCTCTGTTGGAACGAAGCCTTCTGGAGCTTGAACCTGGCGACGGTGAAAGCCGCAACGCTCACCGCCTTCACCGCCTCATTTGCCAATCCCGAGGCTCTTTTCTGGGCGAAACTCTCGGCGGCTTCCACTTTGGCGATTGCTCCCATCCTTATCTTTGGATGGATCAGCCAGCGGCAAATGGTGCGCGGCCTTTCGTTCGGAGCGGTTAAGTAGCGACTTGAAATTGTAGCGTCGATCTCCGATCGACGAAATTGCAGCGTCCGTCGGCTGACGGACGACGGCGGTCGGAGACCGCCGCTACAGCCAACTGCACCACAACCGGAGCATCAAGACCATGGCGACCGTGGAATTGAGGAACGTGCGCAAGAAGTTCGGTGACCACGAAGTGATTCATGGCATCGACCTCCTGATCGAGGACCATGAGTTCATTGCCCTCGTGGGGCCCTCGGGGAGCGGCAAATCGACCTTGCTGCGCATGATCGCGGGACTCGAGGAAGTCAGCGAAGGCGAGGTGCTCATCGATGGCTCGCCCGCGCAGGATGTGCCTCCCTCCAAGCGCGGCCTGGCGATGGTGTTTCAGAGCTACGCGCTCTACCCGCACATGACCGTGGCGGAAAACATGAGCTTCAGCCTGCGCCTGGCCGGAGTGCCGAGAGCCGAGCGCGAGCAGAAGGTCCGCGCCGTCGCGCGCATCTTGGAAATGGAGCCCCTGCTGGAACGAAAGCCGCGACAGCTCTCGGGGGGCCAATTGCAGCGCGTGGCCATTGGCCGCGCCATGGTCCGGCAACCCAAGGCTTTCCTGCTGGATGAGCCCCTCTCGAATCTCGATGCCGCGCTGCAAGGCCAAATGCGCCTCGAGTTGGTGCGGCTGCATCGCGAACTCAACACCACCATGATTTACGTCACGCACGACCAACTGGAAGCCATGACCATGGCTGACCGGATTGTGGTGCTCAACCAGGGAAAGGTTGAACAATTGGGTTCTCCCCTGGAGCTCTACCAGCACCCCGCCACGTTTTTCGTGGCAGGATTCATCGGGGCTCCGAAGATGAATTTCCTGGATGCGGAGATCAAGGCCTCGGACGATCAACGCCTCACCCTGATGCTTGGGAACGGCGCGTTCGTGACCGTACCCGCGCGGGTCGAAAAGCTGAGCCCCTGCGAGAAAATCAAGCTGGGGGTCCGGGCGGAGCACTTAACAATAGAACCGGAGGGCGAGTTACAGGGCGAGATCGAGGTGGTGGAGCACTTGGGACCGCGGGCGTATCTCTACGCGCGGCTGGTGGACGGAACAACGGTGGTGGCACAAACCGACGGCGACACCCAATCGCGGATTGGCGACCGCGTGGCGTTTCGCGTGCGCGCCGAGGCAACTCATCTCTTCAACGCCTCTGGAAAGGCGTTGGCCCGTGCTGGTTCGTAATGTCGACTGACTGAAAATGGTAGCGCGGACCTGTTCTGTAGGTCCGCGGCCTTTCATTTTCCATAGCGGACGTGCCGCGGACCTACAGAACAGGTCCGCGCTGCACGTGCTCGTGGTGGCCCGTAAAGGAGGGACCTTCATGCCAGAATCAGCAAGCTCTTTCACTCTTTCACCCCTCGGTTCGGCGATGAAAGCGATGCGTTTTCACGGAGTCGGCGACTTGCGTCTGGATGAACTTGCGGTGCCCGATCCCAAACCGGGTGAGGTGCGCCTTCGGCCGCTCGCGGTGGGTCTCTGCGGCACCGACGCGCACATCTTCAAGGGTGAATTTCCGGCGCCCTCTCCCGTGGTGTTGGGTCACGAAATTGCCGGCATCATCGATGCCGTGGGCGCGGGCGTGAAGGGCCTGAAGGAAGGCGACCTGGCGACGGTGCAACCCAACACCTATTGCGGCGTCTGTCGCTATTGCCGGACGGGCCGCGAGCACCTCTGCTCCGATTTATGCGCATACGGCGTGCACATGAACGGCGGCTTTGCCGAGGCCATGGTGGTGCAGGCGCGAGTGGTTTACCGCCTGCCTTCCCGTCTGGACGCGCGCCTGGGTTGCCTTGCTGAGCCGCTGGCTTGTTGCGTTCACGGCATGGATCGGGTGGCCATACAATCCGGATCGACTGTGCTGGTGATCGGCGCGGGGCTGATTGGTCTGATGCTGACACGTCTCGCGCGATTGGCAGGTGCGGGATTGATTGTATCAAGCGAGCCGCAGGAACTCCGCCGGGCCAGCGCCTTGCAATTTGGGGCGGATGACGCGGTGAGCCCAAACCAGGAGGGCGAGCGTCAAGCTCTGGAGGCAACGCACGGCGAGGGGTTTGATTTCGTCATCGACGCCGTGGGCTCATCTGCCACCTTCACGCAAGCCATCACCATGGCCGCCCGCGGAGGCACGATTCTGGTTTTCGGCTGCGCCCCCATGCAGGCGACCGCCACCGTGCGCCCCTTTGACATTTATGCCCGCGAGCTCACGGTGATCGGTTCATTCATCAACCCTTACACCCATGAGCGCGCGGTCAGCCTCTTACCGCAGATGGGCTTGGAAAAACTCCGTATCGAAGCGTTTCCGCTGGCGGAATTCCAGCAGGCTTTCGACGCCCAAGCGGTATCGAGCGCCGCCGCCAAAGTGGAACTCCTCCCCCAACCGTAAAAGTCGTCGCCGGCTGCGACCGCCAGCGCCAAAGGCGGGCTGGCTCAGACGGTTGCTTTTTTGCGTCTGCGATCGTCCGTTCTTCTTGGCGCACCGCCAAGTTCGCGCACAATTCCGCCCAAGTAGGCGAGAAGCAGCGCCACGGTGATAAGAGGCGCGCGGTCCTTCGTGCTGAAAATCACGTGGGCGAGGAGGTTCGTGTAGGTAGGTGACAGGTTCTTTCGCCCCTCCGGGGCTGGGGAGGATTCTACTCGAATTCCTCACCCACGGCTGACGCCTGGGCAAGCGCGCTCCGGATCGTTCAACCTGAAAAACGAAATTAGAGAGCACTGTTCCGTTCTAATCCGTTAGATTGAAGTTGGTTAGACACAAACGGAGGAGGGACAGAACAGTGCAACGAGAAATTACCCCGCTTTGGAGAGAAAAG
>JBEKLF010000085.1:0-29946 GCA_050010335.1 Terriglobia bacterium
GAATTGGTCGCCACTTTGACCCGGGTCTTCGAGGATATGCAATCCTACCCGGAGCTGATCCGACCCCGGCTGCTACCTTTTTGCTAGCCATCATGTCCCTTTATTTATGCGCGGATGTATACTACATCGACATTTACCTCTCGACGCTCCGCTACTTCGAGCACTTGCCCATCGACACGCTCTACTCCGGCCACTGGCCCATCATGCGAGGCGAAGAGGTTCGCGACTTCATCGCCGAGTCACGGCAGACGGTGGAGTTTCTGGATCGTGCCATCCTGGCCAGCCTGGAGAAGAACCGCGCCGGACTCACCATGAAAGAGTTGGTCGACGCCGTTGCGAACGCGATAGGCGATTGGCCGCCCGATTCCTGGCTGCTCGCGATGTTCCCGGTGAAAGGGCACATGGACCGGTTGGTAGAGCGAGGAAAGGTCCGGGCGGTGCGTGGGACCCGGCCGGTGAAGTATGAGCTGGCGTAGGGACGCTCTGGGTTAGGGGTTAGGGAATCGGGGTTGCAGGATTGGGGACTGCCGTTAGAGCTCCAATACGATGCGGAGCGCCTCTTCGACGGAACCGAGGTCCGCGAGGGAGATTTCTCCCATTTTATGTGTGAGTCGTTCTTTGGCCACGGCGCGAATTTGGTCCACGACGGCGACGACGCGACGCCCAGAGCAAACCACAGGGACCAGCACAGGAGGGGCAGCTTGGGGGGCGGTCGACAGGGGAACTACCACGACCGTATGGCGGCGTTCATTGAGCACATTGGCCCCCATTACCAGGCAGGGCCGGGTCTTCTTGATCTCCGACCCCAGGGTCGGATCGAGCCGCACCCACCAGACTTCACCGCGACGGGGCTTCATCCCATGGCTCCAGAATCTCGGTTTCGAGCCTGTCAAATTCGCGCTCAATGGTCCGCACTTTGCGGCTGCGATTGGCCACATCGGCCGCCCGAGCCAACATCTTGTCGCGTTCCCGCAGCCGCGCCGCAAGGGCTTCAGCAACATATCGCGAGCGCTCGCGGGCAGAGACGCGCTTGATAAACTGAGCCGCCAGGGCAGTGGGAAGACTGAAAGTCATTTTTCTTGTCGCCATAACTCCATAATACCATAAGAAAGCTGATCGCCAACTCAGCGGGATTCCTTTGAAAATACCGCAAATCTCAAAGAGGGATATCTGCCCTCGGGTTCGGGAGCGCGAGTCCAGGGAAGAGCCGCAGACCTCAAAGGCAGAGATGCGCTACGGTTGCTATTTGTTTCCTCTCAGCCATTCCCGGAACGACAATAAGCGAGGCAGCGATTCCCGGTCTTTCTGCCGATTGGCGGCCTGCTTGCTTCCAATGATGTCATCCATGCTCGCGATGGGAAAGCCGTGCTTTTCAACGCGTCGTTTCCAAGCATCGTCAAACCGTTCGATACCGTCGGGTGCGAAGATCAGATCCACGTCGAACGGGCCGTTGCGGAGCTGCACGAAATCTTTGCCCCGCTCGATCTCCTCTTGTTCCTCTTCCGTGAGCCGGAAACCAAGTTCCAAGAGGGCGGCTACGACCTTTACGCAGTTGTGCCTCTGCTTATCAAGGTACAAATCAACATCCTGCGTGGTGTCTGAGTAACCCAGCAAAATTGCGCCGGATTTTCCAAAGAAAAGGTACTTAACGCCATGCCGCTCAAATACGCGGCCAAGTTCCTGTGCGCTTCTGAATTCAAATGCTGCCATACAGCAACTCAGTCCCGGCTGTATCCCAGCCAATCTGGCAGGTTTTCTTTGCACCAGCGCCGATACTCTTCCATCGAGTCAAACGAGCGGTATTTAGCGTCATCCAAAACGGGTTTATACGTATGCACAAACGAGTTACGAATATGCTGCTCGATGGATCGCTTTGCCGCCGCCTCAAAGTCTTCCCAATCGGCGGGTTTGGATTCGCGGTTCGCCATGGAAGTTCCTTAATCATACATGCTGAAATATAAGTTGTGAATGCCTCGTTGAAACAGGTAGTGGGCCAGCAAACGTAGCGCGGACCCCCGTCTTTGGGGTCCGCGGTTATTCCTTGGCAAAAACCGCAAATCTCAAAGACGGACGCCTGGCCCAGAGTCGGGAGGTCTTAGCTCTTCTTTTATAAAAAACCACCAATCGCTAACAAGCACGCATGCATCAACATGGGAGTGCAAGTCGCGGTAAGAGCCGCGGACCTCAAAGGCGGAGGTCCGCGCTACGGTTGCTGGCCTTACCGATTGTATTTCGGCGTGATGCCACGCAGGCGCTTCCACACCGCGTCGCAGCGCGCGAGGATGGTTGGATCAAGCGGGCCGCCTTCCGCGGCCTTCAGGTTTTCCTGGAGTTGCTCCAGCCGCGAAGCTCCCAGGATGACGGAATCAACGGCGGATTGCGAAAGCAGCCACTGAAGCGCCATTTCCACCAGAGTCTTCCCCGCTTCTGTGGCGATGGACCGCAGTTCCTCGACAGCGGCGAAGTCGTCGTCAAGCCAGTAGCGGTCCTGGTACATCTTGTTGCCATCGAAGCGCGAGCCGGGAGTCGGGCCGGTCTGGTGGGAGTGTTTGCCCGTCAATAGCCCTCCGGCGAGCGGGTTGTACGGGACCACCGCTACGCCAAAACGACGGCAAAACGGCAGGTATTCCTCTTCAATCCCCCGCGCGAGCAAGTTGTACATGGGCTGGGAAATAGAATAGGGATAATAGCCACGTTTTTCACAAATCCACAGGATTTCCTCAACTTGCCACGCGGCGTAGTTGGAAATGGCGGGGAAGCGCACTTTACCAGCCCGGACCAACTCTTCCATGGTTTCGAGTGTTTCCTCGATGGGGGTGGCATAATCGGGTTGGTGCAAGTAATAAAGGTCGACGTAATCGGTTCCCAGGCGCTGGAGGCTTGCGTCAATGGCCTTGCGCATGGCCGCGCGCGACAAACCTTCCTCACCGGGCCCATCGCCCATCTTGCCACGCACCTTGGAGGCGAGGATAACCTTGTCGCGCCGGCCCTTCAGGGTCTTGCCCACGATGGTTTCCGCCACGCCGCGGTTGTAGACATTCGCGGTGTCAATGAAGTTGATGCCGGCGTCCAGGCAGCAATCGACGATACGGTGTGCGGCGGCTTCATCGGTTTGGGCACCAAACGTCATCGTTCCGAACGAGAGGCGCGAAACCTTGAGGCCGGTCTTGGGAAGTGTGCGAAATTCCATGTCTTTCCTCCTGGGACGTGCATCTAATTTTGAGTGCGGACTTCTGGGTTGGGAAGGGCGGGAGCCACGATTTCGGTGAGGCCGAACCACTCCCCTTCCGGCAGGTACCGTAATTCGGTCAAGCGGCGGCGCGGCACCTTTTTAAATCTCTCATTGACACGCCCTATATTACAATAGCTAGTTGTGCCAGAACCGCCGCTCCTACAACTCGCACAGGATCTCGAATGGCTGGGGTGTGAGCTCGAGCACTTTGGCCACCAGCACGCAATGGCGGGATTCCCCGAGTCCGGCTCCAGTTGGGACACGTTCTGCGAAAAGCAGCGTGGGGTCCTGGTGACGGCAGATAAAATCGAGCGTGAGTTAAAGAGTACGGTACGCTACAATCCCTCGCAGCTAGTGGGGGTGGAGTATCCGCTGGATGAAACTTTGGACTCGATTGCCGCCTTGCTGGGAGCTGTGGAAGAGATAAAGCACTGCTCGGTCTTCGCCGTACAGGTGATACCATCCCACGTGCGAGCGTTTACCAAGATGATCGAGGGGTATCTCCAAGCCACGGGGAGAGTGCCGGGATAGTCTCAGGGTTTCAGGTAATGGGCCATCGACCCTTGCGGTCAGTGGACAAGGGTTAGCACAACGAGCTTTCCGAGAAAGCTCCAGGAGATTGCGCATAATGGACGAACAACTTTTGACGAAGCAATTGCAGGACGAAGGGTTCGATGACGTTTACGTTTGGGAAGACGGGCCGGACATGGACTATCCGCCCCATCAGCACCCTGACGTCTCGGCCCATATCATCCTGACCGGAGAGATGACCGTGACGGTCGATGGCCACACCCGCACCTACAAACCAGGGGAGCGCTTTGATATCCCAGGGAAGACACCCCACTCCGCGCGCATGGGGCCGGAAGGTTGCAAGTACCTGGTGGGAGAACGATAGAACTGCGGGCCGGCGGGCCGCGGTTTTTGCCGGGTGAACCGTCACGGAAAAATGTGGGGGGAGCCGGCAGTGCGGCGCATCAACCCCACCCTGCGAACCGGGTGGTGAGACATCCGGGCTAAGCCTTACGCCATTCCTCCCAATCTTTTCGCACTGCGTCCACCATTTTCTTGGCCGCCTCATGAACCCATCCGGCCTTGCGCTTCGCGAGGTCGCGGCGCAAATTCTTGACCGCCTGTTTGCTTCCCAGATGGATGTTCGCGGTTTCAAAGCCCATGGAGTGCAGCAGGCGTTCCTCATCAGGTTTCTTCGGAATCGCTGCCATCTCAATGCGCGAGCAATGGGGGGCCAGCCGGCGCACAATCCACCTGCCGCGCAATTGAACGTAGGGATCAAGGGCGCGTGCGGCGGAAGTAATGATCTCTTCGTACAGGATCTTCTTGGAGCCCTTGTCATCCTTCGCCCAGACGCATGCGGAAGGGACCAGGGCCTTGGCCTCGCGCGCCACACGGCCTCCTTCCCAATCCGCCAGCGCCACGTAACGCTCACGCCCCAAGCTTCCCAAACCTGCCACCCGGTGGGCGACCCGATAAACGAGCCCCGGCGCGGGCAGCAACTCCTCCAAGGCCTTGCGGGCACTCTTGGGAACTTCTCCCCGCACGGAAGGAAGCGCGTTCATCTTTCCCCAGAAGTGGACGGGGTCCCGCAACTCACCGGTCGCGGCCTCGCGCAGCCACTTGTTATCCTCCTCCAGCACAAAAGGCTTGCCGCCGGTTTCGAGTCCTTCCCGATACCCTGCCAAGATGGCCGCGCAGGCATCCTCATGAGGCAGGGTGAGGTGGTTGGCAGAAATCGCCAGATGGGCGCTCGCGGCCAACCGCACCAAGTCGACCGTGTAGGGCAGGGGGTAAGCTTCGTCGAAATCATTTACTCCCCAGATCAGCCGACCCTCCTTATCGCGCCACGTGCCGAAGTTCTCCACGTGCAGGTCGCCCACGGCCAGCACGTGCGGCGCTCGGGCCAGGTCCGGGCAAACGTGAGCCCACACCTGCATCCAGCGGTAAAAGGTGGCGCGCAGGAATTGGAAGGTATCCTCGGCCATGCGGGTGTGCTTAAGCGCCAGGTCGGCCGGGACGATGGTGAGGTTTTTTGCCAGCCATGTTTCATACTTCTTGGTCGACTTTTTGATGCGCATGGGACGCTACCTCTCTGACGATAAATGCAACCGCTGGAAATACTCCTCAACCTTCGAGAGATCTTCTTCCGTGTCCACACCAATCGTGTCGTGCGGTGTTTCCACCACTGCGATGCCAATGCCGTTCTCGAGGAAGCGCAATTGCTCAAGCTTCTCCAGCTTTTCCAGCGGCGATGGCGGGAGATGGTGAAAGGCTTCAAGCGCCGCGGCGCTAAACGCGTAGAACCCCTGGTGTTTGAAATATTGCGCTTGCCCCGAACCATCGCGATCGAAGGGGATGCGCGCGCGGGAGAAATAAACCGCCCGCCCGGCGAGATCGGTCACTACCTTCACCACATTCGGATCCAGAGCGGTTTCCGCATCGATGGCAACTTTGAGGGTTGAAACCTGCGTGCTGGGCGCCTCGTCAAAGGGCTGGAGCAGGCGTTCCAAGTGGCCGGGAGTGATCATGGGCTCATCTCCCTGGATGTTGACGTAGATCGCGGCGGGTTCGTTCGCCATGACTTCCGCCAGGCGATCGGTGCCAGAGCGGTGCTGGCGCGAGGTCATCATGACGGGCATGCCTTGGTCGCGACAATAGGATTCGATTTCCGGGGAGTCCGTAGCCACCAGCAAGTGATCGAGGCATGCTGCCTGGCGCGCGTTCTCGTACACCCAGGCGATCATGGGGCGTCCACAGATTGCCCGCAACGGTTTGCCCGGCAACCGCGTGGATTCGAGCCGCGCTGGTATTACTCCCAGAACTCTATGCATACTAGGGAACCAAGTGCAGAATATGCTTAGACATCACTACTTTGCAAGCCTTTGATGCGTGCTCGATGGACGCTCGTGGGGAATCCGGCTCTCCGGAGAAATGGTGCTGGGTGTCCCCAAAGACCTCGTTCTTCCTCTATCACTGCGGGGGCCGAGGGAGAAGAAATCCTTGTCAATGCTCGATTTTTCCCTTGGGAGTTGGGGGCGCTGGAAAAGACCTGATTTTGCTGCATTTTTCGAGGCATTGCGATGCGGTCAGAGGCGCATTTTTCAAGGCTGCGGAGTGGTTGGCATTGCCCCCGAATTCATGCTATATTAGGAGAGTGAAACAGGTCATTTCTAGCAAGGTACAAAGCCCTCTTGGGACTTTATCAATACTCAAAAAATGGGACGAGCCTGTGCACGATTAGCGAAGATTGAGGCGCCCTTTTGACGCCAGTCCTTTCAAGCATGCAGATGGAGTTAGTCTCGGACCGACTGCGATCCTGCCTGATGGGGACGCCAAATTTTTTTCCCTCAGAAACCACCATGAACGCATGGCAAGAAATCCTGGGATATTTGAAGGGGAAGGTGAACACCCAGAGCTACCAGACATGGCTTCGCCCCACTCGCTTCAGCCATGTCAACCAGGAAGCTCTGGTCGTGAGAGTTCCCAACCGCGAGTTCCAGGATTGGATTCAAGAACATTACGGCAGCCTCATCAATGAAGCTCTTTCCCAACTCCACGTGGACGTTCGCAAGGTCGAGTATGTCATAGAGGAAGCTTCGGACAAGAAGCCTGTCGAACTTGCCAACCGCGAGGCGCTTCAAGCAAAATTGGATTTTGAGTCGGTCGACCACCAATTGAATCCGCGCTACACTTTCGACACGTTTGTTGTCGGCAACTGTAATCAATTCGCCCATGCGGCCGCGCAAGCCGTTGCGGAAACTCCGGCGAAGGCTTATAACCCGCTATTTCTATATGGCGGTGTGGGACTCGGAAAGACGCATTTGATGCAGGCCGTGGGCCACATGATCAAGAGCAAGTGGAGGGAAAAGCGGCTGGCATATGTTTCCTCCGAGAGTTTCACCAACGAGGTCATCAACTCTCTCCGCTACGATCTCATGGTCTCCTTCCGCGATAAGTATCGGAACGTGGACCTGCTGCTGATGGACGACATCCAGTTCATTGCTGGAAAGGAACGGACGCAGGAAGAGTTTTTCCACACTTTCAACACCCTGTACGAAAGCCAGAAGCAGGTGGTGATCTCAAGCGATTGCCCTCCCAAGGAGATTCCGGGGTTGGAAGAGCGCCTGCGCTCGCGTTTCGCTTGGGGGCTGACGGCCGATTTGCAGCCTCCAGACCTCGAGACCAAGCGGGCTATCCTGGCAAAGAAAACTGAAAACGAAGGCGTTGAGCTCCCCGACGACGTGAGCGATTTCATTGCAGGGAAGATCAAGTCCAGCATCCGGGATCTTGAGGGGGCACTGACGCGCGTGATTGGTTATTCTTCGCTGACGGGCACCGCCATCACGCTCTCCATGGCGCAACAGGTTTTGAAGGGTTTGGTGAACATGGAGGAGCGGCGGGTTTCAATCGAGCATGTGCAGCGTGCGGTCTGTCGCGAATTCGGCCTCAGCATGCCACAATTGAAGGCCAAAGATAACAGCCGGGCAGTTGCTTACCCGCGGCAAATCGCGATGTTCCTGGCAAAGGAGTTGACCTCCGCCTCGTTGCCACAGATTGGCCGCGAATTTGGCGGCAAGCACCATACCACGGTGCTGCATTCCATCAATAAAATTGCGGAGTTGCGCGAGAAGGACCGGGATTTAAACAGACTTATCAACAAGGTACGCGATAGTCTGAATTAAACTTAGTGCGTGATTTAAATCTGACGCAAGCAGGAAACTTGTGAATTTCAGCGGGGGGGCTAAAATTTCGTCGCTTTCCACAATTTTCAGAAAGCCATCAACAGGCAAATTCCCTCTAAGTTGGTTCTCCACTGGAATTTTTGGACTTTTCCACAAAATGCACAGCGCTTCTACTAAAACCTTTTTATTGAGAGTAAATTTCTATGGATATTTCTACTAGCAAGAACGACCTCCTCAAGGAACTAACGCTTTCGCAGGGTGTGGTCGAAAGAAAAACTACGATCCCGATTCTTTCGAACCTGCTGTTTGAAGCTAACGAGGCAACCCTCCGCATCAGCGCGACGGACTTGGATCTCGGAATCCGTTGCGGCTGTCCCGCCAAAGTGAAGGAGGGCGGCTCGGGAACAATCCCGGCGAAGCGCTTGTTTGAAATTGTTCGTTCTTTGCCCGATGCTGAGGTGCGCTTCAAGCTTCTCGAAAACCATTGGGTGCAAGTTACCTGCGAGAGGTCGTCCTTTAAGCTCGTGGGAATGGCGAGGGATAACTTTCCCGTGTTGCCGGATATCCCCAAGCCACTAGCTTCCCTCCCCGCCAATGTTTACAGCGCAATGATCCAGAAGACCATCTTCGCGATTTCCAATGAAGAATCGCGTTACACCCTGAATGGTGCACTGCTGCTCCTGAAGCCGGAGAGCGCCGGCATGGTAGCGACGGATGGCCACCGTCTGGCAATTGTCGAGCGCGACGTGCAGGTCCAGGGCCTGAAAAATGAATTGCGCCTTTTAGTGCCGAAAAAAGCGATGGCGGAGCTCCTTCGGTTGCTTGCCGAGGTGGAGGATGAAACGCTGGTTGACATTTCCAAGGATGAAAGCCATCTCTTCTTTCAAATCGGCAGCCGGATTTTGATCTCGCGAATGTTGACAGGACAATTCCCCAACTACGAGGCGGTCTTGCCGCGGGAAAATACCAAGATCGTCGAGATGGACAAGGAAAAGACGGCGGCGGCGATTCGCCGGGTTGCTCTGCTGGCTGACGAGCGCTCACACGCCATCCGCATGCAAGTGGAGAAAGACCGGATCGAAGTTTTTTCTTCCAGCGGCGAATACGGCGAAGCGCATGAAGTGCTTGATGCCACCTACGACAAGGATCCCATGCAGATCGGGTTCAATTACCAATATCTCCTAGATTTCATGAGCGTCGTTGGAGATGGCGGAAAGATACGTTTGGAGCTGAAAGATGAACAGAGCGCCGGTCAGTTTCGGCCGGCGGAACAGGACGCTTACCGGTATCGTTACGTGGTAATGCCCATGCGCATCTGAGCGCGATGGCAAGCAAGTGGCCTCTAAACGGTCCATGAGCCAAGGCAAAAGGGAGTCGTCACACTGAAACTACCTTACACGTCTCTTTTGAGTTGCCGCGCCATCGGCCGACAGGGAGGTTCTTTCTCTGTCGGCTTTCTTGTTTGGTGGGCCGCGTGTAGAGGCGGCTTTACGCCGCCATGGCGGGGTAAACCCGCCGCTACGGTGGAAAAGAATCAGTCAGGAGGTTGTTCAGTCACGTGAGCAAGAAGGAGCTCGAGGTGAACGGTGCTCAGACCTACGATGCCGATAGCATCAAGGTTCTGGGCGGTTTGGAAGCAGTCCGAAAGCGTCCGGCGATGTACATTGGCTCGACCGGACCGGTGGGATTACACCATCTTGTTTGGGAGGTGGTTGACAATTCGGTGGACGAAGCCCTGGCGGGTTTCTGCGACTTGGTAACAGTGGTTGTCCATGGCGATAACTCGGTTACCGTCACCGATAATGGCCGCGGCATTCCCGTGAGCTTGCACAAGGAGGAAGGCCGCTCCGCTGCGGAAGTGGTCATGACCGTCTTGCACGCGGGAGGCAAATTCGATTCCAAGAGTTATAAGGTCTCAGGCGGGCTGCATGGCGTGGGCGTCTCGGTGGTGAATGCTCTTTCCGAATCGCTGGAGCTCGAAATCTGGCGCGACGGCTACACGTGGGAACAAACGTATGAACGCGGCAAACCGCTTGCCGATATCAAACGCGCCGGCAAAACGGAAAAGAAGGGCACGAAGATTACTTTCCTGCCCGACCGTCAGATTTTTGAGTCCATCGAATTCAACTTCGACACCTTGTCCCAACGCTTGCGCGAAATGTCCTTCCTGAATAAAGGGTTGACCGTTCGCCTCAAGGATGAGCGCAGCAACAAACAGAGCGAGTTTCATTACAACGGCGGCATCGCCGAATTCATCAAGCACCTCAACAGGAACAAAGAGGTGCTGCACTCGACGCCGATCTACGCGGAAAGCGACCGCGATGACGTTCACATGGAATTCGCCCTTCAATATAACGACGGCTATGCGGAGAATGTTTTCTCCTTTGCCAACAACATCAACACTGTCGATGGCGGCACCCACCTTTCCGGCTTCCGTTCCGCGCTGACGCGGGCCATCAATCAATTTGGGCAGAACCAGGGCCTGTTCAAGGATGTGAAGGAGAACCTGCAAGGCGAGGACGTGCGTGAGGGTCTGGTGGCTGTGGTCAGTGTAAAGTTGCCGCAACCGCAGTTTGAAGGACAGACCAAGGGGAAACTCAACAGCGATATCCAGAACGTGATGGGCAGCTTCGTTTATGAGAAGCTGATGGAGAGTTTCGAGAAAAACCCCACCGTGGGCCGCAAAATTTGCGCCAAGGCGGTGGATGCCTCGCGCGCCCGCGAGGCTGCGCGCAAAGCCCGTGAACTCACGCGGCGCAAAGGCGCGCTCGATTCCGGCGGTCTGCCCGGCAAGCTTTCTGATTGCCAGGAGCGGGACCCCGAGCGTTGCGAATTGTTCCTGGTGGAGGGCGACTCCGCCGGCGGCTCCGCCAAGCAGGGCCGCGATCGCCGCTACCAGGCCATCCTGCCGCTGCGCGGAAAAATCCTGAACGTGGAAAAGGCGCGCTTCGACAAGATGTTGGGCCACGAAGAAATTCGCGCCCTTATTACGGCGCTGGGAACCGGCATCGGCAAGGATGATTTCGACATCACGAAACTCCGCTATTCCAAAGTCATCATCATGACCGACGCGGACGTGGACGGCTCCCACATCCGCACGCTTTTGCTGACGTTCTTTTATCGCCAGATGCCCCAACTGGTGGAGCGCGGCAATATTTACATTGCCCAACCACCGCTCTACCTGATTAAGAAGGGCAAGAAAACGCAATACATTCACGACGAGAAGGAGTTCCGCCGGGAAGTGTTGCGCCGCGCGACGGAAGATCATGCCGTGGAATTCGGCGAAGGCAGCAAGAAGAAGCTGGAAGGCGGCGAACTAACTAATTTCCTGATGGCCTTTGGCGAATACATCGACCTCTACAGCAAGCTGGAAAAGCGCATTGGCGATGGGCGGCCCATTGACGCCCTTCTGCGCGCCGAGCTTTCCAAGAAATCCGAACTCGAGAACCAGGAGAAGCTGGAAAAGGTCGCGAAGGACCTGCGGGCGGAGGGTTTCAAAACCACCATCAAGCTGGACGAGGAGCACAGCATCCATTTGCTTGTGTTCCACAGCGAAACGCAGCCCGAGCGCACGATTGACTGGGATCTGCTCTCCAGCCCCGAATACCGCCGGCTCTACGATCTGCACAAACGGGTGCATGAATATGACCGGCCGCCGTTCACCATCACCTCGAATGGTACCAAGCTCGCCATCGAGGATCGCAAGGAACTGGTGGAGCACGTCATGTCGGTGGGGAAAAAATCGTTCACCGTGCAGCGCTTCAAGGGGTTGGGCGAAATGAATCCCACGCAACTGTGGGAAACCACCATGGACGCCGACCAGCGCACCATGTTGCAGGTGCGGGTGGAAGACCAGGTCGAGGCCGATTCCATCTTCACCGTGCTGATGGGCGATGTCGTCGAGCCCCGTCGCCAGTTCATCGAGGACAACGCGCTGGATGTCAAAAACCTTGATATTTAACCGTTGCTACGCCGGACGCGGGGTTAATGCTAACTCCCTTATGATTGCTGGGAGGTGGACAATGGTAAGCGCAATCGCAAGGCACCAAAGATGGGTCCCGGCTCTACGCTGGACTGCGAGGCTTTGGAGTCTCGCCAGTATTGCCTTGATTTTAGCCTTCATCGTGGGCGAAGGCTCCCATCCCTCCGGGCTGAATGAATGGCTAGGCTTCTTGTTTTTCCCGGTCGGGATCTCTGCTGGAATGATCTTCGCTTGGTGGAAAGAGAGCCCCGGAGGAAGCATAACCGTCGGAAGCCTGCTGGCGTTCTATGTGGTTCACCTCACGACCGCCGGCACGTTCCCGAAGGGCTGGGCATGGCTAGTGTTCGCAGCACCCGGCTTCTTGTTTCTTCTGTCGTCGCATTTGTCGCGAAGGTCGAGGATCGCATCGGCCTAACAGGCGGCTGCATCTGAAAAAAGCCTTCCTCGTGGGTGAGGAAGATTCGTGCGCGGAGATATGATCGTCTGGGAAGACGTCGGCCAAAGCCGTAGCTATATAACGAGGAACTGAATTCATGGGAGATCAAGAACTAATCAAGCCGTCGCGGGAAGTTCCCGTCAATATTGAAGACGAGATGCGCAAGTCGTATCTCGATTACGCGATGAGCGTGATCATTGGCCGGGCGCTGCCCGACGTCCGCGACGGGTTAAAGCCTGTTCACCGCCGCATTCTTTACGCGATGTACAAGGAGGGCAACACCTCTGACAAGCGGTACATCAAGTGCGCGGGCACCGTGGGCGAAGTCATCAAAAAATACCACCCGCACGGTGACGCGGCGGTTTACGACTCGCTGGTGCGCATGGCGCAAGACTTTAACATGCGCTACCCGCTGATTGACGGGCAAGGCAACTTCGGCTCGGTGGATGGCGACCCTGCGGCGGCTTACCGGTACACAGAGTGCCGCCTGGCCAAACTGGCCGAAGAGATGCTGGCGGACATCGAGAAAGACACCGTGGATTTCATTCCCAACTTCGACGAGTCCACGGAGGAGCCCACCGTTCTGCCCACGCGGGTTCCCGGCCTGCTGATCAACGGATCGGATGGAATCGCCGTGGGGATGGCCACCAAGATTCCGCCGCACAACCTGACGGAGATCATCGAAGCCACGATCGTGCTGTTGAACAAACCCACGGCTTCCATCGATGAGATCCTGGAGCTTGTTCCCGGCCCGGACTTCCCCACTGGCGCCTACATTTACGGGCGGAGCGGAATCAAGGACGCCTACCGGACGGGCCGCGGTCAGTTCACCATGCGCGCCAAGGCCGCCATTGAGCGTCCCGCCAAGGAAAAAGTTCAGATCGTCATCACCGAGATTCCTTATCAGGTGAACAAATCCCGGGTCATTGAGCGCATCGCGGAATTGGTGCAGGACAAGAAAATCGAGGGCATCTCCGACATTCGCGACGAATCGGACCGCGACGGCATGCGCATTGTCATTGAGATCAAGCGCGGCGAGCAGCCGGAAGTTATTCTGAACAACCTTTACAAGCATACCCAGCTCCAGGAGACGTTCGGGATGATCATGCTGGCCATCGTCCACGGCCAGCCGCGCACGCTTCCGCTGATTGAGGCGCTACAACTTTTCATCGACCATCGGGTTATTGTGGTCCGGCGCCGGACGGAGTATGACCTGCGCAAAGCGCAGGAGCGCGCTCATATTTTGGAAGGCTTTCTCAAGGCGCTCTCGCAGCTCGACGCCATCATCAAGCTGATTCGCGCCTCCAAAACTCCGGCCGAAGCGCGCGCGGGCTTAATCACCACCTTCGAGTTTACCGATCGCCAGGCGCAGGCCATCCTGGAAATGCAATTGCAGCGCCTGACCGCCCTTGAGCGCGACAAGATTCAGGCGGAATTCGACGAGCTTCAGAAGAAGATTGCCGAGTATCAGGACATACTTGCCAGCGACAAGGTGCTGAAAAAGGTCATTGCGAACGAGCTGAAGGAAATCCAAAAAGTCTACGGCGACACCCGGCGCACGGAGATCATCGAACAGCAGGATGAGATCCGGCTGGAGGACTTGATCGCTGTCCAGGATGTCGTCATTACCATCTCCCATTCCGGTTACACCAAGCGCACGCCGCTCAGCATCTATCGCCAGCAGGCGCGCGGCGGCAAGGGGCGGCTGGGGATGAAGACGCGCGAGGAGGACTTTGTCGAAAACCTCTTCATCGCCTCCACGCATAGCTACATCCTGGTGTTCACCAACACCGGAAAGCTTTACTGGCTGAAGGTGTATGAAATCCCCGATGTGGGCGCCGCGGGCAAGGGCAAGCACATTCTGAATCTGGTCAATCTCTCCAAAGAAGAGAAGGTGGCGGCAGTCCTTGCGGTGAAAGAGTTGCCCGAGGAGCCGAAGGACATCACAGTGGATGGCCTGACCCTGGCCGAGGAAGGGTACATCACCATGGTCACCCGGAAGGGGATCATCAAAAAGACGCGGCTGTCGGATTTCTCCAACCCCAACTCCCGCGGCATTATCGCCATGAAAATTGAAGAGGGCGATGAATTGATCGCGGTGAAGCTGACATCTGGGCGCGACAATATCTTCCTCGCCTCGCATGAAGGCATGGCCATCCGCTTTCCCGAGGCCGACGTGCGTGACATGGGCCGCGCGGCCTATGGCGTTTATGCCATGGATCTCGACCCAGGCGATTACATTGCAGGCATGGAAATCGTGGGTGATAAGGAGCTGATCCTCTCGGTTACGGAGAAGGGTTACGGCAAACGCACCGCCATCGTTGAATACCGCTTGCAGTCGAGGGCGGGCAAGGGCGTTATCAACGTCAAAACCACCGAGCGCAACGGCAAGGTGGTGAATGTCCTGCCCGTCACCGAAGAGTCGGAAGTGATGATTATCTCGCAGCAAGGCAAAATCACACGCCTCGATTCCAGCACGATTCGCGAGAGCGGACGCTCCGCTCAGGGCGTGCGCCTGATTAACCTGGAAGAGGGCGACCACGTAGCGGCAGCATGCCTGATCAAGAGTGAGACTAACGGCGACGGACCTGTGCAACCGTTGCTGATCCAATAGCGGCGTAGCGCGGACCAGTTCTTTAGGTCCGCGGCTCGTCGCCGATGGATCAGTGAAAGTCTGGATCGGGGAAGGCCGCGGACCTAAAGAACTGGTCCGCGCTACGCCGATCGTATGGCGGCTTCTCACCGCTCTTGAGACTTGAGCGAGCACGCGCTATTCTAGGAGCGTGGTTGTGGATATGGGTGAACTGGAAACAAAACAGCAAAGGTTGGAAGAGCAACTGAGCACGCTGCCTTCCCTGATCGTTGCCTACTCGGGGGGCGTGGATTCTGCCTACCTTGCCTATGCGGCGCATCATGCGCTCGGTGAACGCATGTTGGCGGTCACGGCCCTCAGCGCCAGCTACTCCGCGCGCGACCGCGCCGAAGCGGAAAAGTGTGTTGCCCACGGCCATTTCCGGCACGAGTTTATTTCCACCGACGAGCTGGCCAACCCGAGCTATCGCGCCAACAACGCTGACCGCTGCTACTTCTGCAAGGACGAACTCTTCGTGAAACTCGACGAGTTGGCTGGCCGTCGCGGATTCGCCGCCGTGGCTTACGGCATTAACAAGGACGATTTGGGTGACTGGCGCCCCGGCCAGCAAGCCGCGCGCGAGCACAACGTTTTGACGCCGCTCCTGGATGCGGGCCTCACCAAGGCCGACATCCGCGAACTCTCGCGCCAGGTTGAACTGCCCGTGTGGGACCGCCCTGCTTCCGCGTGCCTCTCCTCGCGTATCGCCTATGGAATTGAAGTGACGCCGGAGCGCTTGGCCGTGGTCGAGAAGGGCGAAGAGGCTTTGCGAGTTCTGGGATTCCGCCAGTTCCGCGTGCGTTATCATGAGGAACTTGCCCGCATTGAGATTTCTCTCGAGGAAATGCCGCGCGCCCTTGACCCCGTCATGACCCGCAAATTTGTTGAGATCTTCAAAGCCCTCGGCTTCAAGTTTGTCACCCTGGACCTGGAAGGCTTCCGCTCCGGCTCCATGAATTCTATCCTGGTCAATATTCAAAAGTAGTCTGCATCCTTATCACCTTGAGGGAAGAGAGGCAGCTCATGTTCGCGCGCAGTCGGGCCGTAATCTGTTTTCTTATGATTTGTTCATTACAGGTGAAGGCACAAAATCAAAACGTAGCCCAGCGGCTGGGATATCCTGCGGATGCCAAGCTGCTGATCATCCACGCGGATGACTTGGCGGTTGCACATTCGCAGGACATGGCGAGCTTCGAAGCGTTGAACCGCGGCGCGGCAACCTCCGGCAGCGTCATGGTGCCGTGCCCATGGCTTACGGAGGTAGCGGACTACGCTAAAGCTCACGCCGAAGCCGACCTGGGCTTGCACTTGACCCTAACCAGCGAATGGAAAACCTACCGCTGGGGACCCAGCGCGCCGCGCGACCAGGTGTCATCGCTGCTCGATCCCCAGGGCTATTTTTACTCTGAGACGGGCGAGGCCGTACGGCACATCAAGCCGGAGGAAGCCGAACGGGAAGTCCGCGCGCAGGTGGAGACAGCCTTGAAGATGGGGATCCATCCTACCCACCTCGATTCCCATATGGGAACTCTTTTTGCTAATCCGGCCATGGTGGCGGTTCTGGCCAAGGTCGCGCACGAGTACCACCTTCCGTTTCTGATGTTGAAGATTCCCGGCACCCCACCAGAGATGTATGCAGCGCTTAATCCAACCGATGTGATTCTGGACCACGTGTTCATGGCGACTCCGCCCATCAAATCGGACGAGTGGTCGAACTACTATACGCACATCGTGAAGAATCTCTCCCCGGGCGTTTCCGAGCTCATCGTGCATCTGGCTTATGATGATGCCGAAATGCAGGCGGTAACGTTGGATCATGCGGACTATGGCAGCGCCTGGCGGCAGCGGGATTTCAATGTCGTGACGAGCCCGGAATTCCAACAGGCCCTGAAGGAAAACCACATCGTTTTGGTAACTTGGCGTGACTTGGGCAAGCTGCTTCCGAAGCCCTAACCGTCACTTCGCAAATTCCTTCGCCACCCGAATGGTGTTGCTATGAATTCGGATGATGTCTTCCACGCGGCGGGCATACCCTCCAGCGAGGGTCACAGCGATGGGGATGTTCTTGGCGTGCGCCTTCTCAAAGACCAGCCGGTCTCGCTTCTCCAGGCCGTCAATCGAAAGTTTCAGCCCTCCGAGTTGATCGTCGCGATAGGGGTCGGCGCCTGCCACGTAGTAGATCAGGTCCGGTAGAAATTCACCGAGCGCTTGGTCGAGCCCTTTTTCGAGATCCTCGAGATATTCAGTGTCTTCCACGTTGTCGCGCAGGTTGATATCGAGCGTGCTGGGCGGCTTGGGGTAGGGATAATTGTTTTCCTGGTGGATGGAGAGCGTGAACACGGTGTTGTCGCCCGCGAAGATGGCGGCGGTGCCGTTGCCCTGGTGCACGTCGCAATCCACGGTCATCGCGCGCTCGATGGCCTTGTCTTTCTGGAGCCGGCGAATGCCGATGGCAAAATCATTAAGAACGCAGAAGCCCTCGCCGTGGTCGGGGTAGGCGTGGTGAAATCCTCCACCCAGGTTCACCGCTGCGCGGTCCTGGAGCGCCAACCTCCCCGCCAGAATTGATCCCCCTGCACAAAGCCAGACGGCGCGCACCAGTTCCGGCGAGTAGGGAATTTCCAGGCGCAGGATTTCCAGATAGGAGAGCTTGCCGGCCTGCAACTTGCGGATGTATTCGCGGTGATGGACCAGGGCTATGTCATCCTCCGAAGCCGCGCGGGGCTCGACAAAATCCTCCGCGCCCACGATCTGGTCGCGCAGCAGTTTTTCCTTCGTCAGACGATACTTGATGGAAGGGAAAACATGGTTTCCCAGATTCAGGTCGTACTGCTCGGAGTAAACGACTTTCAAGCGATAAGCCCTCGTGCGGAGTATACCCATTCTTGGGAGGCGAGAAAAGAAAGTCGTCGGTGGCACAGGCACCCTTGCCTGTGCCAGGTGTTTCCGCATTTGCGAAGCTTTAGAGTGCGGCAGCTTGCTGCCGCTTTTTTACCAGCCAGCTTGCTGGCGGCCGGTCTACCCCAATCCCACCTGCTGAAGGGCAATTGGTCGCGATTTCGAAATCCCGCGAGCAAGCTCGCGGGAAGGAAAGCGGCAGCAAGCTGCCGCACTCTAAAGCGCCCTAAAGCGCCGCCCTTCAAATAACTCGTGCGAAATCCGGGCTAGTCAAAGTCCGCCGGCAACGACGGGTCATGGAGGTGTTCGAACATTCGCGCGACTTCCGCCTCGGTCACGCGGGTCAAGGAAAGCTCAGGAAGTTTCCCGTCAGGGAAAAAAGCTACATCGCTGCACTCAGGATTGGGTTTTGGATTCGCGCCCAGAAGGTGGCACTGCAAAAAGACCTTGTAAACGTGGAAGGGCAACGGAGGGTGTCCATTTTGGTCGCGATCGTAAATCGCCAGTAGCTTCACCGCCCGCGTGCTGTATCCGGATTCTTCCAGGACCTCTCTTTCCGCCACCTTGGCAGGGCTTTCGCCCACATCCGCCCAGCCACCCGGCAGGCTCCAGCGGCCGTCTTCCTGCTCGCGAACCAGCAGGACTTCATTGTTGCGAAAAACCGCCGCTCGAACGTCGACTTTGGGAGTGGCGTACCCCTGCTCCCGCTGAAACAAGTCTAGGACTTGCGTAAAGTCAGCGCCCGAGTGCGAGCTCATGATCTCCGCCACGATCTTTTGAAGCTGCGTATAGCGCTCGCGGTCGTAGGGATCCTGAGCGAAGGTCAGTCCGTTCTGGGCGATCGATTGAAGAAGTTTAGCCCACTGTAGCCATTTAGGATCCAAGCCAAATCCCCTATGAGGAAGTAAACTCGCAGAAAAGCAGCCGCGAGAGTTGATGATCAACCGTCCACGCTGCTTGCCTTTAACTATCAACTATCAACTATGAACTATCGACTCTGAACTATCGACTTTCCTTCATTCCACCGTAACCGACTTGGCCAGGTTGCGGGGCTGATCCACGTCGCAGCCGCGTAGCACGCCAATGTGGTACGCCAGCAATTGCAGCGGCACCACTTCCAGGATGGATGAGAGCAACTCGTTGGTGGGGGGCAGCACGATGAGATGGTCGGCCATGTCGCTGACCTCGCGATCTCCTTCGCTCACCAGCGCAATGATGGTGGCCCCGCGCGCCTTGGCCTCCTTGATGTTGGCAATGGTGCGCTCGTAGCGGGCCTTGGAATCATCAGCGCTCCAATCACAGGTGGCGATCACCACCACCGGCAACCCATCAGCGATCAGAGCGATGGGCCCATGCTTCATCTCTCCCGCCGGGCAGGCCTCCGCGTGGATATAGGAAAACTTCTTCATTTTCAAGGCGCCTTCCAGCGCCACTGCGAAGTGCACTCCACGGCCAAGGAAAAGAAAATCCGTCGAGCGGTAGAAATGCCGGGCGTAATCTTCGAACTGATCGTCGTTTTGCAGCACGCTCTCGAGCTGTTTGGGCAACGCGGTCAGCGCGGCCAGAAACTTCTTGGCTTCGGTGATGGGCAGGCAGTTGCGAGTTTGCGCCAGGTAAACCGCAAAGAGATAAAGCGCCGTCAACTGCGCCGTAAAGGTCTTGGTTGAGCCCACGCCAATTTCCGGGCCGGCGTGCGTGTAAATGGTGCCATGCGCTTCCCGCGGCACCATACTGCTCAGCACGTTGCAGATCGCCAGCGTTTTGGAAAGCTTGGCCTTCGCCTCGCGCTGGCCGGCAATGGTGTCAGCCGTTTCCCCGGATTGGGTGATCAGTAGCGTAAGGGTTTCCGCATCCACGAGGGGATCGCGATAGCGGAATTCCGAGGCGTAATGCACTTCCACCGGCACACGCGCCAGGCGCTCGATCATCGATTTACCCACCAGGCCCGCGTGGCGTGAGGTCCCTGCGGCGACAATCCGGATTTCCTTGAACGCGCGGAAATCCTCCTCGGTAATTTCCATTTCATCCAGGAAAACCTGGCCGGACTCAGGCGAGATTCTTCCCAGGGCGGTATCGCGCACGGCGCGCGGCTGTTCGTAAATTTCTTTCAAGGTGAAGTGCTTGAACCCGCCCTTCTCTGCCAGGATCGGATCCCAGGTGATGTGCTGCACGCGCCGCCTGACGGGATGGCCGTCGAAATCAGATAAGGTCACGCCATTGGGCGTGATCACGGCCACGTCGCCGTCGGAAAGGAAGAACAGGTCGCGGGTATGGTAAAGGATGGCCGGGACGTCGCTTGCCACAAAGTATTCGTCTTTGCCCAGGCCGATGACCGCTGGCGGGCCCTGCCGCACGGCAACGATTTTGTTCAGGTCTTTGGTGGAGATAATGGCGAGCGCGAACACTCCCACAAGCTGCCGCACGGCCGCGCGCACGGCGTCCTCCAGGCTGGGGCCCGGCCGCCCCGCGCCATTGCCGCTCAAGTGTTTTTCCACCAGGTGGGCGATCACTTCCGTGTCGGTCTCGGTGGTGAACTTGTGGCCTTCCACTTCAAGCTGCTTCTTCAGCTCCTGGTAATTCTCAATGATACCATTGTGAACCACCGCCACGCTTTGATGACAATCGCGATGCGGGTGAGCATTCTCCTCCGTGGGTGCCCCGTGCGTGGCCCAGCGCGTGTGACCGATGCCGTACGCGCCGTCGAGGGGTTCGAGGCGAATCTTCTCTTCCAGATTTCGCAGCTTGCCGGTGGAACGGCGCACGTCCAACTGGCCCTCGTGCATGACGGCCAAGCCGGCAGAGTCGTACCCGCGGTATTGCAGCCGCTGCAAACCCTCCAGCAGCACGGGCACTACACGCTTGTTTCCGATATAACCGATGATTCCCGACATTTACTTTTTGCCTTGCGTGGAATGGCTCTGCACGGCACGCTATCCGCAGTTCGGCGACAGGGTGATGAACGTTTGATTATAGCAGCAGAGCGGACAAGCGGATGGGATTCTGAGGACTCACCACAGTGCGGCGGGGACGAAAGAGAAAGTCAAAGGGGCAGAAGTGAAAAGCATCACACGCAAGATTACTTGCCCAGGAAGCAGGAAATTACGGTATTGCAATGCAGAACCCAAGAAGAACTGCTGCCGTCCCCCTGTTTCGCGCGGCAAAGTCGCGCGAATGGAACTTCACCTTCCGCATCGGCCGTCCGGCGAGACCCAGGGGCCTCTCCCCTAAGCGCTGGCTTAAGACCCAATTCCTTCCGCGCAACCCCTAACGTGGCCAATCGGCACCCAGTAGACGCGAAGGCGACTTTTCAGGACGAATCCCAAAGAGCGGTCGCCAGTCCATTTGATGGCTCTTGCGCTCCTGGTGTGCCGTGAGTACGATGAGTTTCGTGATCTACCTCGACCACAACGCGACGACGCCCATTCTGCCCGAGGTGCTGGAAGTCATGATGCCGTACCTCACGACGGAATGGGGCAATCCGTCGAGCTCGTACAAATTCGGGTCAAAACTTAAGTCGGTCGTCGAAACGGCCCGCGAACAGGTGGCGGAGCTGATTGGAGCGCACCCTCTGGATGTGATTTTCACCTCGTGCGGGACGGAAAGCAACAATACCGCTATCGCCGCCGCCCTCAAGGCGAACCCGGCCATGCGGCACATCGTCACGTCCCAGGTGGAACATTCGTCGGTGCTGAATTACTGCATGGCGCTGGAACGTGGCGGGTTATGTAGCGGCGGGTTTACCCCGCCATTTGCAGCGGTGGACGTAGCGCGGGCGTCCCGCCCGCCGTCTCGGGAGCGTCCCGCTCCCGCCGCGCGCGGGCAGGATGCCCACGCCACAGCGGGGGGGACGCCCGCGCTACAAGAACGGGGCTACCGCGTCACCTACTTGCCGGTTGACCGCGAGGGCTTATTGAATTTGGCCGACCTGGAAGCTGCGATTACGGATGAGACCGGCGTGGTGTCGCTGATGTGGGCGAATAATGAAACGGGTGTGTTGTTTCCGGTTGAACGGATCGCGGAAATCTGCCACTGTGACGCGGTGCAAGCCGCAGGCAAGGTGGAAATTGACGTGCGGAAGATTCCGGCGGACTACCTTTCGCTGACGGGCCACAAGTTTCATGCGCCGAAAGGCATTGGCGCGCTATACGTCCGTCGCAAATCACCATTCTCGCCATTGGTCTACGGCGGACACCGAGAGCGCAATCGGCGGGGTGGCACGGAAAGCGGGCCGCTGGTTGTGGGCATGGGGAAAGGTCAACTGCGAGAGGCAACACCTCTCAACAACCGCTTGACCCACAAAAGAAAAAGAGGGCGTGCCCGAAGAATCCCCGGAATGACCCAGGTATCAAAGGGGGTGCCCTCTGTTTAGATCTCGGACCGCCAACGTGGCCGGCGACGCAGGTTTCGGAAACCTATTAATTTCCTGAAACCGCGATGTCCTAAAAGAAAGATAACAATTTCGATGCTAAATGTCAACGCCTTTGAGAAACATGTCGTGGCAAGGCTCCTCGATTTCTTCCATTCCAAAACGCCTTGGCAGCGTGGCTTGTGGGAATCAGGCGCAGTACTTACGCTGAGGGAAGTTTTGCAGGCAAGCGAGGCGGCTAGTGCGGGAGTCCTCTCGCCCGCTACAATCCACAACGTTGCCGGGTATGCCGTCGAATTGGTTGGGCGCGATCCCGCTTTTGGGGACGAACAACAAAAGAAGATTCTGCATGGGGCTCTGCGAACGGACGCCAAGAATGGTGGAATCCATTTCAATAGTGTCGATTACAAAATAGTTCAGAACTTGGCAGATGCCCTTGGTCGCGACTATTTAAACCACTGGTCGGGGTTCTTACGGCATGGCCCTGGCGGCATTCGCCCTGAACGAGCGGCACGCGCCATTGCGTCTCACTTGCTCGATAGCGGGTTCAGCTCGGACTACCTACATCGCTGGTGGTCTTACAAGATACTACACGACGGACAAACGTACTCCCTCTACCAGCTACTGGAAGAACTCCACCAAATATTATCGCGGCCGCCCAAGCTTTACGAGCTCATTGTGGTCTTTGAGCACGCGCCCATGCCAAAGCCTTCGGCAGCGTCGTCGCCATGGCTGACCAGCAAAGAGGTATCCGTATGGCTGCGCACAAACGGCTTTGACGTCCGCGATTTGCGGCAGCGCGGCGGGGTGAAACTTGGGATAACTGCGCGAGATATCTTCGCGGCAGCGGAAAGCGCCGCGGAGATCATTGATCGCCTTATCACACGGGTTAGTCTGGGCACGTATCAAAGAATCGTGCCGATTAATCGCGTGTGGATTGCTGGCGAGAAGGCCCCCATTCCTCTTCGAACTGCTAGGCCGAGGGTGGAAGTTCATGCCCTTAGCCGCGAGAATCAAGTTTACTCAAGCACGTTCTCTGGTCAGATCAGTGCCGGAATAGAGCTTGCTGCTCCCATGAACTCGGAGATCATGAGCGCCGCAATCGCCGGAGGCTGGGCCGCAATTGAAAGTTTGATGGTTTGCCCAGGCGACAAGGAGCGGGTGCTGGCAGCCGACAGAATGGCTAAAATAACAGCTTGCTCTTTCCCGCGTGCAGAACTCACCGCGCTCTCTTACAAGCTCGAGGAACAGGGGGGCGCGATCGCGGACCAGTTGCGAGCTTGTGCGACTAATCGTGCACGAGCGGCGGTTCTAGTAGGACTGATAACTGGTGGTGTGCCGCCCCTGTTTCTTGAAGACTCGGATAAGGCGGCGTTGGCTCGCATTTCAGCGTTGCTAGCAGATCCGAACCGGTTGCTTCACGACATAGAGCATCACATCTCCGCCGCATTTCGACGCCTGTATCGGCACAGAAACATGGTTCTACACTGGGGCAAGACCAACTCGGCAGGCATTAAATCGTGCCTTCGGGCAGTTGCACCTCTGGTCGGGGCTGGGCTGGACAGAATTGCCCATGCGGCATTTACCGAAAAACTCGAACCCTTGGAACTCGCCGCGCGTGCCGAGATAAGCCTGGGAACGGTGGGGAGCCCCTCTGGGCATTCCCCATTGGACATGCTTGAAACGATTTAATCGTGTGGCCTCTTAACGGTAGGTCAGAAATGGCCGACATCTGAACAGAAGGTATCTCTGGTCTCCCAGACAATCCTTCTTTGACCTTAAGGGGCAGCCGAAAGGCTGCCCCTTGGTATCTTCGGGGACCGGCCGTACAAATTCGGTGGGCAGCCTTAAAAACGGAAGACTTTACGTAGGCACTTCTCTGCGAAACGGGGACCTCGAAACCCGGTACCTTCCGAGCCTCGGCACAAACCCTGATGCGTAAATGCCAGATGGCGCAAACCTGATTTAAGGTCTGTGGCTCCTCTTGTCGACTGCGGCCAAGCGCCCCGGATTTCTGCCGTCAATTGGGAACGGCAAAGCGCCTCTTAGCCCTACTGCTTCTCCCGTGCGAATTTGTCGAATTCGGACCAACCAATCCCAATGCTACGTTGCTTTTTGAGGGGCCACCAATTCAAACCGCCTTCGCTAATCTCGAGCGTTCCGAAGGCCTGCTTGTCTTTTCTTACCACAAACCGTATGGGAGCGCGTTTTAGCTCTCTCTGCGGAACCGTGAAAAGAACGTCGTGGTCTGCCATGCTGCTCCTCTTCTAAACGTCGATCGTTACCGTTTTTGTTGAGTCGTTACCGCGGTCACAAGTACTCTGTCCGTCCCTGCAACCTTCACCAAAGCACCAAATCGACATCGCCTGCGCTCTCGACGTTGGCATCGAACAGTGTCGTCTGTGAAAAAGAAGGAAGCGAATGGCGCTCGTGTCGCAACCTCTTCTCTGGGAAGACTTCCTCCAGCACTTGAGCTGTGGCCTTCAACGTGTATTCGCGTGCATCTGTACGGACATAAATCACCGCACCAGAAGTCAACATACGCTTAGACTTTGTGAACACCGCGCGCAAGATACTCACATAATCCTGCCGGTTTTCAAACTTACGCTTGCAGTCTTCCCTCGGGCTCTGCGGCTGTGCCGGGCCACCAAGGAGCCAGAGGCGAAGCCACTGGTCATAAAAATAATTTGTAACTCCGTGGTATGGGGGTGAGGTCAGCAACAGATGCGCACGTTTGCCTCCCCGTCCGGCAGGCCCCTTCCGGACTCGCCCAAGCAATGCCCGACTATCTCCGAGATACACTCTACTCTTATGGAGTTTTGGTCGGCCCTTCGCGTACCGCCAAGCAACTTTCCTGAGCAAAAACTCAACGGGATCGACATCTGGCGGCACCAAATCGTGATCGTTCCACCAACGGATCGCATAGGGGGGTGACATTGCCTTCGTCTGCCGCATCTGATTCGAAAGCGCGTTTTCCCTCTTTCCATGCAGGTCAATGAGAATCAGGGCCATCGTTGTCCAATCGACCTTGCAACGCCGCCAGTCCAACAGGCTCCTCGCGGCGAGAAGAAATTTTCGGACCTCAGGACAATAGCAGTGAGTGAAAAACTCCGGCAGCTTGGCTGCCTGCGAAGAGTAGCGCGATCTCATTGCACCAAGCCAGCGAATGCGATTTTCCACTTTTCGTCTGCTGGCTGTTTGAAGCTTCGCGCGTCCGTAGACCCAACCCACGGGATTGATTTCAAATCCGAGTCCGAATCGTTCTTGTGTTGCAGCCGAAAACAGCGCGGTTCCGCGACCAGCAAAGGGGTCAAGCACCCAGTCCCCTGTGCTCGTGTATTCCCTGACAGCACTATCCGCGAAGCTAACCGGGAACATTGCGTAGTAAGGCCCAACGCCAGCCCAGCGCCGTGCGGCCGTGTCGAAACTGCGTTCTGGATAAGTATCACTCATTTGTCGGCTACCGCATTAAAGCTTGAGCGAGCTGCTTGAGCACTTTTTGGCCAAGTTGCAGCGGAATAGCCGCTTGCGCGTGGGCGCTTACGAGTGGGGTTAGGGCATTCTCGAAGCGCGAGGTGACGAGTTTGTCGAGCAGTGCGCACACGGTTCCGAAGCACGGATATAGCGATACGTCATCGGAGTCGAGTGTGTCCTGTTCAGGTCTAAGGAACGGGATGCTGCCAACAATGCGAGCTTTGCTGGGAGCTTTATAGAAGAATTTTCGTCCGAAGTAAGTGTCTGCCCCGTAGCGCTTCGTGCTGTCCGAGTAGATTATCCGCTGCTTGATGTAAGCGTCGGTCGGAAGGAAGTAGGAGCTGGGCGGGAAGTATTCGCCGCCATCTTCTCGCTTGTCAACTTCCTCGAAGTGGGCGACAAAATTACCGGTTTTCTCGATACCAACAATGAGCATGTCGCTGCCCGTTTCGGCCAGAACTCGAGCATTCAGTCGCTGCAACTCCCTACTGATCGCGGCGCTCAGCCAAGCTGGTGGCCCAAATACGGCGAGAGGGCCGTCGAGAAAAAACGCCAAGTTGCCCAGCCGCCCCAACCAGTCACGCTGCTCAAAGCACCGCAGCAAATGGATTAGCAGTAACTTCTCCCAGACTTGCATGACATAGCCAAACGCCTCGCCGTTGGTCCCGGATTCGTCATTGAAGCGTTCGTGAATTCGTAGTGCGTCTGTTGGATAGAGGGGCTTGCGGTGTCCACAGGGACAAGTCTCGATGTTGGGACCAATTTGCACGTCCCGTGTACATCCGAGGTGCGAATATGGGCACGCAATTGTTTCTGTCGGCTTGTATGCTAGTAACGCTTGGTAGGTTTCCAATAGCCGGGTGTGATCGTCCTCGTCCACAATGGCGTCATGAAGCAAGTCGAATATGGCCTCCCGAAATGAATCTTTGGCCGAAATATGATCTCGTGTGATTACGTTGCATCCCGGCAAAGCCGAAGCGTCTGACGACGGTTCCTCCGTTTGGCGGAATAATATAGGATCAACGGGGCGTTGAGCGTCCAGGCGGTCAACCTCAGCGAGATTCAGAATTACTGAAGCCACGGAGCAATAGCCAACTTTCGCGCCCGGATATCCGTTTTTGACGTCCACCTCAGCGGTGCTTCCGTCCACTGCCAGCACGATTGCAGGCAATGGACCGGCAGGCTGTGGCGGAGATTTCGGCAAAACGTTGCTCTGGACGACAGACCGTTCGAGGACGCGCGACCGTCGGAGCAACTGTTTGACCCGCTCAGACTCAACAATTCGTTTGAGCGGGAGGTAGTGTGCGTATTCGCCTTCGTATGGCATTGCGGTAAGTCCATCTAGGGTGTTTGAATGTTGAAAAGTTCGACCTGGATCGGAACAATGTAAGGGTTCGAAAGGGTCTTCATGCGGATGAAGCCGCGATCCTGTGCGCGCAATATGCTATTTTCAAAATCGGCGAAATCGTAGAACTTCCGAAGTTCGCGGGTCTCATCGGTATTGTTCAAGTGCCCGATGAACCAGTTGGCCGTGTTGCGGAGGATGTTCTTTTGAATCGAAGATACTTCCTGCGTCGCATATACAAGCCCAATGTTGTACTTCGCTCCCTCCTTTGCGGTCCGCACCCAGATGTCCTTAAGATCATCTTCCTTGGATGAGGGGAGGATGTTGTGTGCTTCCTCGATGTACACAAGGAGTTGAGGCGGTTGCTGACCTTGCCGGAAAAGCTCTTTATTCCGTTCGAAAATGCGACCAATCACACGATCAGCGGCGGCCTTGTTGATTTCGGTGTCGCCACTGGATTGATCGACGATAACCAGTCTTCCTTGCTTCAGATGTTCATAGATGTCGTCGGCGTAGTCAGACGACGTGCTCGGCGTGTGACGATCTTTCACCTTACCGACCTGCCTCGAACCATTTGGGTAAGCGAACATCCACAGTATCTTCCGCAGATCGTCATCGGCCCATGAGCCAGTGCTGCTTGTCTGAACATACTGCGCATCAAATTGAGTGAAGCCCGATGATCGGTCCTCTATAAAGTCCCGAAGGATACGGGCACTCTGGGCAATCTCGCCCCAAGTCGGCTGCGTTTTGGATAGCATCGTTGCACAGTTTGAATATTCTTGGGGATCGTCGCCTTGGCCATTGCGTAACGCAGCGAGCAATTGTTTGTTGAAAAGCCCAGCGGTAACCGGGAGGACGGCGGCAGGAGGTTGAAAACCCGCTTTGGAAAGGAGGGCTCGATAGAACAAAACCCTCCGACTGAATCGTGTCATTGCAGACCTGTCAGTTGGGTCGGGCGGCTCAAAAACAACGTCACGGAAGTTCGAGATGAACTTGGTGGTGTCGTTCGCCAAAAAACCGTCGATGATTTCTTTCCCTGTCTGAAGATTCTGGTCAAGGAAGAAGTTCAGAAGCATCAGAATGCGATTCGGGTCATTCGGATGCGGCGAAATCCCGTAAGTAACGACGTCGTCGCGCAACGAGGTCTGGGATGCCGTTGGGCCACACATCCACACGTTTTTGATGGCGTTAGGATTGTTCGTGCCGGTTGTCCTGTCTTGAACATTCTCATTTGCATATTCACCGTTCGGATCGAAGATGAGTTGGCCAATACGCTGCGGTTCACTTCCGGCCCACCGGAGAGCAAATATTGCCTTCAGAATGATCTTGGTCGTGTTGGACTTGCCGGTTCGCGTCATTCCGAACAATGCCGTCTTTTGACCAAGCAGGTCAGTCGGTGTCACCGAAACCGACACACTTGAAATTTGCTGGAATGGGCGGTTTGTGGAGGCGTAGCGAACTTGGCCGATACGAACCATGGGAATTCTCGATGCCCCGTAAATAATCGGGTCACGAAAGTTGACCACGGTTGCCAGAACGTCAGCCCTGGGCTTGAATACCTTCAATCCACGGTTTGGGTAATAATTGCTGATGTCCGAACCGAAGCACAATTGCCAGGACGGGCTTTCCTGGGTTCCGAGATTGCCCATATAGAAAGTGCCGATGACTCTGCAACGCACACCGGCATAGCTCAGAAGATTGTGTGTCGTCGCATCCATAACGGTCCGGTCGTCCCAATTCGTCGCTACTTCACCGCTAACCCGCTGCGCGTTCTCCACACGGACGCGGCGGGCCTCCTCCGCGTTGGGCAAGTCAGCATGATCCGTGACTCGTAACAAGATCACTGAGGCATCCTCTTCGGAAACGTTCGGCGTAGCTTGTGGATTGACGCGGGAAGCCAGGAGAAAGCAGAGCGCCGGTATACCTCCGACCCTCTGTCGATGGAAATCATGTATTTGAATAATTGCCTCGTTATAGCCAAGGGAGACCACCTCGCCAACATACGCATCGCCATCCAAAAGGCCGCGAAGAGTTTTTCCTGCTGCCTGCAAAGGCTCGGCGAGAGCCGGTTCCGTGAATTGGCTTGCGAGTTGAGAGACGACCTTGTTCATAAATTCTCCATTCCGCTAATTAAGCAAATGTCTTCCACCTTTCCCCCACTTGACGCAGGGCAGGTCAGGATGCCGCCGCAAGCCATTGCGCGCTTGGCGGCCTGCCATGGTCTGAGCGCGCGTGGAGCTTTCGGCGCGGCGCGCTCCCAGGTGCAGGATGGCCTCACCCCAGTGGCCGATCCGCTGCTTCACGAAGTCGTTGACCGGATCAATCTTCATGCGCTGCGTGCACCAGCGGAACGTGCGGTTGGGGGGAGGGTATCCGCGGCCGATAATGTTGACCCAAAACGATTCCTCGTACATCGGCTTCAGCAGATTCGCTTCAATGTTGAGGCCGTGCTGTTGGGAACACTTGCGCATCCGGCCGAGCGTGCCTTCGATCATTTCGGCAATGGCGGGAATCTCCACGCGCGTGTCCGTGCAAAGGAGCGAGATGGGCTTCTTCCGCTGTTCGGCGGGAATGGACAGGACGACATCGAAAATTAGCGACGCCAGCATCGTGCTGTCCTTGCCGCCGCTAAATCCGACCAGCCAGGGCCGCTCGTCTTCCAGATAGAGTTGCTCGAGAGACGCTTTAATCTCCTGAAACATCCTTGCTCCTGTCGCGCGGAGTGTACACGCCCGTAACTACATTTTCAAGTATTCTTCTAAGATACCCTGCGATTCAGACAGTGGGGGAGGGCGCGAGGCTGGCGGGAGGCAGGAGCGGCGAGACGAGGGGAATTGGGCGCAGGAATGGGGGCGTGTTGAGACGGGTGGCGGCTGTGTCGTAGGGT
>JBEKLF010000086.1:0-29849 GCA_050010335.1 Terriglobia bacterium
CACTTCGACTCCCGAGCCTACCGGCGTCCCTATCCTCCTTGCTCAAACCAACCCCCCGGCCCAGTTGCGGCCAGAAAACCGCACCCCCGCCGCCGCTCCCTCTCTTACGTGCGGATTTGGGTCAAAGCCATCACCTTGTTTTTTGTGCCCGACCTAATCCGCCGTTGCTGCGACCCGAGTGGCCATCTTGGATACCTCATGCCTTTCATGCAGCAGGACTCAGCATTTCCGCACATTGTCCCCGCCAAGACGGGCCTTCCCGAGGAAGCTGTGGAGTTATTCGAGCGCATCCACGCGGAACTCCCCGCCAACACCGAGCGCGCTCGCTTGACCGTCAAAACGTATCTGAAAATGATCTTGATTCTGCTGGTCAATCACTATGCCACGTATCACCGCACGATCGATGTTTTCGACCGACGGCAACGCGCCCTGCAGCGCCTTCAACCGCTCTTCGAATTCCTGGGGAGCAATTACAGCGAGCCACTGCGGCTCAGGAACGTTGCTGCGATGTTGGGAATGAGCAAATCGGATTTCATGCGCTTTTTCAAGTACGTCACCGGCCAGTCCTTCGTAAGTTATCTCAATCATTTTCGGATTGCCAAGGCGGAGATACTGCTGGCGACGTCGGGAAAATCCATGTCTGACATCAGTCAAGAGGTAGGATTTTGCGACCAGAGTTATTTTGGGCTGATTTTTCGAAGGCTCATCCACATGACCCCGCTGCAATATCGTCAAAGCCTGGCGGGGGCCAAACCAGAGAGTGCCCGGTCACCCCACGATAGCCTTTTGTCTTTGAGCAACCGGACGACTTCGCGTGACTTCGCAAATCCCAAACTTCCCGGTGCGTCCCTGCCGGCCGCGAGATAGACGATCCCGCGGAGCGCTGTCCGGCCTCGGGCCCCTTCCCACGGTGCTTCCATCCGAGATCAAGGTGTTAGCTGAATTTGGCAAATTGTCCGCCCCCGTCCGCTTGATACTCTTCTCAGAATAATCAGTGCAATTGTTATAGAAACGGTAAGCTCTAATGGTTAGTCTTTTGGACGCATGAGGGGCTGACGATCCCGCGCGGTTCGACAACCGAGGCCGCGAAGCACAGATGGAATGGCTCGCCGTCGGCCTGATAGAAAGGGCATCATCATGGCCAGTTTGCGGTTTGCGATGTTCGGGGCAGGGTTCTGGTCGCATTACCAACTCGCCGGTTGGAAGGAACTGGCGGGAGCGGAGTGCGTGGCCCTGTGCGACCCAGTGCGAAGCCGGGCGGAAGCCCGCGCCAAGGAATTCGGCATATCGCACGTATACGAAGAGCCCCGGGAAGTCTTCCGGAACGAGAGCCTGGATTTTGTCGATGTTGTCACCAACCCGGAAACCCACAGTGACTTGGTGCACTTGGCAGCGGCGAACAAGACCGCGGTGATCTGTCAGAAACCCATGGCCACATCCTACCTGCAAGCCCAGGGGATGGTGGAGGTCTGTCGCCAAGCCGGAGTTCCGTTTTTCGTGCACGAGAACTGGCGCTGGCAGACCCCCATCCGCCAGCTCAAGCGCGTTTTGGACGAGGGCCGCATGGGACAGCCGTTCCGCGCCCGGCTGACGATGATCTCCGGTTTCCCGGTCTTTGACAATCAGCCTTTCCTCAAGGAGGCGGAAGAACTTGTCCTGACCGATGTGGGGACCCATGTTCTCGATGCCGTGCGCTTTCTTTTTGGCGAGGCGAAGAACCTGTACTGCCAGATTCACCGTATCCACTCCGATATCCGGGGGGAGGATGTGGCTACCGTGATGCTGAAGATGCGCGGCGGCGCGACCGTCCTGTGTGAACTGGGTTATGCGGGGAACTACCTCGAAAACGACCGGTTCCCGGAGACCTTCGCGTTTGTGGAGGGCGAGAAGGGCTCGGTGCACCTTGCTCCGGACTTCTGGATCCGCATGACCACGGCGGAGGGCACCTTGGCAAAACGGTACCCTCCACCAAGCTACTCGTGGGTTGACCCAGCGTATGCGGTCGCGCAGGCGAGCATTGTCGCCTGCCACGCCAACATTCTGCGCTCGCTGCGTGGCGAGGATGCGGCGGAAACAACCGGTGAGGATAATCTGAAGACGTTGCGGTTGGTGTTTGGATCTTATCAATCGGCTCGGACTGGACAAGCGCTTCGACTGGATTAGCGGTAGATCGATAGAAGGATACCCGAATTCGGGTGTATACGCTCTCGCCCCGAGGAATCTGCAAGGAGGTTTTACCATGCGGACGCGAAAGGTTGTCCTGCGAACTTTGTGTGTCGCCCTGGCCATCGCAGGTTGTGTGGTGTGGCAAACTCGTGCGGACCACGCCGCGCCGGGCCCGCAACTCGAGGCCGCCATCGAAGTCGATGCCAACCAAGTGACCGGCAAAGTGCCTCGCTATCTTTTCGGGCAGTTCATCGAGCATGAGCACAATACGATCGACAACGGTGTGCTGGCAGAGTTGTTGCAGAACCGGAAGTTTGATGAAGACGACCGGGACGGCAACGGCGTTTCCAACCGCTGGGTTCCGGAGGAGCGGGTTCAGGACCGCTATTGGGAGTTACGGAATGGCCGCGGCGTGAATGACCGGTATTCTATCGATCACGACATCTACTATGGGGGTGGCGCTTCCCAGCAAATCCAGCTCTCCGGGTCAGGTGCAAACCACGCCAGCGTCTACCAGATCAGGCTGCACCTTGCCAAAGGCCGGAGTTATGCCTTCTACGTGTACCTACGAAAACACGGGACAGGCAAGGGCTTTGTGGAGATCGACAAGCGAGGGGGACCGAACTATCTGCACCAAGACTTCGACCTCGCCAACGACCGTTGGGACAAATACAGCGCCGAGTTTACCGCCCCGGAAGACACCTCCGAGGGCCGTGTGCGGATTGGCTTTGTGGGCACGGGCACTTTCTGGATCGATTCGGCCTCATTGATGCCGGCGGACAACGTGGACGGTATGCGCCGTGACGTGATCGAGGCCTTGCGCCCCATCCACGTTTCGGTGCTGCGCTACCCGGGAGGCTGCTACGCGGATTATTACAACTGGAAGAATGGTGTGGGGCCGAGAGATCAACGGCCGACCGTGTGGTCGACGGTATGGCATGAGTGGAATTCGAACGATTTTGGGACCGACGAGTATATGGAACTGGCCCGGATGCTGGGCTACGACGGACATATCACCACGAATTATGTGTCGGGCACGCCGCAGGACGCGGCGGAATGGGTGCAGTACGCCAACGGGTCGGCGGACACACCCATGGGGCGGTTGCGGGCTCAAAACGGACATCCGGAGCCTTATGGCATAAAGATGTGGGCGATAGGCAACGAAGCTCCGGCGTTGTGCAGCGAGGAATACACCGGGGGCACAAAACTGGCTGATTACGCCGCACGCTTCCATGAATTTGAGGACGCCATGCGAAAAGTGGACCCTTCGATCCATTTCATGCCGTCATCCGTGGGAGAGCCGAACTGGGTGCGGGAGTTGGTGCAGGCGGTGCCTGCCGAACAACTCGCCACCTCCATCTACACCGGCCGTTGCGCTCATTACGATCCGATGGCCGACACGATCTGCGACCAGAAGAACTTGTATCAGGGGGAATACCCCGGCAGTGTGACGGTCGGTGATTACGTGGACCCTACGGTCCAACAAAAAGCCTACTACCAAGCGGTGGTCGGGGAGCCGTTAGAATTCCGGGATGAACTGGAGGCGAACATTCAGGCTCTCGGCAGCCGTTTGCCCGCGCATCCCTTCTTTGCCATCACCGAGTTCAACTCCTATTGGTTTTCGGAGACCAAGGACCCGGATTACCGTCTGGGCAATGCCCTCTATTTTGCCGGTATTTTCAACGTGCTTCTGCGCTATTCCCAGCATATCTTTATGGCTGAGTCGTGTTCGCTCATCAACGTACAGGGCATCGTCGAAGTGAACCCCGTTGCCATCAAGCTGACACCGCCCTATTTTGCCTACCTTCTTTATGCCAACCACATCGGGAGCGAGGTCTTGAAAACGGAGACTATGGTGCCGTCCGTCGCTTTCAACTCAAAGCTTCCTGCGCTGGATGCCATCGCCACGCGGGGGCCTGACGGACGCACGCTTTTCCTGGCAGTGGTCAACCGGGCGCTGGATGAGGCGGTCTCCACGCGGATTAACCTCAAGGGCTGGCAACTGGTAGGCGGGCAGGCTCAAGTGTATGAATTGGACGGCAAGAGTTGGGACGCCTTCAATCCTTACGGAAGCACGGAGAACGTCAACATCGGACACCGGACGTTGGAAGTGACGCCAACGGCGTTTTCTTATCTCTTCCCGGCGCACACGGTGACCGTGCTGGAGGTCAATGGCATTCCGCTGGCCACGCGTTGAACCCTTGGGGTACTGGGTTGGGGCGGGAGCCGACACGCCCGGCACAACCTCGGCGGAAAGGGGTAATGGCATGACCCGCGGCGCGAAGAGGAAGCTGAAACCGCCGAGGGGAGCCTTTTCGCGCCGCGGCTTTATCCGCGCGCTAGGCGGCTTGCCCATCATCCGCGGCGGAGATTGGCTGCCCCCACGCTGGAAGGAGGAGGACAGAATGCACTTACCGAGACGGGTCCTGTACTACGGAGTCGATGCACCCCTGCCGGAACAGATTCCCCTGCGCGCTGGTCCCCTCTCCCTGGTCTTTGAGGCCGGTGACTTGCGTTGCATCCGGCTCGGTGGCCGTGAGATCCTTCGCCGTGTTTACGTCGCCATCCGCGACCGAAATTGGGGTACGGTGCCGCCACGCCTCTCTAATCTCAACAAGGAGACAGGGCCAGACTCTTTCCGGATTTCCTACGACGTCGAGAACCTGGAGGGAGATATCGATTTCTTCTGGAAAGGAACGATCGTTGGCACGGCGGACGGCACGATCACGTTTAGCATGGATGGCGAAGCGCGCTCAACTTTCCTGAAGAGCCGCGTCGGCTTCTGTGTGCTGCATCCGATCCGCGAGTGCGCCGGCCAGCCTTGCGTGGTCGAGAATTCCGACGGCAAACGGGAGCCGGCCACTTTTCCACGTTACATATCTCCACAGCAGCCCTTCCTGGACCTACGAGCGATTTCGCATGAGGTCTTGTCTGGAGTCACGGCCGAGGTGAGATTTGAAGGGGACGTATTCGAGACGGAGGATCAGCGCAACTGGACGGACGCCTCCTACAAAACCTATTGCACGCCGTTGCGATTGCCTTTTCCGGTGGAATTGAAGGCAGGCACGAAGGTCTCGCAGTCTATCACCCTGAATCTCAAAAGCGCCGTTCCTCCTCCGCCAGCGAAAGCCGACGAAAAGGTCATCACATTTTCCATGCGTGACGCCCAGCCCGTGGCCTTGCCACGCCTCGGCCTAGGAATGGCGACCCACGCTCAGGCCCTGAGCCTGCGTGCGATCGAGCGCCTGCGCGCTCTGCATTTGGCTCACTTCCGTGTGGACCTCGACCTCACCCAAGCGAGCTTCCCGGCCCAATTGCACCGGGCGAAGGCCGTAGCGGGTGAACTGGGTGTGCCTCTGGAGATTGCGGTGTTCCTGTCAGACGCGGCCGAGAGCGAGCTACAAGCTTTGCGCGCCATTCTAGACCCACTGAAGCCGGAGGTCGCCGCTTGGTTGATCTTTCATGTGGCGGAGGAATCGACGAGCGAGAAATGGGTCAGGCTGGCGCGTCAAACTCTGGCCGACTTTGATCCTCGAGCCAAGATGAGCGCGGGCACCAATGCCTACTTTGCCCAACTGAATCGCGGCAGGCCGGTGGCGGGCGCCTGGAATTTGGTGAATTACTCGGTCAACCCGCAGGTCCACGCGTTCGATAATGCTTCCATGGTGGAGAACCTGGAAGGGCAGGCGTCAACAGTGGAAAGTGCGCGGCAGTTTGTGGGAGGCGCGCAAATTGCCGTCACGCCCGTGACGCTCCGGCCACGTTTCAACCCTGATGCCACGGGACCGCAACCGGCGCCGGCGCCCGGCGAACTTCCTGCGCAAGTCGACGTGCGGCAGATGTCGCTGTTCGGCGCGGCGTGGACGGCCGGCAGCATCAAGTGCCTCGCCGAAAGCGGCGCTTACAGCGCCACCTACTACGAAATCACTGGCTGGCGGGGTGTGATGGAAACTGAATCCGGCTCACCGAATCCAGCAAAGTTCCAGTCGCTCCCGGGCGCCGTATTTCCGCTTTACCATGTGCTGGCCGACGTGGGCGAGTTCGCAGGCGGTGAGGTTTTGCCGTCGACATCAGACACGCCGCTGACTATTGATGGCCTCGTACTGCGCAAGGGCAGCAAGGTGCGCACGGTTCTGGTGAACTTTACCGACCAGGAACAAAACGTGCGTGTCATCGCCGCGAATCTCGGCGATTCACTGGTGCTGAAGTCTCTCGATGAAACCAATGTTGAAGTGGCCATGACGTCGCCTGAGTCCTTCCGCAAGGAGCCGGGACGCGAGGTTGAGATCACTCGCCAGCATGTGGAAATCGAGCTGCGGCCGTTTGCAATAGTGCGTATCGATCGAGCCCGAGCGCAGACAGCCCCTGGGTCATAGCGTTGGTTCTGCGTGGCACTTCGCAGGGCCACGCAGGTGGCGAATCCGTCGCGCGAAGGAAATTAGGTGCAGAACACTGAGGAGGAGGGAACCATGATCACCACACTTGCACTGTTTGGCGCTGGAGGAAGTATGGGAATGCGGGTGGTCCGCGCGCTTAAGGACGATCCGAACTACCGGTTACGTTGCGTAGAACCCGGGGAAGCCGGCAAAGCTCGCCTACGCGAGGCAGGTCTCGTGGCTGGATCAACAGAAGAGGCGGTCAAGGATGCTGGCGTCGTTATCCTAGCTGTCCCGGATCTTCTCATGGGGCAGATTGCGGCGGAGGTCGTGCCTTTGCTTAAGCCCGGAACCCTGTTGATCACGCTTGATCCCGCCGGCGCGCACGCTGGCAAGCTCCCGCTCCGGGAAGACATATCCTATTTCGTAACGCACCCTTCGCATCCACCGGTGTTTAACGACGAAACGGATCTCGCGGCGCGGCGCGATTTCTTTGGCAGCGGCAAGGCCAAGCAGGCAGTTGTCTGCGCGCTGATGCAAGGGCCGGAAGCAGACTACGCCCGCGGCGAAGCTCTCGCCTGCCGCATTTTCGGTCCTATCCTGCGGTCTCACCGGGTCACGGTCGAGCAAATGGCCATCCTTGAGCCCGCCTTGTCCGAAACCCTCTCCGCCACGTGCCTGACGATAATTCGCGAAGGCTTGGACGTGGCGATCCGGCTGGGCGTGCCGCCACAGGCGGCCCGGGATTTCCTGCTGGGTCACATCAACATTGAGTTGGCCATTCTCTTCAACGAAATCGATTGGCATTTTTCCGCCGGAGCGCAGAGGGCCATCGAGGAAGCCAAAAAGGTGATCTTCCGGCCGGACTGGAAAGTGGTTTTTGAACCGGCGAGCATTAAAGAGAGCGTTAGTCTGATCACTGGAGGCAAGGCCGGTAGGGCCTGACGGGTTTCATGGCCGCTGGTGATGCATGTTTCTCTCCACTGGCACGGGGGCGCATACGACTCCCGGACCCAGCATAGATTTGCCAAGGAGGATTTGTGAACGTTGACCTCGGATGGGGAATTGGCGGTGTGCTCATAGGCGGGCTGTTGAATGGGAGCTGGGTGCTTCCCATGAAACATATGAAGGCCTGGAAGTGGGAGAATGCCTGGCTCGTCTTTTCCGTTGTGGGCTTGGTCATCATCCCCTGGGGGGCAGCAGTGGCAACTGTTCCCAGCTTGGCAAGGGTTTTTCACGAGACCTCCTGGTTGACATTCGACAAGGTCATCGTCTTCGGCATCGGATGGGGGGTGGGGAACATCCTCTTCGGTATCGGGGTTAGCCGTCTGGGGATGGCCGTAGGGTATGGAATTATCCTGGGCCTTATCGCACCAATCGGCACGTTCCTCCCCTTGATTGTCTTGCATCCGGAGCGGTTGTGGACACGCCAGGGTTACGCCCTGATGGCTGGCACCGTCTTGGTGATTTTGGGTATTCTCGGTCTGGCGGTCGCCGGACAGCGTCGTGAGAAGGAGGGCAAAGTTCGGGCCTCCATGGTCCAGCCGGGCTTTTTCGTCGGTCTGGTCATCTGTATTCTGGCGGGGATCTTTTCGCCCATGTTGAACTTCGGGTTCGTATTCGGGCAGGAACTCCAAGCCCATGCCCTCTCGTATGGGGCCACGCCCAGCATGGCGACGAACCCCATCTGGGCTCTGATGCTCACCGCGGGCTTTTTTGTGAATGCCGGCTATTCTGTGTACCTGCTGGCCAAAAACCACACTTGGGGGGCTTTCCGCGACCCGGCCGGCGGAGGAAGCCATTGGCTGGGGGGATGCCTGATGGGAGGAATCCTTTTCGGCAGCTTCATGGCCTATGGAATGGGCGCCAGCGCCCTCGGACCCCTGGGAGGGATCGTTGGTTGGCCGCTCTTCATGTCAATGAGTCTGATCACCTCGAACGCCTGGGGAGCTCTAACGGGTGAATGGAAAGGCGCCAGCCGGGGCTCGTATGGTTTTTCTCTGGCGGGAATTGCGTTTCTGATCGTCGCGATAGTGGTGATCTCTCGCGGCGGGAGTTCCTAGCGACAGCTTTTGGGTCGGCGGCGAGATGGGTTCAGTGGTGCAGATCCTCGATTGCGACCAAGTTAGTACCTGACCTTGCTTTGGGGGAGGCAAATGAAACTCGGGATCGGGACATACGCATATATGTGGTCGATCGGATTTCCCGGCGCCCAACCAAGGAACCCGATGACAGCTTTAGGTTTGCTCGCTAAGGCGCATGAGTTCGGGCTGGGGGTCGTCCAATATGGGCCCAATCTGTCGCTGGGCACGCTGCCCGAAGACGAACTGAGCGTGCTCCTGGAAAAAGCCCGGGATTGGAAGATCGACTTGGAGGTCGGCACCCGCGGTCTCGAGACTGCGCATCTCCGGCAACAAGTGGACTTGGCAAAGCGTGTGGGGTCCCGGATTTTGCGCACTGTCCCCGAACTCGCTGGGGGCAGAATCCCAACCGGTGAAGAGATCACACGCCACTTGCAGGCCATCCTCCCTGAATTAGGCGCGGCGCAAGTGAAGTTGGCAATGGAAAACGGCAATATCCCTGCGGCCACACTAGACCGAGTGCTGAGTTCCCTGGCCAGTCCGTGGGTGGGGATAACACTCGACACGGTGAATTCGCTGGCCATCCCAGAGGGAACCGAGCGGGTGGTAAAGACCTTGGCGCCTCACACCGTTTGTTTGCACATCAAGGACTTTGTCGTGAAGCGGGTCTGGCACATGATGGGCTTCATCGTGGAGGGCAAGCCGACTGGCCAGGGCCAACTCGCCATTCCGTGGCTGCTGGAGGAATTGCGCGCGGCGGGCGTGGACCCCAACGCCATCCTGGAGCTTTGGCTCCCCCAAACCGAGAACCTGGAGGAAACCATTGCGCTTGAGCACCGCTGGGCCGCGGAAAGCATTCCCTATCTGCGCCGCTTCATTCCTGACTAACCACTTGCGGAGAGAATTTAGCCCGTAGGCCCCCCGAGACGTGGGGGTGAGATCCGAGCTTCTGCAGGAGCCGGGAATGATTTCCTCGAAGCCCGCGGCGGTCACCGATGGACGCCCGACACGCGTCCGCCACATGGTCTTGGCCTGGATTTGCTCTCTCTCCGTCATCACCTATTTCGACCGGGTGTGCATCTCGAGCGCCGCACCGCTTATCAGCACTGAACTGGGCTTAACGCCAATTCAAATGGGAACGGTCTTCAGTGCCTTCGCCATTTCTTATGCACTCTTCGAAGTCCCCACCGGATGGTTGGGCGACCGGATCGGCGCCCGCAAGGTCATTACGCGCATCGTCATGTGGTGGTCCACGTTCACGGCGCTGACCGGACTTGCCTATCACTTCTGGAGCATGGTGATCCTGCGGTTCCTTTTCGGCAGTGGTGAGGCCGGGATGTACCCGAACTCCGCCAAGGTTTTCTCCCGTTGGTTCCCCGAGTCCGAGCGGGGCTTTGCCACCGGGCTGATGTGGATGTTCGGCCGCCTGGGTGGTGCGGTGACGCCTGCCATTGTCGCGGTCATGATCAGCGGGATGGGATGGCGTCCCACCTTCTGGGCCTTTGGTGCTATCGGCTTCGTGTGGGTGGCTTTCTTCTGGATGTGGTATCGCGACACACCGAGAGAAAAAGGCGGTGTCAATGCCGCCGAAGTGCAGCTCATCCAGGAAGGCCGCGGGGGCAAAGCCCCGGATCATCGCAGCCTTCCTTGGGGAAGACTGCTGGTGAGCACTAACCTGTGGGCGCTATGCCTGCAATACTTTTGTGTTTCCTATGGCTGGTGGTTTTACATTACCTGGCTGCCTACCTATCTCAAGTCACGGGGGGTATCCCTGCTGAGGTCCGCTGTGTTCGGCGGGATGCCCCTGTTCTTTGGCGCCATGGGCGCAATCCTAGGAGGCCTGCTGACCGACTTCGTGGTGAGGAAGACGGGAACGTTGAAGAGCCGCCGCTACATCGGGTTTGTCGCCTTCCTCGTCGGCTCTTCGTTGATGCTCTCCAGCGTGAGGGTGAGGAATCCCATCACCGCCGTGCTGATCATTTCCTTTGCGTCATTCTTCGGCGACTTGGTGCTGGCTTCCAGTTGGTCGGTGTGCATGGACGTGGGTCAGGAATTGGCGGGAACGGTGTCGGGCTGCATGAACACCTGGGGGAATCTCGCCGGCTTTCTCTTTCCTCTTGTGACGGGTTTCCTGATTCAGCACTTCGGACGATGGGACTTGCCCATCATTGTCGCCTCCGCCATTTTCTTCTTCGGGGCGCTGCTCTGGTTGCGGATCGATCCGACCGAGGTCCTGGTTCCCTCCTCCCCGCTAGTAGAATAACCGGCGCACTTCCCTGACTCTACGTGCCCGCCTGTCAAGAGGGAAATCCCGGTTCAATGGTTCGGCGTACGGACTTCCGGTAGCGAATTCACTTGTACAGCAACCCCTGAAGCGCAGTTCCTTTTCTCAGAAGAAATGATCTCATCCTTACAGAAAACACATTCTTGAGAACGTAGACTCTCGCTTGTTCCCAGCAGCGGGTGTGGGGTTGTACGATGCTCCCCTGGTCGGGAAGGATCTGCGAAGGAAGATCCATCCGTTGGTGAGGAGGGGTGATGAGCAAAGGTGAAGAAAGGGGTCATTATCGGAAGGCAATTCTCATCTGTGCCATGTTGCTGGGCGTCAATGCTTTGGCGGCTGACCGGGTACGCATCGATACCGGTGTCGTAGAAGGAACGGCGAGTGCCGATGCGAAAGTCCGCATCTTCAAAGGCATCCCGTTCGCGGCGCCACCTGTCGGCGCGTTGCGCTGGAAAGCGCCCCAGCCCGTCCCGAGCTGGACCGGGGTTCGCCAAGCGACCGAGTTCGGGCCGCGCTGCATCCAGGGCCACGTTTTCGACGATATGGTTTTTCGCGATAACGGACCCAGCGAAGACTGCCTCTACCTGAACGTGTGGACTCCCGCGACGTCCTCGCAGGCGCGGCTGCCGGTGATGGTGTGGGTTTACGGCGGAGGCTTTGAGGCGGGTTCTACTTCCGAACCGCAGCAAGACGGGGAGAACCTGGCAAAGAAGGGCGTCGTCGTGGTAAGTATGGGCTACCGCCTCGGGGTGTTTGGATTCTTCTCGCATCCGGACCTTGCCCGGGAGTCAGATCATCACGCCTCAGGCAACTACGGCCTCCTCGATCAGGTTGCAGCTCTCGAATGGGTGCGGAGGAACATCGCCGCCTTCGGGGGTGACCCCGGCCAAGTGACGATCTTCGGGGAGTCTGCCGGATCCTTCTCCGTGAGTGCGTTGACGGCATCGCCGCTGGCACAAGGTCTGTTCCAGGGTGCCATCGGCGAAAGCGGAGCGTTCTTCAGCGCCACCCTCGACTTGCAGCCCCTCGCCCGGACGGAAGAGGTCGACGCCAAATTCGCAGATTCACTTGGGGCACATTCCCTCGACGCACTCCGGGCCAAACCCGCTCAGGAGCTTCTGGATGCTGCTATGAAGCAGCAGGCTAGTCTAAAGGGGTCGGCAATTCGGTTCAGGCCGAATATCGATGGGTACTTCCTGCCGGAAAGCGTATCGGCGATTTACGCCCGGGGCCGGCAAAGCCACGTGCCACTTCTGGCGGGGTGGAATGCGGATGAGGGCCACTTTCAATCCATTCTGGGAAAAGCCGAACCTACCATGCAGAATTACATCGCGCGGATGCACGCCCTGTTTGGGGATAAGGCCGACGCACTGCTAAAGGTCTATCCGGCAGGGACGGACGCGCAGGCTAAGCGATCAGCCCAAGACCTCGCGGGAGATCAGTTCATCGCCTACTCCACCTGGAAATGGATCGAAATGCAGGCCGACACCGGGAAGTCTCCTGTGTACCGGTACCAATTTGATGATGCTCCACCCCCCTCCGTGTCGGAAAGAAATGCCCCCCCGCTTGGCGCCTACCATTCCGCTGAAATCGTGTTTGTGTTCGAGACGTTGGCATCGGAGGACCGTCCGTGGCGGCCGGAGGACGAGAAGTTGTCCGATCTCATGTCTTCTTATTGGGTCAACTTCGCACGGACAGGGGACCCGAACGGTCCGGGTTTGCCACCCTGGCCAGCCTACCGCAGCGAGAAGGAACACGAGGTGATGCATCTCAGCGCGAGCTCGCATGCCACTCCGGACGAGCACAAAGCCCGGTACGAATTCTTGGACACGTTGGCTTCCTTCTAAAGCTCGAGGAACTTCACGCTCATGGGCTCCAGTTTGTGCACGCCGGTGTCGACCTCGCCACTTCGGCCGCGGGGGCGACAACGCATTTCCGCCTCCTGCGGCGAAGTGAGCAGGTTCATGATGAACAGTGCGGAATGATTCCCGGCCGTCCGGAGCGAGGTCCACAGGTTCGGGTTTGGGCAATCGACGCGGCGCCGCAGGCCCAGGCGCAGGAGCAGAGAGGCCAGCATGCGGGAATGCTCGTGCATGGCATGAAGCCAGCGCAGTCCCAGGAAAATGACGTGGCCTCCGCCCTCCGTGGTCAACTCCCACGCGAGAACGCGCCCCGTGTTTTCATCCTGACCAAGCGTCCGAGCTCCAGCCGGCAGGGCAGCGGCAAAGTAATTCTCCCCGTTATCCAGGATATTCCGAATATCCAGCACCGTGACGCGAGCGTAAGCACTGGGATTACGTTCCAGCGCCGGGCCGCCCAGGAAATCACGCAAAACTGTGCAAGATTGAAGGTTCTCGTCGACGGCAGGGAGAACCGGTGCGATCAACAGGCTGCCTCCCCGTTTGAGGAAACTCACCACTCTCTCCTGGCGCGCTTGCGCCATGCTGGAAGAGCTCACCAGCACCACCGGCGTGGAGTTGTCCGCAATCCAATCCTCCTGGCGAAGATCGCAGAAGACGGGGGAAAGGCTGGCGCACAGAGCCGAGGTGAGTGCCCCGGTGCGAAAGAAATCCCAAGCTTCGCCGCCGGTCACGAGAAAACCTGCACTGTTCTTCCAGTAACGATCCGCACGCGTGTATTCGAAGTCCAGCGCAAATCGGCAGTCTGACTCGCGTTCGCTTTCTTCCAGCCAGGTGGATTTTTCCAGATATTTGCCCAGTTCCCTCTGAACGTCATAGAGCGGACGCACCTCGTTCTTGGCTCCGATAGGGGCGCCATAGTCGTAGATGTCGCTCGTGGTGCCGGCGCCCGGCGGGTTGGGGCCGCCCGTAAAGATATAGTAGTTGCTGCCTTTCATCCCAAACGCCAGATGGGTCCAGTAACAGGCCCTGCAATCTCCGGCGGTAACCGGGGGCCAGTCAGCGGCGCTGCCGGAGGGCATTTCCATCACCGTGGGCGGATAGCCCATCAAACGCAGCATTTCCAGGGAAGCGAAGATGTTTATGGCGTATTGCGGGGTGGGATTGTTCTGCGGCCAAGTCTGATCGAGGTTGTAGTAATGATCAGATCCAAGGAGAAACGTCTTGTTGCCCAGGGCCTGAACGGTTTCAAGGAAGTACGCATTCATCGAGGGACCGCCAGAATTGTGGGTCAGCGGCGCGTCCACGCCGTGTTCACCGAGCCATCGAGCGAGAGTTGCGGCATACTCCGCGACCGTGGCCAGATAAAAGTCAAAGTAGTCCTTCATCCGGCGGATTTGCGAAACATCGGCGGTGTCCGCGGAAACAATTGGACTCACTTTTTCGAAAGAATCGAAATGGGTTGCATAGGCGTGGTTTAAAGTGTCGATATCGCCAAACCGCTGGCGCAAGAACTGTGGATAGCGCCCGTTCACGTTTCCGAATCCCATGGACACGCGGTTGTAATCGAGCGACCCGTTCCAGATGTGTATCCCCGTCATCTCGTTATCAAGTTGGGTGAAGGCAATGGGGCCTCCCCTGGAAACGGTGTATGCAGCAATGATCGGCGCTACGCGATCAAACCATTTCCGCGCTTTCTCCAGAAAAAGGGGATGAACGTAGGAGATGGACGAGGTTCGGAACGGCTTCCCCTCAGTGTTCTGCGCGCGCAATTCCGGGTAGTTCTCGCAGAGCCACCCGGGAAGGCCATCGTATTTCATCTCCGTGTATTGATAGGGTCCCGGGCGGACGATTACGTAGAGGCTGGCTTCCCGAGCGGTGCGGAGGAAGCCTTCGAAATCCAGGACACCGCTTTCGCCCCCGAAGACGAATTTCCCTTCTTCCGGTTCGTGGAGGTACCACGGCATATACGACGCCACGCAGGTTCCACCTGCTTCGCGGAATCGTTCCATACGCTCTCGCCAGTCAGCCTTGGGAACGCGGAAATAGTGGAACTCGCCAGAATACAAAAAGGCTGGCTTTCCGTTGACGCGGTAACTCACTGGATCAAATTGCACGGGAGGAAAAGCCGGGGGAGTGTTCGCGGGAAGTATTGCCCGGCCCATGCCCGCCGGAGATCCCTCCAACATCATCGGTTTTGCCCGGAAGCTGTTACCGACACTGCCGAAGGTCAAAAGCTTGTTGAAAGTTCTTCTGTTCATAAGCCGGCCTCATCAAAGAGTTGAGAATTGACGATCGCGCCGCACGCACTCCTATCGATGAACGAATCCATTGCGCGTTCCTCCTGAATGTGTTGTTCAATCCTGTTGGGTATCATTGTGGGCGGAAGAGTGTCAAGCCAATGTTGGGTATGGCGATGCGAGAGAGCACGTCGGGTAGATAGCTTTCCGGGTCGAGGCTGTTCAGTTTCGCCGCGCCGATCAGGCTGTAGAGGGCCGCAGCGCGCTTACCGCCTGCATCGGAGCCGGCGAAAAGGTAGTTCTTGCCCAACGCGACGCCACGCAGTGCCCGTTCGGCGGGGTTGTTGTGTGTGCGTCTTGAAAAGGTGCACTGCTTTCGCCGGTAAACATCCGGGCCGGCAAGCTCTCGTTCCAGCCACCACCGAGGCAAATCCTTTCCGGGACAATCAGGGTTATTTCCTCCAGTCGCCTTCACGCCAGCACGTGACGGAAGGGGCATCGGCCATCACGGAAAATGTAAACTTGATCGGGTGATTTCCCCTCCTCATCGAACAGGGCGAGTTGATTCTGATCCTTGACCCATGGTTCCGGCAAGTAAAGGCAGTGCTGAGGGCCGATCTCCCAGTACCTGCCGAGAGCCGTCCCATTGAGATAAGCCTGTCCCTTGCTCAACCCTTGCGTTGCGAGAAACAGCGGCCCTGGAAGATTGGGTTTGTCGAATGTGCATTCCCACCATACTGGCGAATCGGGGCGGGCAGAACCTTCATTGACCGGGGCTTGCCACGGCTTGAATTGCCAGCGTGTCAGGGCCGTTTGCTTCGGGTACGTAAATAGAACCACGCGGTCCCCAGGGTCCTGAATGGGTTCCCCAAAGAACAGCAGTTCGATGTCCGCGTGATCTCCAGAAAGAAACGCATCGAGGACGAACTCGCTGAAGCAGGCTCCACTGATCAAGGGGCAATCCCCTCCGTGCTCCCCCGCCAGACGTCCATTGACGTATACCCATGCGTATTGCGGCATCCATCGAAAGGCCAAAAGTGCTCCATCCACGGGCTTGGTCGAGACTCGGAAACGCAGGCGAGAGAAGCGGAACGCCTCCTGGTCGCCATAGCCGGAAGAGCGGAAGGTTTGAAATTCCCAGCTTTCAGTCGGCGGACCCGAGGGAACTGAGAACTCAAATCTTCCCAGAAACGCGGGCACGGCGTCTAAGTAAGCATCGCCCTGAATCCCCTTGGTGTCCATGCATTTTCCATTGCACGACCGGCCCATATTGTCACACAGGAAAACGAACTCGTTAGCGCCTTGAGTCAGATGCACCGGCAAGGGATCGCGTGACGCTTGGGGGCCTCGACCCCACACGCCGACCTTTTGGTCCTTATGAAATATGTGAAAACGATCGGCGGCGAGGGTCAGCAAAATGGTGCTATTCCGTTCCTCATCCGAATCGAAAAATGCGCGATACCACGCGTAACCATAATAGGCTCCTAACTGCTCCAGACCCGTAGGAGCGCCAATGTCGCACCAGCCAGACGAGCCTTTTCTCAATTCCAGCACTGGCTTTGCCCGCCAGCCGGTTAATGCAACCAAACGGTCGGGAACGGCTGCGGATCGAACGCTAGATTGATGGCATTCCCCCCGGGACGAAATTGTGTGGAGGATCGCTGAACGTTCATCAATCCAGCACTCGTGCTGTTCGGCGCGTCGCTCGCCTACGTAAGCAGGTCCAATGAGGATCCTTCCGTCAGCAAACCATGTCCGCCCAGCCCATTCGCGGGAAACGGCGACGACTGTTATTCCACTCACAGTCAGCTTCACGGGCTCATACGGAGAGAAGACCATTTCTGCCACTTGGCCGTTGATGGAGAGCATCCCGCGACGGCCAGCTTCACCCTGAATAACGATGATTCGCTGCCCGGTTGCTCCTCCAATTCCTAGCATCGTCGCATTCGAATAATCCAGCCGGTGCTGAGCGTCGATTTGATACTGGAGCGGCAGCATCAGGGGATATGCAGAACCCTCAGCCAGCTCAAGCAGGCGTCCCGAACGCAATCGTATACTCCCCGGCTGTAGAGCCAGTTCCGGGCTCGGGCGCGTTTGGGTAATGGCAAACAAAGCCGGAGATCCATACGCCGCCCTTACGATCCAGTCCGACGACTCACTCTCGGCATATTGGGGAAGAACGAATAGCATGAAACCTTGCGGAGAGCGTAAGGCGCGGCCACGAACGGGCCCGACCACCTGCACCGGCATAGGAGCTTCACTCGATTCACAGAAGAATTCATTGAAATTGGTCGCTAGGAGGTTGGCGCTTTTCGTCGCGAAATACATTTCGTCCAGTGCGCCACCTTCAGCCACCGGAGAAGTGGAGTAGTAACGGGTGGTTAATCGACATAGGTAGGCGGTCGCCCGCTTTCCCTGTCACACCACCGTACATGCGGGTCCGCATACGGCGGTTCCGTGACTTAAGCCCGTGAGGGCTGGAGGTTCGCGTCGCATTTCGCCGATGGTGGCTTCGCCGCTCCCGGGTTCCTTTTGGGCTTCACCCTATCCACCCCCGGTAAGCTCAGCCGAAGCTGATTGGCTGGCGCATGGCCACTCATGAGAGCCGCGCACTACTACTCACGATCACGGTCCGGGCCTTCATCCCAACGGGTCGGGACTCATATGCCTTCTGCTGACTTCTGCCGCCCGATCAGGGTCAATCACTCAACCCTCAGTCCCGATTTCGGGACGAACGGCAGATCTCCCGAGGTAAGTTCGACCGCCTTCCGCACGCAACCGCCGAATTTACAACCAGTGTCCTTGATGGATATGGGCTTCGTGGTCATTGGCCCACTCGCCCGGCACCGTATGCCTCTGATCCGGTTCTTGTACATCGGCTCGTGCGTTTGCTCCACGCTTCTTTCCGACCTCGCCTCACGACGACGCCGTTGCGCTTCGCTATCACTTCACCTCTATCAGGTTGTGAAGGGGACTTTCACCCCCAAGCTGTCGAACATGCTCGGCACACCAAAGGAGTGGTCCGACAGCCAGCTGCTGCCTGCCCAGAATCCGAAATTGGTCCCCCCATGAAACGTGTAGTAATTGAACATGGCCCGCAACGAGAGGAATCTCATGGTTCGTTGTCGCAACTCACCCGGTCGACCATTGGGCATCACCGAAGGCTGGCCCCACATTTCACCCCAGCCCGGGTACAATTCGTAGATCATCGTCGGCCATTGCGGGTATCGTTCCCGAAAGGCCCGCACGGCTTCCTCGGACTCGCCAATCGTCTTGAAGGAACCGGGAACCGAAATCGTGGTGTCATCGCAGTCGGTGATGGGAACTTCGGTGCCCAACTCCCTCAAAGTGCGAACGAGCCATTCCAAGTACTCCAGTCCTCCCGGCCGGTCCTTGGCGAACCACTCGTTCTCGGCCTGCAATAATATGACGGGGCCCCCGCGTGGCGCCTGTCTGGCAGCAATCTGTGGAAGCAACTTCTCGAACCAGCGGCGAATGTAGTGTAGCGCAACATCGTTCATAGCTCGCAGTTCAACCCCTGGTTTGGCCAGGAGCCACGGCGGGTAGCCACCACCATCCCACTCACCACAAATGTAAGGTCCCAATCGCAAGAAGCAGTGCAAGCCGAGGTCCTTGCAGGTATCAACAAACTTCCCAATGTCACGGTCACCATCAAAATCAAAAATCCCGTCCTGGGCCTCATGAAAATTCCATGCAACGTAGGTTTCAACGCAATTCAAGCCAGCCCGTTTGGCACGTAAAATCCTATCTCTCCACAACTCATGCGGGCAGCGATGATAGTGAATCGCGCCGGAAACCACGAATACGGGTTTGCCATTAATCACGAAGCAGCGGGGGGTGGGAACAACACCTAACGGGGCAACTATACGTACGGACATAAATAATTGCGAATAATTACTTGGCGCTCAGGATAAGGCACATAACCTTCTGAGGGTGGCTGATCCGTGGGTCCACCGGCGGAATTCCTTTTCCACGGCTACGATTACTCGGTCGAGGGTTGGAAAATATTGGTCATGGAGACAAAGCCTGTGCGTCAATTTCCAAACGCGTTCGATGGGGTTCAAGTCGGGACTATAGGGAGGGAGGTAGTCCAAACGGAAGTGGGGCGCCTGGGCCTCTCTCCAGGCTTGGTGCATTTTCGCATGATGAAACCGGGCATTGTCGGTGATGACCACCACGCGCCGGCCTCCCTGTCCGCTCCGCGGCTGAAGGAGCTCCAGGAAGTCCCAGAAGCTCTGCCCATTAAATCGATTCGTTTCTCGTTCATACACAAACCGCCCGTCACGTAGGCGCACCGCCCCAAAATATCCGACGCTCTTGCGCGTGGGGTGGTGCAAAAGGATCGGGTCACGATTCTCCGGGGGCACCCACATCCGACACCGGGAGCCGTATTGCTGAAAATGCACCTCATCCAGTGCCCAGAGGTCTGCGTCCGGCAGGGCGTTCACTGCTTGGAGTTTTTTTATGCTCACCCTGTCGGATCGCATCCGCACGCGCAATCACGGGTCGGGGCTTCACCAAGCGAAACCCCCACTGGCGAAAGAACCGGCGACATTGTCGCGCTCCCAGGGTTACGCCGTAGGCCCGCTTGAGGTGGGCCGCCAGCGTCTTCCCGTCCCACAGATTGCCGCTCAAGCCGAAATCGGCGGGACGTTTTCGCAACCTCGCTTGGATGGCGGTAATTTGCGGCGGCGTCAGCCGGGGAGGTCGTCCGGGACGCACGCCTTCTTGCAATCCTGTCAAGCCCTTCGCCTCGAACCGGCGGACCCAATACTCAACCGTTCGTGGAGCGTCACCCAACAATTCGGCCACGCGGCAGCAGTTCATCCCTTCCGCTACGAGCAACACGCCGTGCAAGCGGTGGTCATACCGAGATTCCGCACTGCGCCGAATCTCATCCTGCAACCCCAGAATGATGACCGAAGCCTCAGCAATCGTCAGTGCTTTCATGTCTCACATGAAAGCACATTTCACAAAGATGCGCAATTATTTATGTCCGCGCGTATAGCTTATCACCCGGCATTCTTTTCTCCATCGGTGGCGCTGCTGTACCGAGTGCCGCGGTCGCCACCGAATCGCCGCAGATTGCCGAGGCGGCCATCAGCAAATTAAAGGTCCTCCGCGTAATCTGGTGCTCCACTGTGGCTCCTCCTAGGGGGGATAACCATTCAACCTCTGACCTCAAGGCCTAATTGGCGCGGTATCGTTGATCTGGCCGGACGGAGGTTGCAGCAGTGGCTCGCGGGATCCGTCGAAAGGGTCAGGGATGTTTTGGAAGCCGCTGTTGCGGGCTGTTTTGGCCAGATCCTTCAGTTGTCACATCTGGAAACTGACCCTACCTGTGGTGTCATTCGACTCTGTCCAGCATTCACTCAGATGAGGGGTCGGCGTCGCCCGAAAGGGGCGGGCCAGCACGACTTTCTGCAGCACTACACATTCTGTCAATGGAACCGTTCGCGAATGCTTGGCACGTGCCCCGAAGTGAGGTAAGAAAATCAGGCCGGCGAGAATAACAGTTAACCCGTGGCCGCACAAGCCAAGAACTGCCCCCAATCCGCCGATAACGGAGAGGTTTATGGGAATCTGGATGATTCGGCAGAGAATTTACGCCGATGGGACGTTGTGGGAGGGAATGCGCGTGCCCTGGAGGCTGGAGTCAGCAGCCGAAGGCAACCTGCGGTCATGCGGTGCGAAGGATGAAGACACTCCGGTCCGATTTTGGGAAAGGGGTTGTTAAAATCCGCTGATAACGATGACGTTTTGGGCGGGTGGGTTCAAGGGCTCACGGGCAGCAAGCGCAGGTCCTCGCGGTAGGCGGCCATCCACCTGTCCACGCCGGCCACGCGCAGGATCAGTCGGCGGGCATGGTGAACCAGCCGTCCCGGCAGGTTGAAGAGCAGGAAGCGCAAGCGCTTGGGGCGCGCCGTGAGCAGTTCGGCGGGCAGGGCCAGCCGCTTCAGCGCCTGGAGCACATTGTGCGCGATCACCGCCAGGCGCAGCCAAGCGGCGTTGGCGCCAAAGTATTTCGAGGGCAGCACGCCGCCGCCCAAGTCGTTCTTGATCACGTCATGGACGAACTCAATGGTGCCGGCCTTTTCGCGGTGCCACTCGATCAAGCGCGCCGCCTTCAACTCCCAGCGGTTCGACAACACCGCGCAATGGCGCACCGCGCTCCCGTCCTCGAAGAGTTCCCCTTGCTTCTTGCGGATGCGGATGGCCACGTAGCGCAAGGGTTGCAAATCCTTCTTCTCCGTTTTCTCGCTGGGCACAAAGGGCACGTCGGCGCACTCGCGGGTTTCGGCCGGAGGGGGATCGCCGTAGGGTTCCCAGGCGGTTTCCGGAAGCGCCTGCAGGGCCGCGTGCAAGGGCTCGCTCATCCGCGCACTGATGGCAAACCCGATGCGCCCGCCGGGTCCGCCGGCCCGCTGCTCATCGCGCAGCCAATTCACCAGCCCGCTTTCGTGACACGCCGCATCGCCGCGATAGTAGTATTCCCCCACCGTGCTCGGCAGGGCGGCAAAGGCCCGTCGCGCCACTTCCAGCGGCTCCATGTGCGCGGGCACGTTGCCATCGCGAAATTGATCGGCCAGCACCAGGCCGGTCTCCGCCCATACCGCCAGCATGGGCTGGTAGCCCCGCACCCCTTCGTAAGTGGGCAAGGCCTGCTGCTTATGGCTCTCAATGATCGTCGCGTCCTGATCCACCGTGGCGATGCGCTGGTCGGGCGCGCGCTCCCCGCAGCGCTGCACCAGATCGCGGTTCACTCGGCCCAGCCCTGCCAGCGGCGGCGTCTCCTCCGGGATATAGGCGATCTGCTTCGGCAAGCGTCGTTGCTGGGCTTCCGCGATCATTTCCTCTTGGTGAAACGCCTGCAAAAACTCCAGCGCCGCGCGCGGCGAAGGCACCGCGTGCCCGATCATCTCCGCCAGCCCGGGGTCTTGCCGCAAGCGTTCAAAATCTTCCACCCATTCGCCCCCCGCCGCATGGAGAATCACGAAGCTCTCCACGAATGTCGCGTCGTCGTAGCCGCGCTGCCGCTGTTTCACCCGCACGTGCTCCTGGATACTCTGGGGCAGCCCCAGCGAACGGAAGGCCTGCACCACCAGCGGGATTCCTCCCAGCGCCGTCAGGGTTTCTTGCAGCGGCTCGGAATCAAGCTCGAACAGCAAGGGCGAGACGGTGGGCGAAGGCTTGGTGAGTTTGCGCATAGGAGAGAGAGCCCAGCAATTTTCACACCCAGCGGGTGAAGAATCTTAGAACCTCCCGGCACTTCCCACAAACTCCCGCCGCCCATGTCTACAGGGCTTAACAACACTGCGCCGCAGGTCAGCCGGGACAAGCCGCCTCTTATCGGCGAATCGGGGTGCCCCCGGCGCCATGATGTGCATCTTGACCTTTTTCGCTAGATCCTGGTTAGCCCTCTAGTAATTGCAGCGCGTTATCGCTGCCGCAACAAGCTTATCCAGCCCACTTCTCTTCCGGCCTCTAGTTTTGGGGATCAGCCAGCCCATGTATAGTGCGCCCCAAGAGCGCAGATCGCCAGTGGGTGGAAGTCCCACGCAGATAGTTGTCGGTAAGTCTGGTAGCTGACAAGCGCCTTGATTCGGTAACGGTTCAAGTCGAAGCCTTGTGACAAAGGCCACTTGAGGTGGCTGAGCAACCCGGCAGGCCGTAACGCGAGTGAAGCCTGAGCAGGCCTCGAAAGTGAAGTCGTGGACGCCGATCCGGCTATACATCGGAGAAGGCAGCATGGACCGGGAAGCAACCGACGCGCGCACCGGTCTGAGTCCACCGGGGTAATGGGCACAGCATTCTGGGAAGGTGATCTGGGCGAGGGGGGAAACCCTGTGCGAGTAGAGGTGAACTCTAACGCTCTCACCTTGGAGAGCGGCTCGTCGGGGCGGCGGAGAGGGTTATAGTACCGTGGAAGCCGGGTAATGCCGGGGGAGGGAAGGACCCTCACTTCAGGAATGCTTCGGAAGAAGCCAAGGTAAGGTGATTGGTGATGAGCCTGGAAACACCGAACAGAATCCGGAGGCTTCAGAGGAAGCTTTATCGCAAGGCGAAGGGCGAACCGGCCTACCGCTTTTATCTGCTCTACGACAAGATCTACCGCGAGGACATCCTGTACTGCGCCTACGAACGGGTGAAGTACAACCGGGGAGGACCGGGCGTGGATGGGCAGACCTTTGGCGAGATCGAGTTGGCAGGGTTGGGGAAGTGGTTGACCGGCATCAGGGAGGAACTCCGCACCAGGACGTATCGCGCGCAACCGGTGCGACGGGCCATGAGGCCCAAGCCGGGAGGCGGCGAACGGCCGCTCGGTATTCCCACGATTCGGGACCGGGTGGTACAGGCTGCGGCCAAACTGGTGTTGGAGCCGATCTTCGAGGCGGATATGGAACCCTGTGCTTACGGTTACCGGCCGCAGCGCAGCGCGCAGGACGCGATACGGAAGGTGCACGAACTTCTCTGTGCGGGCTACACCGAGGTGGTGGACGCCGATCTGTCCAAATACTTGGATCCTGCTTCATACTGCCCCCTGATTCATGAAAGTTGTTCGAATAGCGCTGGTTGGTGATCCACCACTTTGATTCGCAAGCCCTTACGTCGGCCCTGCCTTACCAGCACGGCCTGTAACTCGCCCCGCTTTACACGCTGCAACACGGTTTGCCGCGAAACGCCGAGTTTCAGTGTGGTTTCCAGCATAGGCAGATACTCCGGCGGCGCCTGCGGCACGATGCGCGCGCGCAACTCCTCGGTGATGCGAATCTGCCAGGGAGCGCCGGGAGTGACTTGCTCGCCAGCGATGAAGCCATCGGCCAGCCAACGGTGAATGCTCGAGGTGTTCATGCCGAGAATTTGCGCGGCCTTGCGGATGGTGACCAAGTCCCCAGAGGGCGGCTCAGCCGGCGGTTGGAAGCGCGGAATATTCCGATAGCGGCGGAGGCTGCCCACCTGGTGGGCGGTGAATCGCTCCCCCATGGCGGTCTTGCGGCCCTGACGATTCAGGATTCCCGCGATGACTTCATCCGGATAGAGCGCGGCCAGGCGGCGCAACAGGGAGAGGGTATCTTCGTCGGTGCGCGGCCCCATGGGCCGGAAGCGCGGCACGGGAACATTGAGCGTGGTGATCGCGCCGCCGCGCCAGCGCAGAGTCAGATGCGCCTGGCCTTGGGCGCGCTTCACGTCCAACATCACTTCTTCCAAGAGGGTGCGAAGAAGTTCTTTGCGATCGCGGTCGGTGGTAGTGGCGGCGTTCCACACTTCGCGCAGATCAGCGCCGAGCGTGCGGAGGCGCTGAAGTTGTGCGGGGCCCATCGAAGTCGGTTGCTGCTGTTCCCGCCGATGCAACTCCGCCTCTGCTGCCGCGAGATCACGAAGATGCTTTTCCCATTCTGCTTCCAGTCCGCGCGCGACGAGGCGATTTTCCGGGTCCACGGTGCGGTAGCGGCGCGCGGCCCGTTCCGCCTCGTAGCGCAAGCGTTCGATCTCCAGCCGCCACTGAGCGAGCGCCGCGTCGTGGTGGCTCTGCAGTTGTTGGAGCGTGAGCATTGTGGCTTCGACCGCGGCCGGGGTCACGGCGGTGAGAAAAGCCTCGGCCACGGCCCGGTCCATCGCCAGACCTCCGAGGTTGAAACAGTACACCCCACGTCCGTTGACGATGTCCTTGCCGGCGCAGTGATAGCCGGGAGTGGAGTTCCGACCGCGATAATGCGTGTGGAGCCGTCGCCCGCAATGACCGCAGGTGGCCAGGCCCTGGAGCAGCGCCGAGCCTTCTCTCAATGCGCCTCCCCCTGGGTGCGGTCGCGGACGAGTGTTGCTATCGAGCCGAGCTTGGTTCGCCTGGAAGGTTTCCCAAGCGATGAAGCCGGGATGGTGGTGGGGAAGCAGGACCGCCCACTGTTCGAGAGGAAGATGACGCATCCGTTTCTTGACGGCACCCTGGGCATCGAGGTAGCGCTCCGTGCGAGTCTTGCCATAGGTGTAAGCGCCAGCATACACCGGATTGGTGAGGATGTGATGGAGGGCCGTGTAGGTGGGAGCGACCCAGCGAATTTGTCCTTGCGGTCCATCTTGGAGAGGGAAGGACAAAGCTTCGGAGTGAAACCAGAGCCAGACGCGGCGGGCCGAGCCGAACTCGGCAAAGCGCTCGAAGACGGTGCGAATCGCGGCGATAACGGCCGCATCCGGATGAAAGAGAACTTCCCCGTCGGCTTCCCCCCAGACAAAACCGACGGGCAAGCCGCGGCGCAGTTCCCCGCGCGCCGCCTTGTTGCGGATGCCACCTTCCAGGCGGGCGCGGATGATGTGCAACTCCGCTTCGCTCATGGTGCCCTTGAGGCCGAGGAGCAGACGATCGTTGAACAGGGCGGGATGATAAACCCCGTCGCTGTCGCCGATGAGCGTGTCGGTCAGGCCGCAGAGTTCCAGGAGACGATACCAGTCGGCATTGTTTCTGGCCAGCCGCGGGACTTCCAGACCCAGGATGATGCCGACGTGGCCCAGGGCCACTTCACTGGTCATGCGCGTGAACCCGGAACGGTGGTCGGTGCTGCTGCCGGACAGGCCGAGGTCTTCATCGATGATGACGACCTGCGGGCGGGACCAGCCCAGTTGGCAGGCGCGATTCGCCAAGGCGTACTGGCGAGCGGTGGATTCCCGGTTGTGCTCGACCTGCGAGGGGGTGGACTGGCGAACATAGATGCAGGCGGCTCGCTGGGTATGGGTCGGTTGGATTTTGGCGAGATCAGTCATGGCTCTGCTCCTGGGGTTCGTGGGCTCGGGTCGCTTGGGTCATCAGGCGTGCGAGAGTCTCGACCACGAGGCGCTTGCGCTCGTCGTCGATCTGCTCCCACAAGCACGTCTCGGGAAGGGGAAAGTCGTCGAGGAACTTCAGCGGTAGTTGCGGCATGGCTCTCCTGGTCTGCGACGGATGGGGCCGACACGACAGTTCGGCCGAGGAGAGCATCGACGAGGGAACGGAGGTGAAGCAAGTCTTGCAGCGAGCTCACGAGCGGGTGATCGCCCACGGGACGGGTGGCGGACTCAAAGTCGGTCCAGGCCGCAGGAATCAGGGATTTACTCCCGTCCGGTAAGATCAGAACAAAATACAAATGTTTTTGTCGGTGGGAGTGCCGGAGAACGGACAAAGACTGGCCTTCAAACGGATGATGGGGTCGGGTGATCGTCACCCTCTCAGGAAGGTCCCGAGGGTGGGTAGTGTGTGGTGGTGTCCTTCGATACCATTCCCCACGGCGAACTGATGCCGTCCGTTGCTCGTCGGATCGTGGATCGAGATGTGCTGCGACTGATGAAGCAGTGGCTGAAAGTTCCGGTGGAAGAGCGGGATGGGCAAGGGAAACGGCGCATGACGGGCGGCAAGAACAGCCGCTGCGGGACACCGCAGGGTGGGGTGATCAGCCCCTTGCTGGCCAATCTGTACATGAACCGGTTCCTGAAGTACTGGCGGATCACCGAACAGGAAAAGGCGTTGCGGGCACACGTCGTCAACTATGCGGACGACTTCGTGATCCTCACCCGGCGACGGGCCGGAGAGGCGCGCGAGTGGACGCGAGGGGTGATGGAGCGCCTGGGGCTGACCCTGAACGAAGCGAAGACCAAAATCAAGGAAGCCTGGCAGGAGGGTTTTGACTTTCTGGGATATACGTTGGGCGCGCAGTGCTATCGGAAGAAAGGTGGGCGCAAGTATCTGGGAGCCTGGCCGTCGAAGAAGAGTGTGGCGCGCTTAAGACAGAAGGTGAACGCGGTGTTGGCACCGAGCAATACGAGGCCGTGGCCGGAAGTGCGCGATCAGCTCAACCGTCTCTTACGGGGCTGGTCGGGCTACTTCGACTATGGTACCCGGTCGCAAGCGTACCGCGCCGTCGATCGCCATGTGGAAGAGCGTGTGCGCAACTTCCTGAGGAGGCGGCACAAGATTCGCACCCGTGGCACCCGAGTATTCCCGGCGGCGTCCATTTTCGGCGCGCTGGGCGTTCGGGGCCTGCAGGATGTGCATCGGTTCGCTTCCGTCCGTGAGTCTGGCGAGGAACCCTGTCGGAGAGCCGGATGCGGGAAATCCGCACGTCCGGTTCGATGAGCGGGGCGGGGAAACGGGGCGACGCTTCATTCGTACCCGCGCCCATCCTCGACTCTACTGAGAATTGCGCGTTTCTTTGTTATAAAGTCGTCAGTACGCCTAGCCCCGCTCAGAGCCCCACTCTGTGTTCATGTCAGTCCTCCCCAAACTTCCTTCCGCTTGACGTGCGGCGCGAACTCGGGGGCGCGCTGGTTTGCCACACTCATGCGCCTATCTGATGTTGGTCAATTGCCTGAAAGAACAAAAGTCGGCCTCCCAATGGGTGGATCCTCTTAGGTTTGCACAAGGATGCCGACGCGATGCTTTTTCCCATGCTCGCGGGGTTTGAGAAAGGCGGCTTTCAGGGCCTCGGCGCAAATGGCATGACATACGATTGGAAAGCCTGGGACGGCACTCCCCACGGCTATGTAAGGTCTGCTCGGGGATGGCCACCAGGCCTCGCGCGCCGTGCTGTCACGTTGAGCGGCCGCTTCGAGCCTCGCCCTGGTCCGGATTTCCCAGCGGCCGTCATGACCATGGCGGGCGTCGATGAACCTTATCAGAGCACACGCACAACGGTTCTCTTTCTCAGAAAAAATGGTCCCATCCTTACAGAAAAGACATTCTTGTACCGTGTAGACTCTTGTCCGTTCCGAGGGCGGGTGTGGGATGATACCATCATGCTCGTCTCAAGCCGGAATGAAACCGGAGAATGCCAAGTCGGGTAAGGCCCCTGCCTCCGGAAACACCCCGCGCAGGTCAACTCTTCCGGCAAGATTAGGGTGCGGCGCCTGCGGGGAACAATCCACGATGGGTGGTACGCAACCATGAAACTTGATCCTCGCCGTGAGCGTCTCCTCAAACACACATTTCTGGACTATCGACAGACGGCGGAGTTCCTGCAAAACCCCTTGATCCTGGACCGGGCCGAGGGTCTTTACTATTGGGACACGGAAGGCAAACGGTACTTCGACGCCATTGGGGGAATATTCGTCGCCACGCTCGGACATCGCCACCCCCGATTGGTTGCCGCCTTGGAGAAACAGTTGGCGAAGATGACCTTTGCTCCGCCCCTGCACGGAATCGCCGACATCACTTTAGACTTCGTGGAAAAGATGGGGACCGTCACGCCGGCCAACCTGAAATACGTCAAGCCCTTCAGCGGGGGTTCGGAGGCGGTGGAGTCCGCCCTCAAGTTCGTGCGGCAGTACTTCAAGCAAACCGGCCACCCGGGGAAATACAAATTCATCAGCCGCTACTTCGGCTACCATGGAGGCACGGCGGGGGCGATGTCCGCCAGCGGAACGGGGTCGCGCAAAAGCAAGTTCGAGCCCCAAATGCCGGGCTTCCTGAAGGTCTTCCCGCCCCTTTACTATCGCAACCGTTTCCCCTCGTGGGAGGAATGCAATCGTTTCTGTGCGCGCCTGGTGGAAGACGTGATCGCCAACGAGGACCCGGAGACGGTGGCCGGGGTGATCGTCGAGCCGGTCGGCAACACGGGGGGAATCATCACCCCCACGGACGAGTATTTCCAGATGCTTCGGGAAATCTGCACCCGTTATGATGTCATGCTGATTTTCGATGAGGTGATCACGGGAATAGGTAAGACCGGGTCGATGTTCGCGGCCCAGACTTATGGGGTCACCCCCGACCTGATTTGTTGTGGGAAAGGCCTGTCCAGCGGGATGATGCCGATCGGGGCTATGATTGCCCGCGAAGATATGGCCGATGCCTTCTGGGGGAAGGCCGAGGACGAGGTGCAATTCGCCCACGGCCACACCTTCGCCGGCAACCCGCTGGCTTGCGCGGTGGGAATCGCGGTGGTGGAGGAGATCGTTGAGCATCGATTGGACCTGCAGGCCAGGGAAACCGGCGTGTACCTGGCCGGCAAGCTGGAGGAACTCAAGAAATACGGTGTGGTCCGCGAGGTTCGTGGCAAGGGCATACTGAGGGGCGTCGAACTGGTTAGAGATACGCAGACGATGGAGCCCTACCCGGAACTGGGCAATGCCTTGAAGCGAACCGCGATAGACAATGGCTTGATCATGCGCATCGACCCCTCCTGGTTCGCCGTGGCGCCGGCGCTCATCGCCAGCCGAGCCGAAATCGATGAGATGTGCAGCCTTATCGAACGCTCGTTGGTGCAAGCGTTGGAGACCGTGCGCAGCCGCCGCGGGGCGGCGGCCTAAGCTGCTTATTCTCGTGTCCTGACGCCCGCGGTGTCCGAAAGCGCGCGTAGCGGGCCTCATCCTTTGCCTCATTGGGCGCGATGCGCCGCGGACGGTTTGGAGAGAAACGGCTCTCGACAGGGTGGTGAAAGATCGTGGGGGAGGCTGGAATCCTGCCCATGGTGGGGAAGGCGCTTTCGCCTGCCCGGGACTTTGGGGAGGGAAATCAACTGATGAAGGGAATAATAAAGGGTATGCTGTTCCTCACCGCGGTCGCCGTGTCTGTCAGCCTGGTTGCTGACGCTCAAGGCGAGAAGACCGTCGGGCAGTGGGAACCGTTCGAAGTCACGATGACGGCCAACGCGGCATTCGCCGATGCCTATGTGGAAGCAATGCCTGACGACGGCACTCCGTATGTGCAGGTCACCTTCACGGGCACCGGCGGAGACGCCCTAGCAGCCCGTGGTGGAAACGTGCCTTTTCGGGGCGGTGAGCAAAGCGTTGGTGGAAGGCTCCGGCAGCGAGCGGGGCGGTTCGAGAGGTTCGGGAGAGTCGGCATAATCTTTCCAGGC
>JBEKLF010000087.1:0-29449 GCA_050010335.1 Terriglobia bacterium
TCGAACTTGACTGCCAATTCAACGAGGCACCTGCCTGATTGATCTGCTCAAAATGTCTGTAAAATGCTGATCGCATTTTGTAGGTGCTTTCGGCTCACGGACCAGTTTTTTGACCTTACGGGGTCAGTGGGAACAACTTGGGAACAATATGTGACGAACACCGTGCTAAACTGTGCTTTAAGACGTAGAGAAAAGCTAGACGAACCAACAAGATAACATATTTGTGGTTGGTTCGGGACCAAGAGGTCCCGATTTTGAGGGCGTCCATTGCCTCAAAGTTGGCGTTCTGGAATCGAAGCGCGCACTAAACGGGTCTCCCCTTATTGGCATTTCCACGGTCGCGTTAATGCTGGAGGCGCTTATGTGCTCTGAGGAATCCTGCGGCGAATGATCCTCGGGGCTAACCTCTAAAGCGCGGCGGACACGCAAGATCTTCCATTAGGCTGATCGGAAACCTATGATGTCCGATTCCAAAGGCGGACGGGGAATCCGTGACATTCAGATCAAACCGCTGGTCGTCGGACCACGACGATGAGGGACCGACTAATGGGTTGTACTCCGTTTGTACTCCATTAAGGGAAGTCGCGGAGTACACCTTTGAAAACAGGGTAGTTTTAAGTCGCCGAAAATCAACGCCATAGACTCCATGTTTTTTATTTTCAATCTACGGCCAAATTCCCAAGCTGGACGTCGCGGGTTCGATTCCCGTCTCCCGCTCCATCCATTCAATCACTTTGCCACCGACATTAATCCAATTTCTATTGCTTAACGAACTCACGACGAGCGGCAGCTCCGGCGCGACTCCCATTCTAAACGGCACACTCGGTTTGGATTCGAGCCCGGCACGCTGACATTCAATCCGTTTGACCGTACCTCCTTGTGGGCTCGAAGCGCCGCGGAGCACTAGTCCGCACTCCCCAGCCCCCAGTCCCCAGCACCCAGCCCCCGTTTTTGAATCACAGGTGGGAAATTCCCTGGTCTTCCTCTTTTTTCTCTTCCAGAAAGCGCCGTTCCAGGACTTGTCTGGCCAGGTCGCGGCCTCCCAGGCCGAATGCCAATGCGAGGCCGAGCATGATGGCGCCGAAGAAACTTGAAAAGGCGATCAGCACGACCCCTCGTCCGAGTCCGACCCGCTCGAGGGCCATCGTCACCGTCAGGGCGATGATGACGAACCGGACCAGGGTACTAACCAGCCGGGGCGACGGAGAGTTGGCATTCACGGCCGCGAGCAGGGTGGCACGCGAAACAAAATTTGCGATCAGTACCCCGGCGAAAAGGATGACCAAAGCTACGAAGATCTGGGGAAGGATCCGGAACAATCCCGAGATCTCTTCCTGCAAGGCCACAATCTGAAGCGCCTCGAGCCCGAAGAGGATGAAGGTGATCCAGAGGACCCAAAAGACCAGGCGCGCCAGCAATTCGCTAGGATTGGGCAAAGCTGCCTTGGTAAGGACTTGCGCGACCCCCGCTCTAACAAACAACGAGTTGAATCTGACCAGGTTTAAAATCCGCGGCAAGATGACCTTCGCCAGCCAGGCCACCACCCACCCGACGACCACGATGATGATCATCGCCAGCAGTCGCGGCAGAAATTGCGTGACCATCTGCGAGAAGGTGTGCAGCGTCTGAATAAGACTCTTTGCAATGAAGTCTCCCATAGATCACCTCACGTCTGGGCGTTCCAGCGTTCCGCCAAATAGGGCTTCAAACTCTCGAACTCGCTCCGAAGCTTCTTGATTCTTTCTCGGGCTCCGTCGGCGCTGGACCGGTGATTTTCGATTAGAAAGGAGTTGATCCGGCCGAGGTACAGCGGAGTCAGGGCTTGTAACAAGTGATCGCGATTGATCACCGAGCGATGAAAGGCGCCGGCGAATTCATAGACGGTCCTGACCCAAAGATCGTCGGGATATCGGCAGTCCTCGCAATCGATTCTCGCGATCTCGCGAATTTGCTCCAAGGTCGCAGGATTAAGCGCCGGTTCAAGGATCGAGGCAAGTTCTTGCACCCCCTTCAGAAACATGTTCTGCATACGCTTGCGGTTTACGCGGATGGAGGGAAGGTCAAGGTCATACTGGAAACCGAATGACGGAACGGTCCGGGGCCCTTCGTGATTCATCCAATAGGACTGGTGGGCCTCGAGGCAACTGAAGAGCGCCCCTACAACTTGTTGCATCGTCACCGGAAGGTCCGGATTCGCCGGGTTTGCCGAATGCACTTTAGGGCCAAGAAAGGCCTGGCATAGCCGGTACTCTCCCACCAGAGCCGTGGTGACCATCCAGATCTCGGGTGCGGATCGCATCAGCTCCAACTGCCATACATCCTGACTTAAGTAATGGGAAGCCAGCCGGCCCGAGAACGCCAGCTCCCCTCCCAAAGGCTCCTCGATTTCACAGCCGTAGGCCGCGGCTACGAGGGGAGAAAGGATGTGACTGACCAACAAGCCGCCGAACCGGTGCCGCTGGTAAATCGGAGCAAGAAAGTCGAATCCCTCCCGGTAAATGGGCCGTGTCAAAGCTTCGATCCACTCCGGCGTCAGGCTTTCCAAATCGGGCGAAACAATGGCGCACGCTTTAGCGCGCAACAACTCCGCGGCGGCCAGGATCACGTGCAGGGCTCCCCCTTTTCCCTGCATCGCGCCGTGCGTCGTGGTCAACGTGTTCATGCTCCTGAGCGGACTGGAAGCCAGGAAGGCCCGGAAATCGGGGACGGCGGCGCTCTTTACAATTTCTGGAGTCCCATCGTTGGATCCTCTATCGACATTGATCAGAGCGGCTCGATCCCGGGGGAAGTACTTGACGAAACCAACACGAATGGCGCTGATGACCCGCGCGATGGTGTCGTGATTGTTCAAGGTGGGAACGCCGACAAGGATGTCCACTTCCCCCGCGGCGGTGATCTGCCGCAGAAAATCGTCCGAAAGTAGGGTCTCGTCAGACATAGTCAGGGCATTGGTGATTGGTGATTGGTGATTTGTGATTGACCATCAATTCCTTACCACCGCCCGTGCGCGTGCGAAGCTTTAGAGTGCGGCAGCTTGCTGCCGCTTTTCCCCCAGCCAGCTTGCTGGCTGGCAATGTCGCTCCCGGGCGAAATTCCCGCGAGCAAGCTCGCGGGGAGGAAAGCGGCAGCAAGCTGCCGCACTCCAAAGCTTTGCACCCGCAGCTCTTCATTCACCAATCACCAATCACCAATTCCCTAAAATCGGCGGAGCCGGAACCAAAAGAACTGATACGGCCCCAAGGTCAAGAGATAGGGCAGGTCACCCACGCGCGGAAACGGATTACCGCCAAACATCTCAATGGGGATCGCCCCTTTGAACCGGCGAAGATCGAGTTCTGCCGCCTGCGCGGAGCTCGACAGATTATTGACAACCAGTATCTTATCCTTTCCCATCTCCCGGATGTAAGCCAGAACACGGTGATTCGGTGAGGCGAGAAATCCCAGAGTCCCGCGTCCAAAAGCCTGGGTGGAATTCCGTACGCGAATAATCTGTTTCATCCACGACAGCAGAGAGTGCGGGGATCTTTTCTGGGCGTCCACGTTCACCGATTGATAGCCGTACAGCGGATTCGACAGGAGAGGGAAATAGAGCTGTTCCGGGTCGGCAGCGGAAAACCCGGCGTTCCAGCCGGCATTCCATTGCATGGGCGTGCGGACACCGTTCCGATCGCCCAGGTGTACGTTGTCTCCCATCCCGATTTCATCGCCGTAGTAGATGATGGGTGTTCCCGGCAGCGACATCAGCATGCCATTCATGAGTTCGATGCGCCGGCGGTCATTTTCGAGCAGCGGCGCTAGTCGCCGCCGGATGCCAAGGTTAAGCCGGGCGATCTTGTCCTTGGCGTATTCATCATACAAATAATCCCGCTCATCGTCGGTCACCATTTCCAGGGTCAGCTCATCGTGGTTGCGCAGAAACAAACCCCACTGGCATGAGTCAGGGATGGCCGGGGTGCTCTGCATGATGTCCACGATCGGCTTGCGGTCTTCCAGGCGAATGGCCATGAACATCCGCGGCATGAGGGGAAAGTGAAAGGCCATGTGGCACTCGTCACCGGTTCCGAAATACGCAATCGCGTCCTGTGGCCACTGGTTGGCTTCCGCCAGCAGAAACCTGCCGGGGTAGTTCTGGGCGAGCCGGCTGCGAAGGTCCTTGAGGATCTGGTGGGTCTCGGGAAGGTTTTCGCAGTTGGTGTTTTCCCGCTCGACCAGATAGGGAACGGCGTCCAACCGAAATCCGTCGACGCCCCTTTCCAGCCAGAACTTCATCAGGTTCCACATCTCTTCCCTGACGGCGGGGTTGTCAAAGTTCAGGTCCGGTTGGTGGCTGAAAAACCGGTGCCAGTAATACGACTTGGAAACCGGATCCCAGGCCCAGTTCGAGAGTTCGGTGTCGGTAAAGATAATGCGGGCTTTCTTGTAGGGATCGGGAGTGTCGCTCCACACGTACCAATCACGGCGCGGGTTGTTCTTGGATTTCCGCGCCTCCTGAAACCATGGATGCTGGTCGGAAGTGTGGTTCATCACCAGTTCCGTGAGGACTCTCATCCCCCGCCGATGCGCCTGATCCAAAACCGATTGGAAATCTTCCAAGGTGCCATAGGAAGGGTGAACGTTCGTATAGTCGGAGATATCGTAACCGTCGTCCTTGAGCGGCGAAGGATAAAAGGGAAGAAGCCAAATGGTGTTGACGCCTAAGTCTTGGAGGTAATCCAGCTTTTGCGCAAACCCGCGGAAGTCGCCCGTCCCGTCGCCATTGCTGTCGCAAAAGGCGCGCACATGGACCTCATAGAAGACCGCATCTTTGTACCAAAGCGGATCGTCGGGAGGTTTATAGATCCTTGGTTCGGGTTTGGTCATAGGTCGCGCTCAGGGAAACAGAACGGCTTCCAGTCGTGAGAAAAGATTGTTACGCTCTACCGACGGCATCCGCTCGAGATTCTGCTGCCGCCACTGGATCGCGGGTAAGGCACGCGCGGCGGGCAGTTGAAGGAGTTGCCAGTCAGGCTCTCAAGGTCTCACTGAACACGGCTGAGATCCTCGGGCACGGTAATCTGGTAAGTCGAGTCGAACCTACCGCCCTTTACCAACATCCTTTTGCCTCTGCCGAGGTTAAGAGCATCCTTTTTGATTCGTCTCGTCCATGCGTGCCGATAGCGGTCGGCGAAAAAAAAGAAGAGCCGCTTTACCTTCACGCTGTGACAGTCGGCGAGCAGTTCCTGCAGGCGGCCGGGACGGAGATTCGAGAGCCCCTCCAGCAGCCTGTCAACCTGCTCAAAACTTTCACGCCCGGGCAATTCATCAAGCAGTTCGAGAACGGCCCTTTCCGGTGTGGAAAGCGTCAAAGGCCAATCCCATTGTCCCCACGGCTGAAGCGTGAGTCCGCTCTCGCGAAGATCGGCGCTGGTGTTCTGGGGTGTTTGTAGATCCAGGCTGGGGAGAGTGGACGAGGTCGAACTATGACGGAAGATTTTCCGGTCATGGTGATAAATGAAGGCGACACCCACTCGCAGATTGTATAGCCACTTCGGGGGCTGCTTGGGGCCGTAAAGATGCACCTCCCTGGTGCCGTGCGCGAGGTAGTGAGCGTAACCTTGCAATTCCAGGGCAGTGCGCCCTCCGACGGTCAGTGAGTAGCCGAGGAGAGTCTGGAGCGAGATGATTACCTGTTGCCAGCGCAAGGGACCTCTCAGCCGCTGGTAGACTTGGCGTGCGGGCTGCTCTAGCCAACCGGCTGCCACATATTGACTGACCAGCGAGGTCGAATATCCATGCTTGCGAAGCCAAGCCGCATCCACCAAAAGCCCCTCGGGGAGATGATGCTCCAAGTAGTTTATCTTTCCATATTTTTGCTTAGCCATACTTAGTAAAATAGCATAAATCTAAACTAAGACCAAGTCAGAAGATGCCAAAACCGGGCAACAATATAGATGACAACTCCGCTTTCCTGTTCAGCGGGATGGCTTGCGGAAGACCACGCAGTAACTCTGGATTACGTCATGAAGCGGCCAGTCGTTGCAGACGGTCGCGATCTCGAAACCAGCAGCGGTTAGCTCGCTGATCAGAATCCTTTTCGGTACGCCATGTCCATCGCGGTTTTTGGGGACACCATCTGGAACCAAGGTTCCAGAGCGCGGTTCCTCGTCGATAACTGCTAACAATCCTCCGGGTTTAAGCGAGCGAAAGAGGCTTGCATCGGTTTTGGTCGGTTTCGTGAGATGATGATACACGAACCGCATAAAAATTGAATCGCAGCTCTCAACCGGAAGATTCGTTTCGGTTTCGGTAGCTTGCCGAGCTGTGATGTTCTTATTCTTGACCGCAAGCCCTTCAAGGTTGGCCAGCGCCTTGGCATCGAGTTCCGTAGTATACACCCTCCCGTTCGTGCCAACGCACTTGGCGGCAGCGAGAGTCAGTTCTCCCCTTCCAGCGCCAATTTCAGCCACTACGCTGCCTTCGTGCCAGTTCAGCAGTCGGGCCAGACGGTCAGCTTCTTCTTGGTAGGTGTCCTCTTCGGCACGGCAGGGGACAACAATAAATACAGAAAGAGCCAGGGCAATGATGAACAACCGGCGGCGCATGTGAACCATGGTTCTCATTTGTCCTTGGTGCTGGTGTATTCAAGAAGGCTTCTTGTCTTGCTTCTTTCTTGCTCTCCTGCGCTTCTCTTTCGCCTCTTCCTTTAGAAGCGCTTCTTTCGGAACCTTGATGACCGTCCGAAGGGCCCGATCAAGGCGTTCAGCTGCCGTACATTCCGGCTCTTTCGTTTCTGTCGATGCCGGGGCGAACGGCGATCGACCCGGAGCCTTCTTGTCGGGCACCCGTCGTGGATGCACAAACAGGGGCCGATTCGGCCCCGGGAGGGCAGGCGCGAGGCCTGCCCCTGCGTGTCAAATCATGGCCGGGACGGCCATGGCACATTGCGTGTTGCGGCCCAAGGCCGCGCCAAAGGAAAAGCCGCAGGGCTGGAGTGCGAGCCCTGCGCTACCCCTGTGTCAGCAAGGCTACAGGGAACTTGCTGAAGACCTCGGCCATGGGTAAAGAGCGGCCCCGCTTTGATGCGCGCGCCTGCAATTTTTCCCCTGTCAGGATATTAACCCAATCGATAGGCGCCTCCTTGGGTAGATGCAGGGCACCCGCTGCCCATATGCTTTCTCCGATAGGGGGCCGTCCGGCGGGGGCCAGCTTCGTGACCAATCTGGGCACGGCGGTCACCGCCCAGGCGTCCCCGGTATGCCTTACGAACGCCAAGACGTTCTCTTTTTTTGCACCCGTCGCCGGCAAAGCTTGATAAGCGCCATCCAGGAACAGGTCGCTGTGATCTCGCCGAAAGTTCAGGGCTGTGGAGGTCACAAAGAGTTTGATGCGCCCGTCCTGCCAATGGTCAAGGAGGTCCTGGATGAGACCCAAGCGCCCGCGTTGTTCCTCCTGCTGTTGGAGTTCGGCCAGCAGGCGCACGCGCTTTTTGAAGTCGACCGGACCCCGGTTATCGGGATCAACCAAGCGGAAGTCCCAAAGCTCGGACCCTTGATAGAAATCCGGGACTCCCGGAATCGTGATTTTCAGCAATTGCTGGGCGAGGGAGTTGAGTGCTCCGTAGTAGGCGATTTCCCGATACAGATGGAGGAAGTCGGACATGAACACGTTGTCTTCCGTGGGCTTGGTGGTGGATTTAATAAAGTGAATAAGCGCCTCCTCGTAACGGACGTTGGGGCGAGCCCAATTCGTATGGACCCTCGCCTCCCGCACTGCCTTCACCATGTAACTTTCAAGGCGTTTTCTAAACCCGGGCACATTGTCCTGTTCCAGCGGCCAAGCTCCCAGCAGGGTCTGGTACATGAGGAATTCCTCGTTGGGATCGGGGACTTTTTGTCCGTCGATCAGCCCCTTCTTCGGACTGACCCACCGGGCCCACCGTTGGAGGGTCTTGTCCCACTTCGCTGGAGCTTCGGAAAGTACGTTGATTCGCGCCCGCACATCTTCAGCGCGCTTGGTGTCGTGGGTGGCGGTGGCATTGAGTGTGTGGCCGTGCTTCTGCCGGTTGCGGCAGAATTCGTGGAATTCGGCGAGGGGAACTCCGGTGGAATCGGGGGCGCCGCCGACCTCGTTGAGTGAAATCAAGGGGTGGTAAACGTAGAGGGCAGAATCCTCCAACCCCTTGGCCATGATCGGACCGGTAAACTGCTGCCAGCGCATAATAAATGCCAGTCTGGCTTCTCGCTGCTCGGGCGTTACATGCCCTCGTTCCCGCAACATCAGCACATCGCGGACAAAATCGAAGCACTGCGAACCGAGACGGGGATTCCGCTCGCGGGCGGTTTCGACGGCCTTTTCAAAGTATCGGAATTCGTCAGGACTTAGGGAGAAACTCCGAATATAGGTCCGGTAAACCGGAAGGCAAGCGGTGACCTCGACGAGGGCGCTCGCCAGGTCCCTTCGCGGCAGGTCGCGCGCGTATCGGTCCTGTTCCGCGAGGACTACAAGATAATGACCCAGGGAACGCATCTCCACGCCGAGGAGGCTCTCCATCACCTCTTTCTTTTTTTCATACACCAGGTCCTCGTACCGGACCGTGGCGCCAATGAACGATTCGTAGATCTGGCGTAGTTTCTTGCACCCCTCGGCATCGAGGAAAAGCCCATTGAGAGCATTGAGGGAGGCATAGCCGGTCGCCCCGCAGATCGGCCATTCGCGAGGCAGTAATTCGCCACGGGCGAGAATCTTTTCCACGATGACATAAAACGGGGGATGAGAATCATTTCCAGTGCTACCGCCGACGCGCTCCTGGAGTCTTCGAAGATAGGCGTGAGGGTCGCGGAGACCGTCCACGTGGTCGATTCTCAGACCTGTCACCAGTCCTCGTTCAATCAGGCGCAGGACCACCGCGTGCGTGGCTTCGAAGACGAAGGGGTCTTCGACCCGTACTCCGACCAGATTGTTGATGGTAAAAAATCGCCGGTAGTTGATTTCGTCGTTGGCGGAGAGCCAGTATGAGAGCAGGTACGCCTGACCGGCCAGCAAACGGTCAAGCAACATAAAGCTGGCGGGTCTCTTCCTGCGGCCATTGAAAATGCGCACATTTTCATCGACGAAATTCTGTACCTCGGGCGAGTCTTGATACAGTTTCCAGAGCCTTTCCTTGAGGCCTTCCCTTTGCATGCGCCGTTCCCCCGCCATCTCAATGGAAAGAGCGACGCGCTCGGGAAGGTTCGTCACGGCGGCGAATATGCCCCCCAATTCCCGAATCGCCGGGTGGTCGGAACCCAACTGGTGCTGCAACTCGCCCAGCCGATGCTGCAAAATAAGAAGGTAAGTTTTGGGCGCGACGGGCAGCTTGGCATCGAAACACTGGATGAAAAAGCCGCCCTCGGCGAAAACCAATTGGAGCTCCTGGTTCTCCAGCGCCCGGGCGTAGGGGCTTCCGAGGATCGGCAAAAGCACCTTGTTCTGAAGCATCATGCGGGGCGGGTGCCAGTCGATATCAAAGAACGAAGCGTAGGCAGAGCCGGGACCGTCTTCCAGCACATCCCTCCACCAGGGGTTTTCGATCCCGGCGGCCATGTGGTTGGGGACAATGTCCAGGAGCAGACCCATGCGATGTTCCTGGAGCTTCGCCGCCAAAGCCTCGAGCTCCTGCTCGCTCCCAATCTCACTACTGATGTGGGAGGGATCGGTAACGTCATAGCCGTGGAGACTGCCGCGCCGCGCTTGCAGCAGGGGTGATGAATAGATATCCGTCACCCCGAGCTGGTCGAGGTAATCCACCAGCGCGCGCGCGTGCTCGAAGCGAAATTGCGCGTTGAACTGGAGCCGGTAAGTCGCCAGAGGAATCCGCAGTGTGGCCATGGTGTTCTACAATGCAAGCTCGCAGTTTCTTTTTTTTCTAGCAAACATTTTGCGCGTCTCGTAGGGGCAACCCCGCGGGCATAGGCGTTAACCTAACGACGGGAGGTGCCACCCGGATTTCTCACGACTGCTTAAGAACGGCGGGGTAGGGACGGTCGCTATACGGCCTTCCTGATGGTTTCCGCCTCCCGCCACCGCCAACAACTTGTGCGGGCGCATGATGCCAAGTTTCGGAGTGCGGGAGCTCGCTCCCGCTTTTTCTACCGCTGACTTGTCAGCGGTGGGTTCTTCGCCGCGACGAGTCGCGGCGAGCAAAAGCGGCGACGAGTCGCCGCACTCCGAAAGGCCGGTTCGCATCGCCGTGGTGAGAAGTTCGGGCTAAATGACGACGCCCGCTGCGCGGACTTTGAGACGTTTCTCACCCTTAGGTTAACGTCTATGCCCCTCGCGGGTGCCCTACCGGAGGGCACCCTACGAGGCGCGATTGGTTGCGGCTCCGCCGCGCTACGCCACGTACAGAGAAAGTTTTTCTGCCAGAGCCCGAAAAAGACCGATCCGCGAGCCTGCGTTTTGGCCTTCCGCTTCGCCCTTTTTCTGAAAGTCCGGGTATGCGGTTTGCAGCAGCTCGTAGCAGATGTTCTGAATCTTCGCGAGGTTCACTTCCAGCGGCAGGGAACGAGCCAGACCCACTGCCGCATCGAGTCTGCTGAGAAACTCCACATTGGCAGGATCAGCTCGCAAGCTCTCGGCCATCTGTTCGAGCCTCATTCTGATTGTGTATTCCAAAGTCGGTACGTCGAGGGCTACCTTAGCACCCTCGGCATCGCCCATGAGATTTCGGATACCATCGAAATCCAATTGTTCGCTCCCCAAAGCATTCCGGAGCCGGGTATTCAAGACAAATTCGGCAGCGGCATAGAAGGCTCGGGGAATCATTACGGATCCTCCCACTCTCGCCAATGTCCGCATCATGGACAACAGGTGGGGGAAGAGGCTGTCAAAAGCCGCATCGGCTTCGCCCCATTCCGCCTCGATAATGCGTTTCAGGATTCTCTGTTGCTCGTCACGGAAGATTACCTTGAGAGAGAAGGTCTCGCCCTCGAGGTTCTGTTGCAGAAGCCGGCTTACCTCCTCCAGGTCGCCCCGCGAAAAGGGCTCCCTGAGTGCCGCGCTTACGGCCTCATAAGCCTCGGCGCTGCTGGCTTTCAGGACACCACCCATCGGGTTGAAGTCGCCACGGTCAATTGCGGCGAAGCCCAGCACGGCCGACTCTTGGGTGATCTCGGAGGTGAATCTCGCCAGACCCGCCGCGAGCCGCTGCTCATGCTTTTCCCCTTTGTCGAGGTTAAAGCTGGCTTGGCGTTCCACTTTGTAACAGTAAATATGGGCATCCGTTTCGTAGGGTTCAAAAAGAGATCGGATGGCGTAGTGAGCGCCGACCTTTCGCAGGTCAACAAAGGTGGTCTGGGCGAACTTCTGGTAAATGCGGCCGCCATCTCCCTGGTCGGGAATGTTGCTCTTGGCTTGGCTCAGCTTCTCGATGAAAAGGCTTTGCGGGGGATTGCCGAAAAGCTCCTCGGCCAGTTGGGCGGCGCGCCCAGCGTATTGAATCACCTGAACGGTTTCAATTCCCGACAATTCATCGAAGAACCAACCGCAGCTCGTGTACATCAACATGGCATGGCGCTGAAGCTCGAGGAGCTTCCAGACGGTAATTTTCTCGGTCTCATCAAATTGCCGGAGGGCGTGCTTAGTAAGAAACGCTTCACGGTTCGCACCCGAGCGGTCAAGGACGACATCAATGTAATCATTTCGCGCCGCCCAGGGATCCTTCAACAACCCCTTGGCTTTCTCCTCGAAAAGAGGCGCCAGCGTGTCGCGAAGCCAATCCAGAGCCGCGCGCAGGGGGGTGCGCCACTCCTGGTTCCACCCTGGATGGCCGCCGGAGTTGCAGCCGCAGTTGCTGCGCCAGCGTTCGACTCCGTGAACGCAACTCCATGAGCTGTTTTCAAAAATCTCGACCCAATGGGTCGGTGGGTGTCGTTCCAGATAGAGGCCGTAATTGATGAGTTCGGCCAGACCTTTGGACTCGATGTAGTCCAAGGCAAAGGCCAAGGCCATTTCACCATGCCGGTGATGGTGGCCGTAGGTCTCCCCATCCGTGGCGATGTGTACGAGTTCTGGCCAGGGTCGGGTGTCCTCGGAAAAAGCCCCCAGAAGCCGCTCGGCGAACTTCTGGCCATCGTCAAGTACGCCCTCAAAAGCCACGGCACGGGAGATTGGACCGTCGTAGAAGAAAAGATTAATGGTCTTGCCTGAGGGCAGGCGGAGACGATAAGCCATGGTCGGGTCAACGGAACCGTTGCTGAGATCCTTCCAAGTGCGGCCACCCATTTTCTTTACGCGGCGAGCCTGGTTAGGAGCAAGAACGGTGAACTTGATCCCCAGCTCAGCCAGAACCTCAAGGGTCGCGACGTCCGCGGCGGTCTCGGGGAGCCACATCCCTTCCGGCTGACGCCCGAAGCGGTGTTCGAAGTCGCGAATCCCCCAGAAAGCTTGCGTGTTTTTGTCGCGTTCATTAGCCAGAGGCATGATCATGTGGTTGTAGGGCTGCGCAAGGGCAGAACCATGCCCGGAAAAGGTCTTGGCACTCTCCGCATCGGCCTCCCGAATCGCACGATAGACAGCCGGGTCGTTTGCCTCCATCCAGGAAAGCAAAGTGGGGCCGAAATTGAAGCTGATTTTGGCGTAGTTATTTACAATGCTGACAATGCGCTTTTCCTCGTTCAGAATGCGAGTGGTGGCGTTCGGCGCGTAACACTCAGCATTGACCCGTTCATTCCAGTCGTGATAGGGGTGCGCCGAGTCCTGAAGTTCGACGGCCTCGAGCCAGGGGTTTTCGCGCGGCGGCTGGTAAAAATGTCCGTGAATGCAAATGTATCCCATGTTTTTGAGATTACTCCAACCTTTGAAATACTGTCAGAGATTTTGGGGACAGATTCAAACGGGTATCTTCGGTCAAATTGACGCTCGACGGAACAGCGCTTGTGGCCCCAATCCAGCGCTGATCTGCCGTGTCCAACCGCACGGCCCAACTGCCACCATGACCAGCCAGGACGCTTTGGGACTCATCGCTGAAATTCGCTAAAATCAGCGCTTCATCGCCTTCGCACCAGCGGCGGATCTGTAAAGTTCTCTCCTTCTCGAAGACGCGCACTTCCATTTGCTCCTTGCTGAGCCGCGCAAAAGCCGGCAGCGTCCTCCGCAGCTTGATCAGTTCCTGATAAAACTCCCAAAGCGTTCGATGGGGTTCAGTGTGCATTAGGGTGTGGTCCAGTTTGCTGCGCAAGAAGGTCGACTCGTCTTGCGCGTCAGGAGGTTCGCCAAGCCAACGAAACGCGGCAAACTCCTCTCTGCGGCCGCGCCGCACGGCCTCGATCAGAGCGGCATCCGAGTGGCTGGTGAAATACTGAAACGGCGCCGTCTCTTCCCATTCCTCCCCCATAAACAATAGGGGGATGTAAGGTGAAAGAATCACCATTGCCGCCGCCAGCTTCGACGCCTCGAAGGACAGCAGAGCGCTTAGACGCTCCCCGAACAGCCGGTTGCCGACCTGATCGTGATTTTGTGCAAAGACCACGAACTGTCGCGCGGGTATGTGACGAGAGGAGTTGCCATGGCGCCGGCGTCGATGGGCGGAATACTGGCCGGAATACACGAAGCCTTCTTCGATGGCCTTGCCCAAGTGCTCAATCTCGCCAAAATCCAGGTAGTAGCCGGATTGCTCCCCCGTAAGCAGCGTATGTATTGCATGGTGAAAGTCATCACTCCATTGGGCGTCTAACCCACATCCGCCGGATTCGGCGGGCTGAATGTAGCGCGCGTCGTTGAGGTCGCTCTCCGCGATCAGATAGATCTTGCGGCCCGATTGCTCAGCGAACTCGTGCACTGCTTGGGCCAATAGACGGAGGAAAGGTTGGGCACTGCAATCCACAATCCCGTGGATGGCGTCTAAGCGAAGAGCATCGATGTGAAAATCCCGGAGCCAGTAGAGAGCATTCTCGGTGAAATAGCGGACGACTTCGTCACTGTCGGGGCCGTCGAAGTTTATCGCTTGCCCCCAAGGTGATCGATATTGATCCGTGAAATAAGGTCCAAAGTCAGCGAGGTAATTCCCTTCCGGGCCCAAGTGGTTGTAGACCACATCAAGCACGACCGCCAGTCCGTGGTCGTGGCTGGCATCGACGAGCCTCCTCAATCCCTCGGGGCCGCCGTAACTGTTCTGCACGGCAAAAGGATACACCCCGTCATAACCCCAATTGCGACCGCCTGGGAATTGGGCCACGGGCATCAGCTCGAGCGACGTCACTCCCAGTTCTTTCAGCTCACCCAGATATGGAATGATTGCATCGAAAGTTCCCTCGCTGCTGTAAGTCCCAACATGGACTTCATAGATGATGTAGTCCTCAAGTTCGAGCCCGCGCCAGCTTGCATCCTCCCATTGAAATCCCCGAGGGTCCATGACTTCGGAAGCCCCGTGAACACCTTCCGGTTGAAACCTCGATGCCGGGTCGGCCCGATCCTTCTTCCCATCGAGGCAATAAACGTACCGAGTTCCCGGCCGAATCCCCTCGACGATTCCTTCGTGATAACCGCGGTCCATTCTCTGCAACCCGATTAACCCGCCGCGGTTGTGGCTGCCCATCGCGACGGTCCGGGTCACCGAGGGGGCATTTCTATCGTCGAAAATGCGCACCTCAACGCGCTCTGCCAGAGGGGCCCACACAACGAACTGGCAACGGCTACCTTCGAGATAGGTCGCGCCCAATGTGAGATTCATTTGGATTCATTGTGGATATTCCGCTAATCCTAGCTAATACTCAAATCAATGTAATACTCCTGCGCCAAAGAGGGAAGTCGTATCATTTGCGAGCCCCGCGCTCTTCCGCGCAAGTCATTAACACGAAAGGGGGGATCCCGTCCTCGTGGCATGGTCATCTCTTGGCCACGACTGCACACGATCAGAATGTCTGTTCCACTGAAGCGTCACAAAGGGCAGCAAAGCCCGTACCAAAGTCGACACTGGCTGCACCGCATGATGCTATCTGCTTATTTATCAACGAAATACTGTGAAAATCTCGGCGCGCCAAGCGGGGAAGGGTTGCACGGAAACTCCAATAGGGTAGCTTTGGGCGTGTAAAACCTACACGGCTTCACTCCTGCATAGAGGCGACAATAGGAGCGATATGGCCATCTACCTATAAGCAGCAAAAGGGGTTAGGGAGAATATAGGGATTGCCGACCCATTTGGAAGCGGCGGTGCTTCCAGCCTAAATGAACTACCACAGGATTTGATCATGAGGTTCCGGCGCACGAGCGGCATCCTGCTCCATCCGACGTCATTGCCCGGAATGTTCGGGATTGGCGAGCTAGGTCCCGAAGCCTATCGCTTCGCCGATTTCCTAGCGGACGCCCAACAGGGCATCTGGCAGGTGCTTCCTTTAGGTCCAACGGGTTACGGGGACTCACCTTACCAGTGTTTCTCGGCATTTGCCGGAAATCCGCTGCTGGTGAGTCTTGAAAGACTGGTTGAATCGGGCGACCTCTCGCCCGGTGATGTAGCCGACGCCCTCCCGCCATTCCCGGAGCGCCACGTGGACTTCGGATGGGTGATCCAATTCAAGCTCCCTCTCCTCAAGAAGGCAGCGGAGAATTTTCACGTTCGTGCATCGCCGGCTCGCCGTGAGGATTATGAAGATTTCAGCCGTCAAAACGCTTCCTGGCTCGACAATTACGCCCTGTTCATGGCTTTGAAGGAAGCGCATGGCGGCGAGGCCGTGTGGAACATGTGGGAGCGTGACATCGCCACGCGCCAACCCGAAGCGCTCGCCCGCTGGCAGAAACGCCTGGCCTCGGAAATCGCGGTTCAGAAATACGCGCAGTACCAGTTTTTCAAACAATGGTCGGAGTTAAAGGCCTATTGTCACGAGCGGGGAATTCAAATGATGGGCGACATTCCCATTTTCGTAGCCCATGACAGCGCCGACGTGTGGGCCTACCCCGAACTGTTCCACCTCGACTTAGATGGCAACCCTTCTGCGCAGGCCGGTGTGCCGCCGGACTATTTCAGCGCCACCGGGCAAATGTGGGGCAACCCGCTCTACTCCTGGAACGTCATGGCCCAGACAGGCTATTCCTGGTGGATTGAGCGCTTTCGATCGGCGCTGCGGCTGGTGGACATCATCCGCCTCGATCATTTTCGGGGATTCGAAGCTTTTTTCGAAATCCCGGCCGGCGAAAAGACCGCCGTCAACGGAAGATGGGTGAAAGGTCCCGGCGCCGAACTGTTCGAAGCCGTCCAGAGAACGCTGGGCGATCTGCCCATCGTGGCCGAGACGCTGGGTGTGATCACCCCTGAGGTCACCGCGCTTCGAGACCGGTTTGGTTTCCCCGGAATGGGGATTCTGCAATTTGCCTTTGGCAGCGATCCTCAAGCGCCGGATTTCAAGCCCCACAATTACCGCCGTGACTTTGCGGTTTATACCGGGACGCACGACAACGATACAACCCTCGGCTGGTGGACTTCGAGCGGCGCTGGCGACAGCACCAGGACAGCCGAGAACATCCGCGCGGAAAGAGGGTTCGCGCGCGAGTATCTGGGAACGGACGGCCGGGAAATGAACTGGGTGCTTATCCGCACAATCTTGGCCTCGGTGGCCGATATGGCGATCATTCCGCTCCAGGACGTGCTGGGTTTGGGCAGCGAAGCGCGAATGAACTTACCTGCCAGACCCAGCGGAAACTGGCGCTGGCGGTTTAAGGCAGGCCAACTAACCCCTAAACTCGGCGAGCGACTGAGAGAAATGGTACAGATCTATGATCGGGGTTCGAAGCAGTAATGAGCCCGGGAATGATTCGATCATTGAAACCGGTAACCGGGCTTAAGCGCGCACCGATAGGCCCTCGTCCGGTCGTTATTCACTCTGGTGTTGCATTCGGCCCAGCTCAAGAGGAGATCAGGACCTAGTGGGAACACAATCGGCGTCCCGTTCATTTCGGCTTCGATGAACACCCCCTCTGCCCCAACCGGTAAAGTAAAGTTCAGCGCTTCGCCGAAGGTCACCGGATAGGATTCACGACCGGTGTCTCTGACCATGAGGCGATCGACCTCCGCCTCCAATAAAAAAGTGGCAGTATCGGACCAGTCCAGGGCTGACACATCGAGGGTACGGCCATCGTGAGAAAAGTTCTGGGACTCGATCTTGGTGAACGGACAGGGGCCCGCAATGCAAGAGACCCTGGCATTCCGAAATTCGTTGCCCTGCCCCGCATCGAGGGATATGGAGCCGGTGGCCGCTTTCCACTTCCCATCCGGCGAGCAAGGCCCTCGGCCATTGCAGGGCACATTACCAATATTCACTGCCTGGAAAGTCTTAACCACGCTGCCGACATTTGCTTCCGACGTCGATTTTATGGAATACCTCACGTTAACATTCGAGATCACCATGTCGGGGTGATGAGCAGCACTGGCCTCGTGCGAAATGGGAACCATACGAGCCACATAGACTTTGTCGCCGGCGGTGGCATTTAGTTCCAGGGATTGGTACCCCTGATGCAGAAAAAGTAGCGTCACGGATTGGCCCGGCGCGATGCCCGCAGGCAAATCAAGCCAGAAGAAACCCGAAGAATCAGACTTACAACGACTGGCGGCGAAGACGTTGGCCGCGCTGATCTCCACATTGGCAATGGGTGTTTCTTTTCTCACGTCGGCGTCCTGCCGGATCACCGCACCTTGCACGGACATCACCGGCGACTTTCTCCTGAGATGGATCAGATACGCTGCAACCAGACCCCCCCCGAGGACGGCGACCAGCGCAACCCATCGTACCACCTTCCATTTTCCACTCATTCAGTCCCCCACCCTTACATTTTACGATGGTTTGGGGTGAAACGCATTCAGGGGTCCGCACTATCTCGGTTTGGTCTTGTAGCGGCGAGTTTACCTCGCCATGTGGCGACGTAAAGCCGCCTCTACATCAAACCGAGGCACTACCCAGGGGCCGGGTGGCCTAATTTGGTTCATCCCTTCGGGGTGTCGTCAGGGAAGCTCGAAGCCGGGGAGTCTCAGTGCCGTCTTGTCAAAGGTCAAGGTGCGGGAGCAGCCGGCCTTGACCCCCAGCGCCCCGATGAGGGCGTCGGCAAACGACCCGCTCCCTTCTTTAAGCGCGATCATCGCCGCAAACACTTCCTGCTCGTTTTCGATAACCAGAGTGTCGGCCTGAAGCATGCGCTCGAGAGCCCGAGCGATCTCATCGTCCGCAAGGCCGTAGGCGCGATCCAGCACCCACACCGTCTCGACCGTGGCCACGGTGCTGATGAAGCCAGGGTTTTCCTCGGTCAGGCGGAACTCGATAATGTCCGTGGCCAGCGGCGATTGAATCGGGTCATCCTGCGTGAGGTAGCGAACGAGGATATTGGTGTCGAGCCCTATCATCGGCGTCGGGCGTGTGGACGGAGCCCGGCGGCGCCCTCCGCGATGGCTTCACGCATTCGCCGGAGGGTCACTGGCCGGCGGGCGCGCGCAAGGATGCCCCTTAATGCCGAGACGGGGAGTTTGGGCAGGAGAACTACGGTGCCGTCAGGATGGACAAAAAACTTCACGCGGTCCCCCGGCTTCAAGCGGAGATGCTCCCGGATAGCCTTGGGGATCGTGGCTTGGCCCTTGACCGTAATCGCCGATTCCATGTTTCCCCCATTACATTCTCATAAATGTAATACCGCGTTGGATGACCGGCGTCAAGCTGTGCCGGATCAGCCCCCATGAGCAGAGAGCGAAGGCACAGGGGTGGGAGCGCGGGCATCCTGCCCGCTCATGCGGGAGCGTTCCGCTCCTGCAACGGGAAGCGCACGGGTGCGGCTGGGAGAGCGGGCAGGATGCCCGCGCTCCCACCCTGCGCCCGCCTCCTGGAAAGTTGGCGCATTTCTCTTTGATGTCATGCCCGCGATCGCCTGTAGCCGCCGATGACAGGTTCTCATACGGCGCTCCCGCACGAGCGCAGGGCACTTCGACGGGTAGGCCGTCAAAGTGCCCGGTCTGGCGTTAGGAGCGTCGATTACTAACCCCTTGGCGGCAAGGCGGGATCTATTTCCCACCCCTTTCGGGAGCTCTCATGGTGTTCGGCCACTTCGTCCGGATTGCCGACTTCATACGCAAGTTGGCTATATCGGAGAATACAGGGCGACATTCGACGCGAGGCCCCCGCGACGGCTAGCTGAGGTCTTCTGGCGAACCGGCTCTGTGAGGGCGCCGCGTTTCTGCATACCCACTAAGAATCGAAGGCTCACATCGAGCGTAGAGTAGAGCGGAAGCAATCAACCTTGGTGCAGGCCCAAAACCATGACCACTGGAGGCGGCGCATCCTCAAACTCCAGTGCCTCCGACTCTGTCATTACCACGGTTCGCCTCCTGGCGAGCGCCACGGCAATTAGGAGAATCGCGATCATCATTGCATAGCTCGCTGGGTTCCAGAGCGCACGTAGCTCAAGTACTGCTCCATGGTCGACGAGAAGGCCAAAGGCCAAAACGGAAAGCCAGAAGGTGAGGTGGAGGTTCGACTTCCCCGGCAAATAGGAACAAGTAAAGGGAATCTTACGAAAGCCCGCGAGCGTGACCTCAGCGGCCCCGATCCCCAAAATAGCGAGGACCGCAAGGTGACCCACAGCCGGCCACCAGGGCCACAGCCAGAGCAGAACCACAGCCCATGCCGTCCAGATCGGTACCACGGAGAGCACGAGCAGGGCACGCCGGTTGGCCTGCAAACATTCCGTCACCCCGCCAACCGGAGTGACGCGGAAAATCCAATTGGCCGTGAGATCCAGGGGCATGGCGAACCCGACCCGGGTGCCGAGCACGCCGAAAAACATCATCATCACACTCGAAACTAACAGCCCCGCATTCGGATGACGCCACAGGATGTTCGCGGATGCCACCCCTGGCTGTTGTAGGGCCGCAAGCAGTCCTACGAAGAGGATCGTTAAGGCGAGCCCTATGCCCAGGTAGAAGGCGAGAATGAGACGATGCTTCCGGCTGCGGAGCAACGTGCGAATGCTGAACTGTCCAATCGCTGTTTCCAGCGAACCGCCAAGGCGCGGCAACCAGCTCAAACGATGGAAGCCGGGAACGATATCCGGCTCCTCCACGATCCGGCGGAGCATTCGAAAATAAGAAAGGGAGTACACAAAAGCGGTTGCACTTCCGGCAATGGCCAATCCGAGCCAGGCTCGTATTGCCAAGGGGGCAAGAGCCGGTTGCATGGACCCGTTCAGTTGTTGGAAGAGGCCCAGGAACCAATATGACGGCAAACACGCGAGCCAGTGCTGATTGTGCGCGGCCGTGAGCGCTTCCGGCGAGGCTAGTGACAGTTGAAGGAAGTACATGCTCACAAACACGCAGAAGGCCGCTATTTGTAAGAACGACGACACGCGCAGGAACTGCCGTCTCGGCAGCACCTGGGCGGCCAGTCCTTGCAGCCCTAATACGCAACAGAAGATGAATGCGCTGGCAGCGAATATGGTGATCCAGTAAGCAGCGAACGACCGGGGCAGACCGATAAGGCCAGAATTTGGGGCCGCAAATGCCAAGGGTGCGGGGAAACCCGGCAACACATTGAGGGCAGCCACCGTGACGGCGAGCCCTGTGGCCATAGCGGATACTTTTGCGAGGAACATGGTGCTCGGCCGCACAGGCAAAGGCGCGAGCACCAGGACGTCACGCTGGTCCGGGAACATGGAATCCCAACTCAGCACCGCGAACAGACCTACGACCAGCATCGTTGTCGCGATCAGGGAGTGTTCCATCCCCCAGGAGGCAACCAAGCGTGCCCGGGCAGGCATGTCGTCGCCCGCGAGGATCAAGACGGCAGCCGAAAAGAGTAAACCGATAAAGACAAGCAGCGAGGCAAACTGCCCAAGCAGCTTGCTGATCTCCCCCTGCGTGGAAAGGAGTTCGAGATCAACGATGCGGAAGAGAAATTGGCGATAGAGGACGCGGAATTGCGTTTTGACCACGGGGACACCTTACGCAAATACTAGGTCCACGATCTGGCGCGAGATGCTGACCGGATCCTGCTCAACAGCGAGTTGAGAAAAAATCTCTTCCAGCGTGGGCAGCGCCATCAGCGTTCTCAGGCGCTCGATCGAGTCGTCCGCTACGACCTTGGCGCGATGCAAAATGACCACGCGCGTGCAGACGCGTTCCACCGTCTCGAGTTCGTGGGAGCTCAGCAACACCACCTTGCCTCGCCTCGCCATTTCCTTCAGTAGATTTCGGATGACAAGCGCGGAGGTAACGTCGAGCCCGGAAAACGGCTCGTCCAGGAGGATCAGATCGGGATTGTGCAGCAGTGCGGCCGCCAGCAGCACCTTCTGACGCATGCCCTTCGAATATGCTGAAAGGGGCGAGTGGCGGCTGCCGTGGAGCCCGAGCAACTGGAGCAGGCCATCGATCCGTTCGGCCGTACGCTTCGAGGGCAAGCCGCGCAATTGACCCACCATCACCAGGTATTCCAGGCCGGTCAAATGCGAATACAGATGCGGCTCTTCCGGCACGTACCCAAAGCGCCGTTTATAGTTCAGGAGGTCACGATGGATGCGGGTGCCCTCGAAGAGGATTTCTCCGGACGTCATCCCAATGAGGCCGGTGATCATTTTCAGGGTGGTGGACTTGCCGGACCCGTTCGGCCCGAGGTAACCGGTGACCTCGCCAGGCCGCGCCGAAAAGCTGACGTTGTCTACGGCGGTGACGGCGGGGAATCGTTTGCAAACATTTCGCAGCTCAAGCATAGGGTCCAACCTTAAGGGTCTATGTAGTATTCTGCTTAGGGGCCTGCTTGTCAAGTAGTATTCTACTTAGGTACAATTCCCCCATGGCAGGCGAAGTCAAACTTTCCCACACGGCGGCGATGATCCTTCAGGCCATCTGCGCCGGTCACATCTATGGCTTCAACGTGATGGAAGTAACCGGCCTTCCCAGCGGCACGGTTTACCCCGCGATGCGGCGCTTGGAACGGGACCGCTTGATTCTTTCCCAGTGGGAGAAGCAGTCCATTGCGGACGCCGAGCGGCGCCCCCCGCGAAAATATTACAAGCTTACGGGTCTGGGCAGGACTACCCTTGAAGCTTCCCGCCGGCGCTATCCGCTCCTGGCGAAACTCGTTCCGGCGGAGGAGGTTGAAACGGCATGAGAAGCGCCGAAATTGCCCCTTCGAGCTCCGTGCACTTGGCAATCCTCCGGGCTGCCGCATTACTGGTGCCCAATGAGAGACGCGCGGAATGGCTTGCAGAATGGAGATCGGAGCTTTGGTACGCCTCCAAAAGTGAGCTTGCCCCTCGGGTGGGCGGCCGGTGGTATATAACCGCCTTTTGTCTCGGATCGTTCCAAGACGCGCTGTGGCTCCAGCGAAACACACTCCGCTCGGAGGAACAAAATACGCTTCACTTGGAATCTCCCATGCAGTGCATGGCTTTTCTTGCGGCTCTGGCAGCCTTCAGCATGGTCATCACGTTCGTTCTGTGGCTGGGGAATCGGGATTCGATTTCATCAGCCGACCTCTATCATCAATTACGCACCGCTTTCCCATACGTCCTCGTTTATCCGAGTCCGGTCTTGTTGGCGATCACATCCCTATCGCTTGGCGAGTTTCCGGCGCACAGCAGGTTGCTCGCTTGGAGAGAGAGGGTTCGGCGGGGGACCTTTCTTTCCGGCAAAGTCGCGTTAGTCGTGCTGATGGTGTTTTGCGGGTCGCTTATTTTGGCTTACAACGTCCTACCGCCCATTCTGGCGGTTCTTCTGTTTTTTGGCATGTCCTGGGGCTACACCTTTGGACTCCGATGGGCATTGAATGATCAGCGGGGGCGGTGCCCGGTTTGCCTCCACCTGCTCACTCGCCCTGTCTGGGTGGGCGAACGCTCAAGGTACTTCCTGGAGCTGAACTGTACGGGCCTCATGTGCCCCAAGGGTCATGGTTTTCTCTATGTACCGGAAACCCCGACGACTTGGTTCAGCACGCAACGCTGGCTCTGCCTCGACTCTTCCAGCCAGGCGTTTCTTAGGCATGTCTAACGTCCGTCGGCTCGCTCCAAATTGACTGCGGTTCAACGTGCAGAAATAATCCCGGCCAGCTAAACGCTAGGTATGCGCGAGCGACGGCCCCTTGGTGTCGCAACGAGCCCACAGGAAGCCAAACCGTAAATGTGCTCTGCGGGCTTGGGTTGAGAAGTGTAGTTCTTCGCCGGGAGTTGAAATTCTTCCCATAATGACGAGAAAAAGCCGCGGACGTCAAAAACAGGTCGCGCTACGCTGCCTTTGGGAGTGATTCCTTTCCCTTCTGACGGGGCTTGGGCGGGGCGTAGGACCAATTCCCCCACGGCTCCCGATCAATACCATCGGGACAAATTGCGCCATGGGCTACGATGCAGGACCTCGGCGTCGGTGACGAGGCGCTGGCGGCACGGCGGTCAGTTAATTTCAGTGGCGATTAACCGGTGGCGAGTGGAAGGACAGGGCACAGGTGACAGGTTACAGGGAACAGGAGGCTAAGAGGCGGGAGTGGGACCCGAAATCCGATGTCCGAGGTCCGAAGTCTTAAGGGCGGTCGCAAGTAACAAGCCAAAGAGGCCCTCGTGTCCGCTGACGCGCGAAGCCTCGCATTGATCGACAATTAGGCCAAGCCAAAGAGGATGTGTATAATACGGATATGGGTAACCGTGTGATTCGCGTCTCTGATACCGAGGCGGTGGGCGATTTTGGGTCGCTGCTGGATGAGGTGCGTCTCGGCGCTGAAGTGGTGATCGAGCACGATGAGCGGCCCGTGGCCGTGGTGCGCGCGGCCGAGCCGGCACGCCGCACCATCTCGGAGTGCATCGCGCTCGCCGAGGCGCATGCGAAAGAACTGGGCTACGAACCCACTCTTGACCCGGACTTCGCCGCCGACGTCGCAGACATCATCGATAACCGCCAACCGTGGAAGCCGCTCGCGTGGGAGTGATTCTCGATTCCAGCATTCTGATTGCGGCCGAACGAGGGGGGCAAACCGTTCGGCAGATACTGTCCGATGTACGCGCGGCTCAGGGTGAAATCGATATTGGGCTCTCAGTGGCGACCATCGCAGAGCTCCTTCATGGAGCTTACCGCGCAGGGTCCGAAGCGCGGCAGCGGCGGCGGCTGGAATTTATCGAAGAACTGTGCAGGGACGTGCCCCTATACCCTGTGACCCTTGAAGTGGTCCGCTTGGTAGGCAAGATCGAAGGCCAGGAGGAGGCCAAGGGCATGCGGATCTCTTTCGAAGACTTGCTGATTGGCGCGACCGCATTACACCTGGGTTACTCGGTCATTACCCACAATGTCCGTCATTTCCGCTTGATCCCCGGCCTGTCTGTCGTGCAGTTTTGAAGAAATAGCGCTCGCGCCAAATTACGACAGCCGCGCGATACACCGGCGTAAATGCATGCGTCCCATGCCTCGAGTTGCGACCTCTCGCACCCAGCGCCTACGGCAACCGATAAACCACCAGACCGGCGAAATTTACCGGGCATGGCGAAGGGGCGCATACGTAAGAATCGATCTATGCGCCACCCGCGGTTTGGGGTGAAACGCATTCAGGGCCGCCTACACATGTAACACACGACCCAAAATCGGCTAGAATGGACCACATGGATGAGAAGAGAGGTTTCTCCAAATCACTATCACGAAGGGAAGCGCTAAGGCGAATCTCCGGCGCGTGGATTAGCGCGCCCATCTGGAAGTGGGGAAAACTACCTTTCTTGCCCGTGTCGCAGGGGCAACAGGACACTCCATCCGCTCGCTCTTCCCGCCTAAAAGCTCTTTCCCCGGAGGATGACCTGTTCCTGGAGGAACTGGAGCGAGCTACTGTCGCCTACTTTTGGGACCAGGCGAATCCACAGACCGGACTGGTGAAGGACCGATGCAACGTTCGCGCCGCTGACAACACCGTGGTCGCGAATATTGCCGCGACAGGCTTCGGACTGACGGCTCTCTGCATCGGGGACAAACGCAAGTACATTCACTTTTTTGAGGCGCGAAGGCGGGCCTTGAACACCTTGATGTTCCTATGGCAGAAAATGCCTCAACATCGGGGATTCTTCTATCACTTCGCCAACATCAACACGGGCGAAAGATTGTGGGACTCAGAAATCTCATCGGTTGATACGGCCATCCTGCTCTGCGGCATTCTGGCCTGCGCACAGCACTTTGAGGATTCCGGAATTCACGACCTCGCGCGCGCCATCTTTAACCGCGTGGATTGGACTTGGCTCTCGATGGACACTCGCTTGCTTCCCCACGGATGGCTGCCGGAGAACGGCTTCCTGCCGTATCGTTGGGACTATTACAGTGAATTGATGATGATGTACCTGCTGGGGCTCGGTTCATTGTCGCACCCTTTACCGCAGGACGCCTGGGACGCCTGGAAGCGTACGACCTTCGATTATGAGGGCCTTCGGTACATCGGGTCGTTCGCCCCTCTGTTTGTGCATCAATACTCCCAGGCATGGTTTGATTTCCGCGGCAAGCGCGACCGATATGCGGATTATTTTCAGAATTCGGTGATTGCCACCGAAGTCCATCGCCGTTTCTGTTTGGAACTGGGCAAGCAGTTTCCCGATTACAGCGACGACCTGTGGGGCATCACGGCGTCGGATTCACAGTACGGCTATGTGGCCTGGGGTGGTCCTCCCGAAATGGGGCCGATTGACGGCACCGTCGTTCCCAGTGCGCCGGGGGGTTCGCTGCCCTTCCTCACCGACGCAACCCTGCGCGTCCTGCGAAACATCAGGGCGCGTTATGGAGACGGCGCCTTTAGCAAGTATGGATTTGTCAATGCTTTCAACCCGCTCAAAGGCTGGTATGACAAGGACGTGGTTGGAATCGACACAGGAATTACCCTGTTGATGGCGGAAAATGTGCGCACCGGGTTTGTTTGGGACACCTTCATGAGGAGCCCGGAAGCGCGGCGGGGCATGGACCGCGCGGGATTTAAGGCCTATAGAGCGGCAGGGACTCAGGCGACAGGGCTAGCGCCTTTTCCCAACGCTTCAGGTCAACAGGCAACACCCCTCCCTCCCTGAGGCCTGGTCGGGCTTCTGCATAGGGTGGATTGCTATTTGGAATCCCGCCACGAAATCTCAATCAACGCCAGACTCTGAGGCGCAAGAGTCAGCTCGATCGTGGAGGGGTTGGCCGCAGATAAGGGACGAATCTCCGGCGGGCCGAGTTCCGCGGCCTTGCGCAGATTCTCCTGCTGTTCGCGGCTGGGGAAGTCCGGCTTGCCCATCGCCTCCCAGGCAGCCAAGGCCGAGCCGTGCTGGCGATCGACAACTTGGATGCGCGCCTCCCCCGCACCCGTCATTCCCTTGATCGAGAGCGTCACTCGCTTTGCCAAGCCGCCATTCCCAGGTGGCGCGTAATTCCACACGGCGATGGCAAGCGAGCCGTCCGGGCGGCGGGTGGCGAGCGCCGAGTCTGAGTCGACTCGGATGCGTTGGGCGCCCAGTTCATGCAGCAGCTTGAAGTCGTTGTAGGCCGCCTTGGGAATATTCCCGGCAGCCATCAATCCATAACCCCCGTAAAAGGGCCGCTTCACCACGCCTTGCTCCTCGAACACATCGGAGAAGGCCCAATAAGCCATAATGTCGATCAAACCGTCACACTGACGGATCGTATTGGCGAGCCACGGGCCCATGAAGGCGGAGTCCGTCACATCGATCTCGTTCATGTAGCTGGCGTTGTACTCGCTGAAGATGAGGGGCAAATCGGGCTTGGCGGAGGCCTTCACCTGATCGTGGACTTTGCGGACGGCGCGGTAGACCATCTGGTCGCGCGGAATCTGCTCGTTTGTGCCGAACACGTCTTTGGCGGTATCGTTGGCGTAGACGTGGGTTGACACAAAGTCCACCGGCACATTCCCGGCGACGCAGTGCCGGATGAACCGGTCCACCCACGCCGCTTGCGCTGTTGCCGGCCCCCCTACCCGCAAACGCGGGCTGGCAGTCTTGAGAGCGCGTGCCGACACATCGTACAGGTGATAGTAGGTGGGCTCCTTCGGATCCCCGGCCCAGAAGTCAATGTTGGGCTCGTTCCAAACTTCAAAATACCACTGGGAGACTTCATCGATGCCATATCGATCCACAAGGTGCTGGGCGAAGTGCTGGACAAGGTCTCCCCAACGGTCCCAGTCCTTGGGCGGGGAGTTGAAGGGCCTGTACCAAAAGGCCTGTCGAGACGGCGTGGAGGCCAGCTTTTCCGGCATGAAGCTCAACTCGACGCAAGGGCGTACGCCGTTCGCCAAAAGGCCATCGTAAATCTGATCCACGTAGGAGTAGTTGTAGACGGGGCTGCCGTGCTCGTCTTCGTTGTAAAGCCCTACCTCGTCGTGGAAGATGGCGTGAAAGCGGACGTACTCAAACCCCGTGGCCTCCTTGACCTCACGCAGATCGCGGCGGTAACTGTCGCGCAAGGCGAGAATGGCGCGGCCGGACCCGAACATCCGTTCCCAAGAGTGGGGAAAAGGCTGCGGGGGCGCTTGCGCGTCGACGGTGAGGGTCTCGGCCTGAGGCGGGGCGGTAACTTGGCCGAGGAGTCTTGGGGAGGGCAGCGCGCATACCACCATCATCACGGTGGCGAGGAGCGCCAGCCACCGGCCCCCACAGAAGAAATGCCGATTCATGATCATCAAACCTCAATAAGCCATCATCAATCGGCAATCGAAAATCGTCAATTGGCAATTTGCCGTCGCCCCTTCGCGCACGGCTCCCTGGAAATTTCGCCTGCACAGGGTATCTATTACATCTTCGCTAATGGATTCCACCTCCCCTTAGTCCGGCAAAGGCCTTGATAATTCAACCACTTCCGGAAATTTTGGTACTGGAACTCGACTTGCTGCAATGATTGCGGTGAGGTTCGTCACCAAGGCTTCAAAACGTCGGTCGGCCTTTCGTCCTGCACCGCAATCTCGGAGGTTCCGCAATGATTCGAGCGAGTGAAGGGTACGCTGCTGAATTCAAGCTGGACAATCTCAACCGATCTCAAACCGCGCAGGATTGGGAAATCGACCGAGCGGATGTTGAAGAACTTCCTGCCTATTACAAACGGAGGTCGGCGGGGGTTTGGGCATGCATCGCAACCCTCACCGTCGCCTTAGCGGTTGTCGTGGCTTATGGCTACACAGTCCTGTGGCAAGAAGGCATTCAATTAGAACAGGTGCCGGTAATAGCGAAATCGCTTCCCGCGATTGCGCAACATTTGGGGAACGTCGAACGACGCCTTGCTGATTCACGAGCGGACCAACAGAATCTCGCCTCGCAGGTGCGAAGCATTGACGCGGAATCGAAGGCTGCCCTGGGCCGGACCCGGGGACAGACAGGTCAGTTGGTGGCCAACCTGAAGGCGTCCTTGCTCAAGGGCTTGAACCAACAAACCTCAATGTTCCAGACGCAGTTAGCCCAATTGACGAGCGAACGGAACGCGGACCAGCTTCACTTGGCGCAAGTTGAGGCGCAGCTCTCGCAAGCTCGGAATGAACTTGAGACTGCCCGGACCGATTTCGCCAGCCAGGTTGCGGCGCTCCGCGAACAGCAGGGCCAGGAGCATCGCGAACTCGCTTCCCTCAGCGACTCGCTCCCGACCCACCAAGTGGCCTTCGAAGCTCTAAAGAATCATCAGGATGAAGTCATCCCCGGCGTTTCCTTCCAGTTGACCAAAACCGACGTCCGGCATCAACGCTTTGATGGAACAATTGCATCAGCGCCGGGAAATCAAAGAGTTTCGGTTCAAAGTCAGGGTGTACGGACCCCCGTCGTGTTTTTTCCAAGCGAGCAGGGCAAGGCTTATGTGATGGTCGTGACGAGCATTAATCAGAATGGGGTAACCGGTTATCTTCTGATTCCAGCAAAGAACGGCACGACCGCCCCAACCGATTTCATATCTGCTACCGACAACCCGCAAAGGCCGATCTCAAATCCTGTCAGTCATGGGGGCAACCTGGCGGAGCCGTAAATAACGATCCTTCATTCTTCCCGCAACTTTCGGATGCCGAGTTGAGCCGACTTGCAGGTGGTCGAGAAATGCCATCGCGGTTGTCCTCCCCCTCCGATACTATTGTCTCGCCGGATATTGAAAATACGCGCGGTCCCTTGCCCGATTTCCTCACCTTGGTGGGGCTATTCTGCCTTCTGCCGGTGTCAATTTGACACCTCCACCGTCGGGCATATTGCACCCCAGTTTACGCTTTTTGGAATTTGTTGTAAGCGGTTTATTTTCAATATATTGTCAGGATTGGGAGAACAAAAATCGGTTTTTATGGCCTTTGTTATCAATAAGTTATCAGGATTGCGGGCCTTCTAAGTATATGGACATAAAGTCGCGTCGCTGTTGATACAATTTGTCGGCCTGCTTCGTCGTTGACGGGCCCCCAATCCGTCGATAGCGGCATTGGGAGCCAAGCGGAGTTCGGTGCAATCGGAAAAGTGATGCTCGCGTGGTCCTGGGCGTGGGGCGAAGGAGAAGCGCTTCGCGGGCCGACACCTTCCG